>JAGCVY010000046.1 GCA_017962105.1 Lachnospiraceae bacterium
ACCGAGGCCTTCAAGGTTTCCGGCCGCGGCGAGCTGCATCTCTCCGTCCTGATCGAGAACATGCGCCGCGAAGGCTACGAATTTGCCGTGAGCAAGGCGCAGGTCATCTACCGCGAGGACGAGAACGGTAAGAAGCTGGAGCCCATGGAGGAATGCGTTGTCGACGTTCCAGAAGAGTTCGCGGGCAACGTCATCGAAAAGCTCTCCGCCCGCAAGGGTGAACTTCAGGGAATGAGCTCCTTCGGCGCCGGTTCCACGAGACTGACATTTTCCATCCCCGCCCGCGGTCTGATCGGATACCGCAACGAGTTCCTCACGGACACCAAGGGCGAGGGGATCATCAACACCGTATTTTCCGGCTACGCGCCGTACAAGGGAGACCTTAACTATCGTTCTCAGGGAAGCCTGATCGCCTTCGAGAGCGGCGAGGCCGTCACCTACGGTCTCTTCAACGCCCAGGAGCGCGGCGCCCTCTTCATCGGACCCGGCGAGAAGGTTTACGCCGGCATGGTGGTGGGCGAGAACGGCAAGCCCGAGGATGTCGAGGTCAACGTCTGCAAGAGGAAGCAGCTGACCAACACCCGCTCTTCCGCCGCCGACGAAGCTCTCCGCCTCACGCCGCCGCGCATCATGAGCCTCGAGCAGTGCCTCGAGTTCATCGACAACGACGAGCTGTTGGAGGTCACGCCCAAGAGTCTTCGGATCCGCAAGAAGATCCTGGATTCCCTGGAGCGCAAGCGCGCCGCCCGCAGGAACTGATCCGTCACAAGGGTTTACCAATACAAGGAGAAGGAGAACGACAATGAAAAACACAAACTATCTGAATTGGGATGAGTATTTTATGGGGATTGCCCTTCTCTCCGCCAAGCGGAGCAAGGACCCCAACACCTGTGTCGGCGCCTGCATCGTGAGTCAGGAGAACCGGATCCTGTCGGTTGGCTACAACGGCATGCCCCGGGGCTGCTCGGACGACGAGTACCCGTGGGAGCGGGAAGGCGACGATCTGAACACCAAATACTTCTATGTCTGCCACGCCGAGCTGAACGCAATTCTCAATTACACCGGCACCAACATGAAGGGCGCGCGGGTCTACACCACGCTCTTCCCTTGCAACGAGTGCACCAAGGCACTCATTCAGGCCGGCATCACGGAAGTGATCTACCAGAGTGACAAGTACGACCAGACTCCGGCCAACATCGCAGCCAAGCGCATGTTCGCCTCCGCAGGCGTCACACTGCGGCAGCTCCCGGTTACCGGCAAAGGCATCGTGATCGCGCTGTAACGGGAACTGTATGTCATTATACGGAAAATGATGGGATTCTCCATTTTCCGAAGTCGCATTCTTTTCTATAATGCAATCCGTCACATAATCTTGTGTGGGAATCAAGTTAACCTCCGGCACAGCCGGAATGTTGAGGAAAAAGAGGACAAAACAATGCTTTCACTTCACGACATCAAGAAAGACTACCCCATCGGGGATGGGGTCGTACACGCTCTCAAGGGAATCGACCTTGCGTTCCGCGAGAGCGAGTTTGTAGCGATTCTGGGGCCCTCGGGCTGCGGAAAGACGACGCTTCTCAATATCATCGGCGGTCTGGACGCCTACACCACCGGCGATCTCGTGATCAACGGCCGCTCCACAAAGCGATACAAAGACAAGGACTGGGATTCCTACCGCAACCACAGCATCGGCTTTGTGTTCCAGAGCTACAATCTGATCTCCCATCAGACGGTACTCAAGAACGTCGAGCTGGCGCTCACCATCTCCGGCGTATCCAAGGCGGAACGCAGGGAACGGGCCCGCAAGGCTCTGGAGGATGTGGGCTTAGGCGACCAGCTTACGAAAAAGCCGAACCAGCTCTCCGGCGGTCAGATGCAGCGTGTTGCGATTGCCCGCGCCCTTGTCAACAACCCTGATATCGTGCTCGCCGACGAGCCTACCGGTGCTTTGGACACCGAGACCAGCGTGCAGATCATGGACCTTCTCGCGAAGATCGCGAAGGACAAGCTGGTTATCATGGTAACGCACAATCCGGACCTTGCAGACACCTATGCAACCCGTATCATCCGCCTTTTGGACGGCAAGATCACCGACGACAGCCAGCCGCTTACCGATGAGGAGAAGGATGCCGAGGCCACCCGCAAGCCGGACCACACCTCGATGTCGTTTCTGACGGCACTCTCCCTCTCCCTCACCAACCTGATGACCAAGAAGGCCCGCACCTTCCTGACGGCTTTCGCAGGAAGCATCGGCATCATCGGCATCGCGCTGATCCTGTCGTTGAGTAACGGCGTCAACGGATACATCACAAGGGTTCAGGAGGACACGCTGTCGTCCTACCCGCTGTCCATCCAGAAACAGACCGCCGATTCCTCCGCCATGGTCTCCGCGATCCTCGGCCTGTCCAACTCCGAGATCGAGCGCCATGACGACGGCCGGATCTATTCCAGTGACATGATGGGTGAGATTCTCAACACCATGATGTCCGAGATCAAGACCAACGACCTGAAATCCTTTAAGAGGTTCCTGGATTCGAACACCGAGCTCAAGGATCTCGTAACCGACATCCGCTACTCCTACAATATTGTCCCGCAGATCTACAAAGCGGACACCTCCGAGGGTATCTATCAGCTGAACCCGAGCACGATCATCAACAGTTTCTGGTCCGCCATGGGTATTTCCGACTCCTCCATCACCGAGATGAGCAGCATGCTGAACCTCGGCGGCTCGACCAGGGGCATGTCGGTGTGGTCGGAGATGATCGACAACCAGGAGCTTCTCAACGAACAGTATGATCTTGTGGCAGGCCGCTGGCCAAACGCTTACAACGAAGTTGTTCTGGTCGTAGACAAGAACAACGAGATCAGCGACTATACGCTGTACTCCCTCGCATTGAAGGATCCCGACGAGATTTCCTCGACCTTCCGGAAGATCATGCAGGGCGAGCAGCACCACAGCGAGAAGATTTCCTTCTCCTATGAAGAATTGCTGGCTCTCACATTCCGCCTTGTCATTCCCGCGGATTTCTACACCTACGATGAAGCGTCAGGCACCTGGGTGGACCGCTCCACAGACGTTGCCTACATGGAAAGCCTGCTGGCGGACAACAGCCGTTCCACTCTCCTTACCATAGTCGGTATCATCCGCCCCGGCGAGGAGGCGATGTCCACCTCCGTCAACGGCGCTATGGGCTACACCCATGAGCTGAGGGAATTCATCATCAACGAGACCGCCAAGCGCGATATTGTCAAGCAGCAGATCGACAACCCCAACCTGGACGTCTTCACCGGACTTCCCTTTGAGGTTCCGAAGACCCCGTCCGCTGACGAACTCCGCTCGATGCTCGCCACGCAGCTCGGCCAGATGACCGAGGACGAGCTCACCCGTATCACCGGCATGCTGGTCTCCTTTTTCAAGGGCGACGACACCGGCCGCTACGATGAGATCATGGCCAAGATTGAAGCCGGCGAGTCCGTCACCCCGATGGAAATGCTCGAGCTTCTTCCCGACGAGGTGCTGATGTCCTCCTTCAAGCAGTACATCAATTCCGGTCAGTCCGTGAGCACCTACGATATCAATATTGCTAAGCTGTCCAGCGCGGACCTGGAGGATCCTCACTCCATCAGCATTTATCCGAAGGATTTCAAGTCCAAGGACCGCATCGTGAATATCATTGCGGAATATAACGCCAATCAGGACGATGAGCACAAGATCGAGTACACCGATTATGTCGCTCTTCTGATGTCCTCCATCACGAGGATGATCAACGCGGTTACCTACATTTTGATCGCGTTTGTGGCGATCTCCCTGATCGTGTCCTCCATCATGATCGGTATCATCACCTACATCTCCGTTCTGGAGCGCACCAAAGAGATCGGTATCCTTCGTGCCATCGGCGCTTCCAAGCGCGATGTGGGCCGCGTATTCAACGCAGAGACGCTGATCATCGGCTTTGTCGCCGGAGCCTTCGGTATTCTTGCCACGCTCCTTTTGAACATTCCGATCAACATGATTATTTACCGCATCGCAGAAGTCCGGGGCCTTTCCAAGCTGCCTGTGGCGGGCGCTGTCATCCTGATCCTGATCAGCATGGTCCTCACGCTGATCGCCGGCATCATCCCGTCCCGCATCGCGGCCCGCAAAGATCCCGTTACGGCGTTGCGCACGGAGTAATTCCTGCCGCACTCAAATCGAACAACAGACGCAAAAACAGAGCCTGTGGATTTCGGATCCACAGGCTCTTTCTTACTCTTTCTTCGGTTTTCTCAGTCCTTCTTCACAACCGGGTTGGAAGTATCGAAGGATTTGCCCTTGATCGCTTTTGCGACATCCTCCCGGAACTGTGTCCAGGATTCCGGATTCTTCGTAAAATACAGCGGGCATGCAGCACCGGTAATATCATAGTGGCGCTCCACATTTTTCTCCGTCAGGTCAAACTCGTCGCACAGGTAAGCGACAAGCTTTACAAGACTTTCGTATGTGTCGGCACTCATGGAGCCATCCACCGCCGTGTTACAGAACTCTATGGAAAGTGCTCTTCCGTTGTCTCCCTTGGAAGCGTAGGCCGCTTCGTTGATCGGAATACACTGTACGATCTCACCCTCGGCGCCGACGATGAAATGCATGCTCTCGCGGCTGTCCGTGTCGTTGTGCGAATCCTTCTTCGCCTCGTACCGGTCGCGCTGCGCCATGGCAGTGGAACCGATCTCAACGCCGGTGTAGTGGATCACGATCTTCTCCACTTTCTTCAGTTCCGTACCCGGTCTCGTGAAATCATTGACCGTCAACAGTTTCTGCGTTACCTTGATGTCGTCGACCTTCTTCACGATCCCGTCGTCCGAACCGCTGAAAATCCAGGAAATCAACTTGATGATCAGCATCAGGATCAGAATCAGAATGACTGCAAGTCCCGCAAGGATTGAATACTTGCGGATCTTTTTCTTACGACGCTTTCTGCGGCGCAATTCCGCTTTGGAAATCTTCGCCATCGCCGTCCCCCCTCTCCTCTATATCGCTATGCTCCTGCCGGAGGTATTGATGAAACGCAGATCGTTTCATCAATTATCTTCCACGCTGTAGTTCGGAGCTTCCTTCGTGATGTGAATGTCATGCGGATGGCTCTCCTTCAGGGAAGCCGCCGAGATCTTCACAAACCGTGCAGTCTCACGAAGCGTCGGCAGATCCTTCGCTCCGCAGTACCCCATACCTGCACGCAGACCACCGAGAAGCTGGAACACCGTATCCTCCACAAGTCCCTTGTATGCGACACGGCCCTCGACACCCTCGGGAACCAGTTTCTTTGCATCCGCCTGGAAATAGCGGTCCTTGCTGCCGTTTTCCATCGCTGCGATGGAACCCATGCCGCGGTAAACCTTGTATTTTCTTCCCTGGTACAGTTCGTTCTCTCCGGGGCTCTCCTCGCATCCCGCGAAGATGGAACCCATCATACATACGCTGGCACCTGCCGCCAAAGCCTTGGTGATATCGCCCGAGTACTTGATACCGCCGTCTGCGATGATCGGGATATCATACTTCTTCGCTGCCTCGTAAGCGCTCATGATCGCGGAAATCTGCGGAACGCCGATACCTGCAACGATACGTGTCGTACAGATGGAGCCGGGTCCGATACCCACCTTTACGCAGTCAACGCCGGCCTTGATCAGGTCTTCGGTTGCCTCTGCGGTAGCTACGTTTCCGGCAATGATCTGAAGGTTCGGATACTCGTCGCGGACCATCTTGACAACCTTGAGCACGTTTGCCGAATGACCGTGTGCCGTGTCGATGACGATGGCGTCAACCTTCGCCTTAACCAAAGCGTCAACACGCTCCAGAATGTTGGCCGTCACACCGACGCCTGCCGCACACAGAAGACGTCCCATGGAGTCCTTCGCTGCAAGCGGGTACTTGATGGCCTTCTCAATATCCTTGATCGTGATCAGACCTTTGAGGTTTCCGTCCTTATCAACGATGGGAAGTTTCTCCTTGCGGGCCTTCGCAAGGATCATCTTCGCCTCCTCAAGGGTAACGCCCTCGTTGGCGGTGATCAGACCTTCGCTGGTCATGGACTCACTGATTTTCTTCGTAAAATCCGTCTCGAACTTCAGGTCACGGTTTGTGATAATGCCGACTAATCGTCTTCCCTCCGTAATCGGAACGCCGCTGATGCGGTATTTCGACATCAGATCATTGGCATCTTGCAGTGTATGGTTCGGGGAGAGATAGAAGGGATCGCTGATAACACCATTTTCCGATCTCTTTACCTTATCCACCTCATCGGCCTGCTCCTCGATTGACATGTTCTTGTGGATAACGCCGATGCCGCCCTGTCTGGCCATCGCAATTGCCATGCGATGCTCCGTAACGGTATCCATGCCTGCACTCATCAAAGGAATGTTGAGTTTGATGGCATGTGTCAACTCCGTGCCGATCTCCACCTGGTTGGGGATCACTTCCGAGTAGGAAGGAACCAGCAGCACGTCGTCGAAAGTAATGCCGTCTCCGATTATTGTAGCCATAGTCAGCCTCCTTTATATAAATATTTTAGTACTCCTGGATCTTGCGGGGCGCTTTCTTCTTCATCAGAGCAATGAAGTTCTCGTCCGGCTCAAACCGGATCAGTTCCGCGTCTTTGGCCCCCTTGTTGACGATCACATACACCAGATTTTCCCGTTCGGGATCAAGGGACGTGTAATCCAACGGCTTGGTGGAAAGATGCTGATATCCGTCCAGCGCATGGGAACGCGCCGGCGCAACCGTGGTAACCGTGTCCAGATCGATCCTCTTGATATGTTTTCTGGCGCTTCCGCCCATGATCTTATCGAAGTCAATCTGTCCATCGACAAAAATGTACTCATACACGACCTGGAACCGTGTCCAGAACGTGAAGATCAAATACCAGCCGATCGCGGCCACAAAAAGCAGGACCGGGATCATTATTGCTGCCAGCGTAATGATCGAAGCCAGACTGATCAACAGCGTTTTGATACAAAAATCCTTCGTGGTAGCTTTTCTTGCAACGACGCATTCGCCGTAACTGCTCTCGTTCATAACCACTCCTTGTTACTTCTTAGCTTTCTCCTCAACACAGATCGCGTTGGTCTTTTGGATCGCCCGGATCAGCGCATCCTTGGAATTCTTCCACGGCGCATCCGCATTGCGATAGTCGAACTTGTCCGTAAACCACTCCAGATCGTCGCGGACTCTCTGAAAATTCTCGATCATGATCCGGGTGATGCAGGCGTCAAACTCCTCCAGATTGCTCTTGGAAAGGTGTGACGGAGCCATCTCATGAAGTTCCCCGAAATGCTTCATGCAAAATCCCTTGGAGCGGGCGAACTTGTCGCGGAACGCTGAATCGGTGTTGTACAGATACAGCGTGGTGACCAAATACCGCTCGTAGGAATGCTTCATGCGGTCACACACGTAGCAGGTGCATTGCTGCTTTGCCATATATTCCGCGGTCGGATCCCCGCCGGTACTCTTGGAAAACCAGGAGGTCGCTCCTCTCCGCTTGCCGGCCAGCTTCTCCATCTCCTTCAGCTGCTGATCCATGTAGGTGAGCATCATCAGCCCCAGTCCCAGGCGGTTCTGGTTCTTATACATAAGCGGCAAATGCTTCGCACAGAAGCCCTTGCGGTTTGTCTCCATCCGGACATCGTCCTCCATGTAGCTTGCGCCCATGACGAAATCGATGGCGTCCGCCTGCAGCTTGTCATACATGGCACATACCGGACACTCGGTGTCCGCGTCAAATGCGTCGTTGACGGGAATGGTGTAGAGTTGTTCCTTCATCGGATCCTCCGGGATAATATCGTAACCGTTCTCAGACTATACCGGCTTGTAACTGCTCTTCATGGAGCACACGCGGTTGAAGACAAGCTTCTCGGGTGCAGAATCCTTGCAGTCCACGCAGAAGTATCCGTTCCGCAGGAACTGGAAGGTGTCGAAGGCCTTCGAACCCGCCACGGACGGCTCCACGAAACCTTCGCGGATGATCAGGGAATTCGGGTTGACGTTGACCTTGCCGGTCTCCTCGTCGTACACGCCCTTCTCCTCATCCACAAGGTTCTCATAAAGGCGGATCGTCACGGAAACCGCGGTTGCCGCATTGACCCAGTGGATGGTTCCCTTGACCTTGCGGTCGGCGCACTCGCCGCCCTTGGTCGCCGGGTCGTAGGTGCAGTGAACGCAGGTGACATTGCCCTCGGCATCGGTGTCATAGCCCGTGCAGCGGACAAAGTAGGCGCCCATCAGGCGTACCTCATTGCCCGGGAAGAGGCGGAAATACTTCTTCGGAGGCTCCACCATGAAGTCCTCGCGCTCGATGTAAAGTTCACGGCCGAAGGGAACCGTACGGGAACCCAGGGTCTCATTTTCCGGATTGTTCGAAACCGTAACGTCCTCGGTCTCGCCCTCCGGGTAATTGTCGATCACCAGTTTAACCGGATCCACAACCGCCATCACGCGGGACTTCTTCAGCTTCAGATCCTCGCGGATGCAGTACTCAAGCATCGCGTAATCCACGGAGGAATTGCTCTTCGAGACGCCGCACAGCTCCATGAACAGTTTGAGGGATTCCGGCGTGAAACCGCGGCGGCGAAGCGCTGCGATCGTCACGAGACGAGGGTCATCCCATCCGTCCACGGTGCCGTCCTCAACAAGTTTCTTGATATATCTCTTGCCCGTGACCACATTGGTCAGGTACATCTTGGCAAACTCAATCTGCTTCGGCGTGTCCTCCGGACTCTTCTTGAAGCCGCACTCGATCATCACCCAGTCGTACAACGGACGGTGATCCTCAAACTCAAGGGTACAGATGGAATGTGTGATCCCCTCCACCGCATCCTCGATGGGATGAGCGAAGTCGTACATCGGATAGATGCACCATGCGTCGCCGGTGTTGTGGTGCGTCATGCGGGCCACACGGTAAATAACCGGATCGCGCATATTGATGTTGGGCGAAGCCATGTCGATCTTGGCGCGAAGCACCTTCGATCCGTCCGGGAACTCCCCGTTCTTCATCCCCTCGAAGAGGCGAAGGTTCTCCTCGATGCTTCTGTCGCGGTACGGGCTGTTCTTGCCGGGCTCCGTAAGGGTTCCGCGGTACTCGCGGATCTCGTCGGCTGTCAGGTCGCAGACGAAGGCCTTTCCGTTTTTGATCAGACGCACCGCAGCCTCATACATCTGCGGAAAATAGTTGGATGCAAAAAACAAACGGTCTTCAAAATCCGCACCAAGCCACCGAACATCCTCCGCAATGGACTCCACGAACTCCGTCTTCTCCTTCGTCGGGTTTGTGTCGTCAAAGCGCAGGTTGAACTGACCGCCGTACTTCTTTGCAAGACCGTAGTTTAACAGTATGGATTTCGCATGGCCGATGTGAAGGTAACCGTTCGGCTCCGGCGGGAACCGCGTGATAACCTTCGAGCAGGTGCCCTCTGCGAGATCCTTCTCAATGATCATCTCAATAAAATTCTTGGATACCGGTTCTGCGGTCTCTTCCGCAGTTCCTATTACATTCTCAAGATCCATGTCTTCCTCCCGGAAAATACAACTTTTGCCTATTCTATCACAAATGAATCGTAAAGAAAAGCACAAAATACGGTTATTTTCAGCGATATTTTCGGTAAATATGGTAGTATAAGTCAGCTCGTCCGTTCTCCGACGTCATCTCCTCGAGCTTGTTGCGAAGCTCCGTGTTCTGCTCGATGAAGCTGATGATCTTCGGGTTATAGTGTGTTCCGGCGGCGTTCCGGAACTCTCCGAGCACGGTGTTGAAGCTCTTGCCGCGGGCATAGTTTCTGCCGAACACATCCGTCGCCGCATCCATACAGTCACAGACGGTCAGCAGGTCGATGAGGATGCGGTACCGGCTGGTACGGTTGTTGAAGAACTTCGGGTATCCGCTGTTGCCGTCGTAGCTTCTGTGGTGCCCGAGGGCAATCTCCGCATAGTTCTGGAGATTCGGGTTCCGCATCAAAATCTCGTAGCTCCACTTCGGATGGTATTTGATATAGGAATATTCCATGTCCGAAAGGCGGCGGATCTGGGTGTTGATGATGTTGGCGATCAGGATCTTGCCGATGTCGTGGCATCGCGCCGCGTTGTACATCAGCTCCTTCAGCTCGTCCTTGCGGTCCGCAACCTCCCGGAGGTCCTCGGTGTCAAGAACGGTCGTGAACAGCTCCGGATGCTCGTCCACCAGCGGATCGAGGATCGCGTTGGCCAGTTCACCGGTCATAACGGTATGGATCAGGGTAGCCATTTGCCGGCTGATGACCATGCTGTCGATGAACTCGATGGCCACGTCGAGGATATCGATGTAGCCGATCAGGTCGTACAGCAGGTGATACAGGGCCTGATCCAGATATTCTTTACACGCGCACTCCCGGGGGATCGTCTCGATATAAGTCTTCACCTCGTACAGAAGCTCCGCCTTCATGCGCTTCTTCCGGTCGGCGTCGCAGGAGAACGAATCGATCATCTCAAACATGGGCTTGGTCGTCGTCGTGATGACCGCAAAACGGCTGTCATCCGGCTGCTCATACCAGTTCGGATCGTTGAAATCGTACTCCTTGGTGATGGTGCGGCTGTACGAGCGGAGCAGCGTAAACGTCTGCTCGGGTTTCAGAAGCCCCGAGTAGAACGCATATACGATGTAGCCGACATAGACCTTCATGTCGCGCTCTTCCACCGGCAGCTTGGTCTGCTCGATAAATCCGATGGGATACGCCGGTCCGATGATCTCCTTCAGCTGTACATCCACAGACTCCCAGTGAAGCGCAGCCATGAAGATCACGTCCGTACCCACGTCATTTAACGGTTTCTCGAGAGTGTCCCAGACATCATCCGGAAAATACTTACGGTACTTCCGGATCTTCGAAAGATTGTTAAAGCAGCTGATCATGCGGTTGACGTTCGGCTCAAAACGGGAACGCTCCATCTCGTACTGGCTGTGCAGCGTCTCGAACACGCGGCGGACATCCGTGAAGAACGCCTCGTCGTCATCCTTGTGAAGCTCCCGCAGATAGTCGATGCGGTCGATGTAACCGCTGACCCACTCCGCCTGCTCAATGGCGTAGCTCCGCAGTTTTCCCTCCACATTGAGAAAGGCGTTGTTGGAGAAAGCGCATCGGCACGCGCGTTCCATATACTCATTCCCGGTGGATTGATAATACTCCCAGAGAAGCTTGAATATCTGGGATTCCATAACATCATCGTAAATGGCGCTGTCATAGTAAGAGCTCGCGCCCTCGAACAGTTCCATGGCCGTCTTGTCATCCAGCGGGGAAGACCCGTACAGATACGGGTTGATCAGCGTATTCAGCTCTGTCTCCGTCTTGCCGTAAAAATCCCGGACAAGCTCGGATTTGCGGATCAGGCATTTGTTCCAGGAAGTCTGCTCATTGGTGTGAAGCAGTTCCTTCTCAATGTTGTCGACTTCCTCAAGCCGCTTGCGGTATTCGCTGTACAGTTCCGGTATCGTGCCTGCCATGAGCATCCTCCTTTCTGCCGTATCCGGCGGTTTTTATCTGCGATCTCTCAGTTCTGTTCCTCGTTTCCGTAGATCAGACTGTCATAGAAATCCGATCTTGACTCGAGGAGATTGTTCAGCTCCTCAAGCCCGTATTTTTCGAGCATGGTCTGCTGGTCCGAGAAGAGGTTCACGCCGATTCCGAGGCGGTCGCCGGGAATCGTGAATCCCATTGCAGCAAGCGTTGTCGGATACATATCCATCACCGTAAAATCCCTCATCTTTCCGAGGGTGTACGGCACTGCGGAGTTGATCACCACGCAGTATGTCTTGCGGATATACTTCTTGTTCATATGCGTCAGCTTGCCGGTATATTTCGTGTCCATCGTGGGATGGTCTCCGGCAACGATGATCGTGGTGTCCTCGTAGTAGGGCTGTTCGGCGAGCCAATCCAGAAAACCGGCCAGCTGCAGCGACGCACAGGCGATCACGTTGCTGTACTGATCGCTGAATTCGTTCGGACATAATCCGCAGCGAAGGCCGTTCGTAAAATGTGTGTCCATCGTCATCATCGTAAACGCAAAGGGCTTGTCTCCCGCAGCAAGCTCGGTCAGCTCCTCCTGCGCAAACTGATAGACCTTCTCGTCCTCGAACCCCCACCAGACATAATAGTCCTTCGGCAGTTTGCCGTTGTTCCTGTAGTAGTTGAGGTCCTTCATCGTATAGTCGCCGTGGGTTGACAGGAAAATGTCAGCTCCGGAAAATTCCTTCTCGGATCCGATCAGGTAACTCAGCTCATATCCGTTGTCCCGAAGCACCTGTCCGATGGAATAGACGCCGGGAAGGAAGGTTTTATACGCTTTCTTCCCCATCGCATTCTCGCCGATGGGAATGGTGAGCGGAACGCCGGACGTCTGTGCTACCAGGGACGCCATGGTCCAGGTCGTTCCGACCACAGCCTGCGGCCCGTTCAGCTTCTCGCTGCCTGCCGCCGTGAAGCAGATGTTATTCAGTGCAATGTCCGTCATCTCGGGGATCCGGTTCTGTCCCGCAGCTCCGCCGTGCACCTCGTCGGCGTATGTCACCTCCATGGACTCCATGTAGATGTAGATCAGGTTCCGTTTTTTCTCAGGAGCCTTGATCGCCACCGCCTTCGGGTCCGCATACTCATCGTCGTAGATCGGCGAGTTGCTGAACTGATTGATAACGTACTTGACGATATGCAGCCGGTATCCGATGATGAAAATGGAAACCACGAAAAATGCTGCCGCAATGATCCTGCGGTGTTCGACGATCCATGTCGTCACTGCCGCTTTCTTTTCCTTTTCGGTCCTGTGGCTCCGGATTTTGTTTGCAAGAGCAAAGAGTCCGAGTTCAGCCGCTGTCGCTGCAGGTCCGATGGTAAACAAAAGAATAAAAATCTCGTAGAAATTGGTCGGGTCGGCTCCGCTGATCGGTACCTTCAACTGGAACAGGATCGTCGTCATGTCGATCGTTCCGAAGCGGATCCCGAGCCAAACCGCGGTGATAATCAGAAAATTCGCCAGCAGAAGAAATACTGCCGTTGCAACATTGCGCCCTGTCAGCCAGGGCCTTTTATTCTCCATCTTTACTTACGCGCCCCCACGGCGCATGCCTTTCTTTGGAATCACGAAAGACCAGCACGCGTTGCACTGGTCTTTCTGTTGTCCGTTTTTATTGCGCGATTACGTCTCAGTCAAGTCCGAGATCCTTGAGGCTTTCCTTGCCGAGCAGGATCAGTGACCAGTTGTCGTCGCCATCCTTGATCATCAGGTACGGATCCTTCACGGATTTTGACTTCTCACTTCCCTTGTAGGTGGTAACGCACTCAACAAGGTATGCTTTCGAGATATCAAACTCGGCATCGCACTGTTTCTTCAGCTTGGACTCCAGAGACTTGGTGTCCTTGAGCTGATACTTCAGATAAGCCTTCTCGGAAGCGGTAACATTGTTTCCGCACTCCTCCAGATCCTCTGCGCAGAACGCAAGGAAATCGTTCATATCCGTGCAGCCGAAGGACTTGCAGACATAATCGATCGCATCCGCATTGATGGCCTTCTTGAACTGACGGGAGCTGCCGTCCGTGATAGCCTTGTTAACGCTGCCGGCAAGCTCGAGGAAGGTCTCCTCTTCCTTCTTCGACAGCTGGGTGAAGTCGGCAAAGTTCCAGTCGATACCGAAATAGTTCTTTGCTCCGTTCTTGTCGAGGAATGTCAGATACGCAACTCCGGATCCTGCCAGAATGATAAGAATCAGCAGGATGCTGATGATAATAACCGGAGCCTTGGATTTTTTCTTCTTCTCCGGAACCGGCTGCTGATACACAGGCTGCGCATACATCGGCTGCTGATATGTCGGCTGCTGAGGCTGCTGGTATACGGGCTGTTGTACCGGCTGCTGAGGCTGCTGAGGCTGCTGATATACAGGCTGCTGTACCGGCTGCTGAGGCTGCTGGTATACGGGCTGCTGTACCGGCTGCTGAGGCTGCTGGTATACGGGCTGCTGTACCGGCTGCTGAGGCTGCTGATATACAGGCTGCTGTACCGGCTGTTGCGGCTGCTGATATACGGGCTGCTGTACCGGCTGCTCGGGCTGCTGTACCGGCTGTTGCGGCTGCTGATATACGGGCTGCTGTACCGGCTGCTCGGGCTGCTGATATACCGGCTGCTGGGGCTGCTCGACAAACGCTGCCGCCGCTACGGTTTCTGCCGCCTGCTGAACAGGCTGCTCAAACTTCTGAGGTGCTGCCTCTACGGCTTCCGCAACCTGCAGGGGCCCTGCTTCGACTGCTGCCGCAACCTGCTCTACAGGCTGTTCAAACTGCTGTGCCTGCTGCTCCACATAGGCTTCCGCCTGCTGCGGAACTGCCTCTACAGCCTCTGCGACCTGCTGCGGAGCTGCTTCCACTGCTGCCGCAACCTGTTCTACGGGCTGTTCAAACTGCTGTGCCTGCTGCTCCACATAGGCTGCCGCCTGTTCCGGAACTGCCTCTACGGCCTCTGCGACCTGCTGCGGAGCTGCCTCTACGGCCTCAACCGCCTGCTGTACGGGCTGCTCAACCGCTGCCGCCAAATCCTCGGCCTCTACTCTTGTTCCGCACACGCCGCAAAATACAGCGCCGGGAAGTAAACTATTACCGCACTTTTTGCAAAACATGTTACCCTTCTTTCCGCGCTTAAACGCTTTCCGACAATATCCCCTTCTCCGGGGTATAGTGATATACAATAATTATATTGCATAATCCGTGTTCTATCAAGCATTTTTTGGAAAAAGCACCCAAAGAATTTCCTTCGGACCGCACATCCCATCCGGGCGGTGATCACCGCTCCGTTCAGGCCCTCATTTCGATGATCGGAGCGCCTTTTTTGCGGATGTAATCCCCGGTGATCGTAACGGTGCCGATGGTGTCATCCTTCGGGATCTCATACATGATATCCAGCATGAAATCCTCGATGATGGAGCGGAGCGCACGGGCACCCGTGTCTCTGGAGACTGCCTCCTCCGCTATGACATCCAAAGCCGATTCGTCGAAAAGCAGCTTCACCTCATCCATCGCAAGAAGTTTCTGGTACTGCTTCAGGATCGCGTTCTTCGGCTCGGTCAGGATGCGCTTCATCGCCTCCTTATCCAGTCCGCGGAGCGCGAAGATCATGGGCAGGCGGCCGATAAACTCGGGGATCATTCCGTATTCGCGCAGATCCTCCGTGGTGGTCTTCGCCAAAAGATCCGGATCCTTGTCAAAAGAATCCTTGAGGTTGGCGTTGAAGCCCATGGTAAAGGACTTCGTCAGCCGGTTTTTCACGATCTCCTCCAAGCCCGGGAACGCCCCTCCGCAGATAAAGAGGATATTTTTCGTGTTCAGTGTTGTCTGCGGAACCATCGCACTCTTGCTGGAGGCCCCCACCGGAACCTCAACCTCGGCGCCTTCCAGGAGCTTCAAAAGACCCTGCTGAACGCTCTCCCCGCTGACATCGCGGCTGGTGGTATTTTTCTTCTTCGCGATCTTGTCGATCTCGTCGATAAAGACGATGCCGTGCTCCGCGCGCTCCACATCGTTATCAGCATTGGCGAGCAGCTTGGAAAGCACGCTCTCCACGTCGTCGCCGATGTACCCCGCCTCGGTGAGGGAAGTCGCATCCGTGATGGCGAGCGGCACGTTGAGAAGCCTCGCAAGGGTCTGCACAAGGTATGTCTTTCCGCAGCCGGTGGGTCCGATCATGAGCATGTTGGACTTCTCAATGATCACGTCGTCGCGGAACTGATCTTCCTCCTGCCTGCGCACGCGCTTGTAGTGGTTGTATACGGCAACGCTGATGACCTTCTTCGCATGGTCCTGCCCGATGACGTACTCATCCAGGCGGGCCTTGATCTCATGAGGTGCGGGAAGCGCCGCGATGTCCATGACATCCGGGTTCTCCTCCTTGACCTCCTCCTGGGTCTTCTGCTTGGGACGGACACGCGCGTTCTCGCCCTGCATCATATCCGGGAAGACGAACTTCACGCCGGCGAAGGGAACTCCGCCGAACAGTTTCCGGAAAATGCCCATTCCGTCGTCCTTGCCGTCCTCCTTGTCGTCATCCGTCCCGTCATCCTTGGACCCGTCATCGGATTTTACAACCGTATCCGCAGCGTTTTTCTTCGTCTTCGGCCTGCGGTTTTCCACAACGATATCGTTGAAATCATCGATGATGATCTCCACCGAATCGTCATCGGAAGCCTCCTGCGTTTTCTCCTCGGTCTCGGCTGAAGATGCCCCTTCCGGCGCAGCCTTCACCGCTTCGTCAGAAGCATTTTCCGCGGGCTTTGCAGCATCGCTCTTCTTCTCCTCCGACGGACGGGAAGTCCCCCGGTTCGTCTTCAGTTTCTCTGCCGCATCAGCCATCTTCACCGCCTGATCGAGCACCTTCTGCATGCAGCTGCTGCACACCAGGATCCCCGGCGGAAAGCTCATCAAATCCCCGACATCCTTTTCGTTCTTACCGCACATCAGGCAGTAACGATTCCCCCGTTTGGTGTCGTTGTTGTCATTGTTGTTTTTATCGTTCGTACTCATAGATTCCTTTCCGGGAGTCACCCCGTAACTGTGTTTCTCCCCGCAGACATTGTACTATGAAACGGCCCCGATTGCAAGTGCGGGTGCATCCCGCCGGGAGGTCCGATGTTCCGGAAAATACAAGCAAAAGTACTTTGTACTTTAACAAAGCCGTCACAAAACTTACACAGGATTGCTGTATAGTATAGGCATACAAACGAAAGCTGTCGCTTTTTGCCATACGCGATACTTTCCGGGGGGATTTTCATGAAAGTATTGAAATACACGGCTCTGTTCTTCTGTTTCGTGCTGATTGCCGGGTGTGCATTTTTCGGCGTTCTCCACGTGCTGAACAGCAGGGACAACACTTCCGAACAATCTTCTCCCGAAGGGACGAAAGCCGATACCAAGACCGACAAGCCCGCAGGGGATAAGAACAATACCGATCCTTCTCCGACTCCCGTTTCCTCCTTTACGATCAAGGAGGCGGACCGGGTCAATGTGCAGACGGTGGAATCCGTCACCATCAATGCACTGGCGGAATCCGCTCTCAAGTCGGTTGTGCAGATTAACGCCGATGTAAGGACCACCGACGCGTGGGGCCGCTCCCAGAGAGGAACCTCGCAGGGCTCCGGGATCATCTTAGACAAGGATGAGGAGGCGCTTTACATCGCCACAAACCACCACGTGATAGACGGTGCCGAGAAGATCACGGTCACATTTCCCGACGGGACAGAGAAAGCCGCAGTTCTTCGCGGTTCCGATGCAGCCGGCGACCTCGCGATCCTCACGATCGCAGCCGATGACCTTTCGGATATTTCGTCCGACTCCTACGCCGTGGCTTCCGTGAATCCGGAGTCCGTTGTCGAAGTCGGTGACATGGTAGTCGCCCTCGGAAACGCCCTAGGATACGGCACATCCGTGACCGTCGGTTACGTGAGCGCCACCGACCGTGAGGTAGCCACCGAGGAAGGCGAGCTTCTGCTGATCCAGACCGATGCCGCAATCAATCCCGGCAACAGCGGAGGCGCATTGATCAACCTCGACGGCGAGGTCATCGGGATCAACTCCATGAAGTATTCCGAAAGTTTCTCCCGCATTGAGGGCATGGGATTTGCAATCCCGATCTCCCAGGCGCTGCCGATCCTTAACGAGCTCAAGCAGCAGAAGTCATTTCCCGCCGAAGAAGCAGGTTATCTCGGCGTTTACATCACAAGCGTCACCTCCGACATGGCCCAGACCTTCGGATGGCCGAAGGGCGTCTATGTCAACACCGTCACCGAGGGAGGCGCCGCAGCTAAAGCCGGCATCCTGCCCGGCGATATCATTCTCTCCGTCAACGGGATCCGCGTTTTGAACACATCCCAGTTGAGCGCCCGTGTCACCGCATATCGCGCGGGCAGCGAGATCACCCTTGTTGTGAGCCGCGAAAACGGAGACTCGAGAACGGAACTGAGCATTCCCGTAACACTGATGGAGAAGGAATCCATCCCCGAATAAGCATACATTCCCTCCTGCCAAGAGAAAAAGATAAATACATTACAGGGCCGCCGGCATATGCCGACGGCCCTGTGCATTGTTCCGATCATGTTTCTTACAAAAGCTCTTCGCTCTTCGAAAGTGCGGAGGCGATCACCTTGTCCATATCGTAGTACTTGTACTCGCCAAGTCGGCCTCCGAAGACAACCTTCGGAGTCTGTTCCGCCAGCGTGCGGTACTTCTCATAAAGCGCCCGGTTTGCCTCGTCGCCCACCGGATAATACGGCTCCTCGCCGGGTTTCCACTCGGTGGGATACTCCTTCGAGATGACCGTCTTCGGCTGTTTTCCGAACACAAAATGCTTGTGCTCGATGATGCGCGTGTACGGAATCTCCCGCTCCGTGTAGTTGACCACCGCATTTCCCTGATAGTTGTCGGTGTCAAGAACCTCATGCTCAAAGGACACCTTCCGGTAGGCAAGATTGCCGTAGCAGTATCCGAAAAATTCATCGATGGCGCCGGTGTAGATCACCTTCTCCGCCTGCTCGTCCCACATCGCCCGATCCTTCAGATAATCAACGCCGAGGCGGACTTCGATCCCGTCAAGCATCCGCGCAACCATCGCGGTATACCCTTCCGTCGGAATGCCCTGATACCGGTCGTTAAAATAGTTGTTGTCGTACGTAAAGCGAAGCGGAAGGCGCTTGATGATCGACGGCGGAAGCTCCTTGCAGTCGCGCCCCCACTGCTTCTCCGTATAGCCCTTCACAAGCTTCATGAACACGTCCCTGCCGACCATGGAGATTGCCTGCTCCTCAAGGTTTGCGGGCTCCGTGATCCCCTCCTCCGCAATCTGCGCGGCGATGATCTCCTTCGCCTCCTTCGGCGTCCTGATGTTCCACAGACGGCTGAAGGTGTTCATGTTAAACGGCAAGTTGTACAGTTCATCCTTGTACACCGCTACCGGCGAGTTGATATAGTTGTTGAACTCCGTGAACCGGTTCACAAACTCCCAGACCTTCTTGTCCGAGGTGTGGAAAATGTGTGCTCCGTACCAGTGTACCGGGATTCCCTCGACCTCCTTGCAGTACGCATTGCCCGCAATGTGGTCCCTGCGGTCGATCACCAGCACGCTCTTTCCTTTCTGTTTCGCCTGATAGGCAAATGTCGCGCCGTACAGGCCGGCTCCGACGATCAGATAATCATACATAAACCCTCACTCCTTCTCCTCGCTCACGGTTTCCTTCACAACGCGCTTTCTCGCCGCTTCCAGATCCTCCGGAGTCGTAATCTTGATGTTGCCCCGCGCACCGTCCACAACCTTCACGCACAGTCCCGCGGAGAGATACATACCGCTGACATCCGTGCGGAACTCCCTGTCGGCTTCGGTCAGTTTTTTGTATACCTTCCTCCAGGTACCGAGATACACGGTCTGCGGTGTCTGGGCATGCATCATATAGATTCTTCTTGGCGCCTCCACGACCACGGAATCCTCGTCAACCCGAAGGATCGTATCCGTTGCCGGAACGGCAGCCGTCACTGCGGTCTTTTTGTCCGACGCCTCCAATGTCCGGATGGTTCTCCGGATAATGTCGGAAGTGACAAACGGGCGGACCGCATCGTGGGTGATCAGAATGTCCGAGTTCGACGCCTGCAGGCGGTTTACGGCAAATTCCGTTATTTTCCACATCGTTTCATTCCGGGTCACGCCGCCTTCGGTCACGCGGATGATGCCTCTGCGCTTCCCGTATCCGCCCTCGTCAAGGAGCTGTTTCGTATAGTTGATCCAGCCCTTCGGAACGCCGATGATCACAGCGTCGATCTCCTCGCATTCCAGAAATGCGTCCACCGACCGCAGCAGGATCGTGCGGTCTCCGAGCTTCAAAAACTGTTTCGGAACCTCCGTCCCCATACGGCGGCCCTTGCCTCCTGCCACGATTGCCCCGACAATCATACGCCCCTCCTGAATGTATTGTATGCACTCCGCTCTCCGGACTGCATCCCCTTATTGTTTCTGTCCGAACAGCCGGTTGACCGCACAGAACATCGCGCGGATGGATGCCCTGGTGATGTTGGAACTGATGCCGACACCGTAAGTCATCTGACCGGTCTTGTTGTTCATCATGCGGACGTACGCAGCCGCCTGCGCCTCGGAACCCGAGTTCAAAGCGTGCTCCGTGTAGTCCATAATACGGATGTCAAAGCCGAGCTCCTGCTGCAGCCCTTTCTTCACCGCATCGATCGGACCGTTGCCGTAGCAGTCCAGCTCCGCGTCGGTCCCGCGGTAGTTGTACCACAGATGCGCATGGGTCGTAAACGCCTCCTCCGTGTCCGTGCGATCGTCGATGCTGCAACGCAGAAAATGCAGCGGCGTCTTCCGGTCTAGATACTCGCTTCGGAACACACCGAAGATGTCCTCTCTCGTAAGCTCCGTTCCCACGGTCTCCGCAAACCGCTGTACGCGGTCCGCAAACTCGCGGTGCATCTCCTTGGGGAGATTGAACCCGTAGTAATCCTTCAAAACATATGCAACGCCGCCCTTACCGGACTGCGAATTGATGCGAACGACAGTCTCGTAGGTGCGCCCGATATCCGCGGGATCGATGAGGAGATACGGCACCTTCCACTCCCCGTCCGTGCTCCTGGCCATCGCCTGGAATCCCTTGCTGATGGCATCCTGATGTCCTCCGGAAAATGCGGTGAACGCAAACCGTCCGGCATAGGGATGTCTGGGCGAGATCGGCATCTTCACAAGCGCCTCATAGCTTTCGATCAGGCTGTCAATGTCCGACAGGTCAAGCCCCGGATCGATCCCCACCGCATAGAGGTTGTACGCCAGCGTCAACAGATCCATATTGCCGGTCCGCTCGCCGTTTCCGAAGAGGGTTCCCTCCACTCGGTCCGCGCCGGCCAAAAGGGCAAGCTCCGCGCTCGCAATCCCCGTTCCACGGTCGTTGTGGGTATGAACGCTCACGGTGACAAACTCCCGGCGGAACAGCCGGTCGGACACCCATTCGATCTGATCGGCATACACATTGGGGGTGTTCAACTCCACCGTCTCCGGAAGGTTGATGATGGCTCTTCTTCCGGGGCCGGGCTCCCACACGGAGAGCACGGCATTGCAGATCTCCACGGCATACTCCGGTTCCGTCCCGCTGAAGCTCTCCGGCGAATACTCCAGGATCAGTTCCCCGTCGAAATCCTCCGCCAGTTTCTTCACCAGTTCCGCGGCGCGGACAGCAATCTCCGTGACCTCTTCCTTCGTCTTTCCGAACACAACCTCGCGCTGCAGGACCGACGTCGGGTTATAGATGTGGAAAATAACCTTCTTAAGGCCGGCAATAGCCTCAAAGGTCTCCCGGATCTGCTCCTCTCGGCACTGTGCAAGCACCTGGATATACACATCGTCAGGCACCGCCCCCGTCTTCACGAGGGTGCGCACAAACTCCTTCTCGGTGTTGGAGGCAGCCGGAAAACCTACCTCGATCTCGCGGATCCCGAGATCGCAGAGCAAACGGAACAGGCGCAGCTTCTCCCCGACATTCATCGGCTCGACCAACGCCTGATTGCCGTCGCGAAGATCCACGCTGCACCAGATCGGCGCCTTGGTGATCTCAGAGGAAGGCCATCGTCTGTCCGGGTATTGCATCCCCGGAAATTTGCGGTATTTTCCCGGTTGTAACATAACTTGCTCCTTAAATACGGCGAAGTGCTCCATACAACGCATCATACAAAGCACTTCCGTATCTTCCCTTCACTTATCTGACTTCGCACCGCCGGTTGGCAGCACCCAAACTACAGAAGGCCGAATCCCGTGTTCACGCCTTCCAAAAGCTCCTTCAAAGCTTCCTCTTCGCCCTCGCCGTCGCAGACGATCTCAATCTCCTCGTCCTTCTTCACCTGGGCGCTCAGAATACCGAGAACGCTCTTCGCGTTCACGCGGTACTCCCGGATCACAAGGTACGCCATGCAGGGATAGGCCAGAGCAATGCTGCTCATCTTACCTGCCGGCTTGATGTGTAACCCCTTCTCATTCCGTACAACTGCTTTTCCCGTTACCATATTTTCCCTCCTCTGTAACCCGCGCGGTTTCCGGTCAGTTTCCCTCGTTGCCGCGTCCGTTATCTTCTCCTGCCGAATCGATATGGATCGGCACGGTTATCTTCTGCTTTGTCAGACTGTATTCCACATTCGGATTCTCGTGCGTCGAATGCAGTTCCACTGTGTAATCCCCGGGTTCTGTGATATCCGAAAGATCGATGTAAAGCCCCAGATTGGAATCCGTGATCGCCGGCGTGCTCTCCAGCCACAGGTCGTAGATCGGAATCTCGAACAACTGATTCGGGAAGGAGTATTGCAGCGTCTCAAAATCCAGATTTCTCACCGTGATCGTCGCAGTGCTTACCGAGAATATCTTCTGTGTCAGCCTGCTGACAGTGATACTCACGGTGATCGTGTCGGTTTCATCCGCCACCATCACGCCCGAAGGAAGAAGGTTCGCGATATTGATGTAATCTTCCTTGTCCTGCATCAGCCCTACGGCTTCATAGGGAACTACGAAGGGGCCTCTCCGCTCCAGCGCATCCAGCGCCGTCGGATCGCCTGCCACCGCAACCTTGGTGTTCTTGACCTCGACGATGCCGAACCCGTCGGCCGCCTTGATGTTCGATTGATCCACCACCATCTCGATATCACGCTTCGGGTACACGTCGATGTCCACAAAGATGGACGAAAGGGAAATCTGTACATCCGTGATATCCACTTCGTTATCCTTGCTGTCCACAGCCGTAAGCGGAACTTCCAAGCCGCTCACGCTGCTGGTGCTGCCCTTTAAATCCACATTAGCAACCAGAGCATTGATGGTGTCCAGCGTCTTCTGGGAACCGTAGATTTTCAGTGCCTTCGTACTTCCGTCGGAGTATGCGTAATGGGTGTCCGGAACACCCGTTACGTTCACGCGGATGTTGACTGTCTTCTCTTTCCGCTCCTCGATCTTTCCGGTGTACATCGTGAGCGACTGCTTTGTGATCTCCACCTCTTCGGCGTACTTGGTATTCTTCAGTTCCACATGGACCGGGACGGCATACACGCTGCTCATCTCGCGGAAATCGACATACGCGATAAAATCTTCCGCGGTGATATCCTGGATCCGGGAACGCACGCCGTAAATCCGCACGCTGACCGTCTTCGGCGAATCCGATACATAGGTCTGATTCTCAACGTTCACCAGATCTTCGTTTCTCTGTGCAATGGGAATTCCGGAGATGGTCCTCGTCACCTTCGGATCCGACAGGTTGATAATGGACAGCCATACCAAAATCGCGATCACCACCGAGACAAGCTTCATCCCGATGTTTCGCGTAAACATGGCCTTAAGCTTGCCTTTCATGGTTATTCCAATCCTTTCTGAACAGTCTCCGGGTTCCCGTCGACTTGTTCTGGCACTCCGTCAGCTTACTGCGGAGCAGGTTCTCATCCACATCGCGGATCAGCTGCCCGCGCTGTGCGAGAGCAATCTTTCCGGTCTCCTCGGAGACGATGATCGTAAGACAGTCGGACACCTCGCTCACGCCGACGCCGGCGCGGTGACGGGTTCCGAGCTCCTTGGAGAGCCGCATATTTTCCGAAACCGGAAGAATACAGGTCGCTGCAACGGCACGGTCGCCGCGAACGATCACGGCACCGTCATGCAGAGGCGTATTGTGCTCGAAAATGTTGATCAGAAGCGCGCTCGTCACAAGGGAATCGAGGGCGATACCGGTCTTCTCGTACTCCTCTAACGACACCTTCTCCTCGATGACGATCAACGCGCCGGTATTAACGCTCGCCATTGCGAAGGAAGCCTCGATGATCTCCTCCTTGGTCTTGTCGGAAAATCTCTCACCGGTGTTCTTCGTGGTTCCGAAGAAGCCGACGATCCGGTTCTGGCCAAGCTGTTCGAGCGCCCGGCGAAGCTCCGGCTGGAAAATGATAAAGATCGCAATAATACCCACGCTGATAGCGTTTCGGAAAATCCACAGGATCGCCGTGAACTCAAAGATCGTCGCCACGATCCACACGAGCAAAAGCATCACAAGGCCCTTGACAAGATACCAGGCCCGCGTGCGCTGCACCCAGTTGATCAGATGGTAAATGAGGAACGCGATGATCAGGATTTCAAGAACATCGGTAATCTCAAACTTCGGAAGGGAAACCCAGTCGAAAGCCTGTTTCACATTGTCGAAAAATGCACGCATCGCCGCTCCTCCTTTCTCATCAGAATTGTATTGCCGTTATAAAGGCATCCCTGTCAATCACAGGTAATCGTCATCGTCCTCGAAGGCGTCGGACACGTCCGCCGAAGCACTTTTGCTGTCCGCGGATTTCACGGAGTCCTTCGGAAAATATCCCCGGATGACCTTCTCGTCTTCATCGTCATCATCGTCATCATCGTCGAAGTCATCGGCGGCAGTATCGGTTCCCGCCGGAACACGTCCGGAATCATAGGATCGTCCGGCGGTTATCTCATCCTCGAAGGCTTCGTCGTCATCGTCATCCTCATCCTCATCAAGGATCCGTACCGGGGCCGCAGCTTTGCTTCCCGTCTTCGGGCTGCCCTCACCGACCTTGGTTCCGAACTTGGAGGTACGCTTGAAATCCTCCGCCGTCAGGTTGTCGCCGAACTCGTCATCCTCGTCGTCCTCATCGTCCTCAGGCTCGACTTTGCTGCGGTAGATCGGAGATCCGCCGGATTCCTTGTCGCTGTAATCGATCAGGCTGAGAGCGGCATCCTCGAATTCTTCCTCGTCATCGTCGTCACCCGCCCGTCTGCGGCGGATAACTCTCTTCTCCTTATGCTTGGGCGCTCCGACCTTGATCTTCGGGATCGCTTTCACGTAATAGTAGTAATCATCATCCTCGAACTCCACCTGTTCGGCTGCGGAATACTGCAGCGTCCGATAGAAGAACAGCATGAACAGGACGACGCCGGCGGAGATCAGGCAGGCAAGCACCATGCCTCCGATCCGGATTCCCATATCGTATTTCAGATCGGCAATGATATAACCGAGCATCATCAGACCGGTACCGATGGCGATACTGATCTCAAACGCATAGTCCATACGGATACGGCGGACAAAATACACAACGGCGATCACCAGGGCGAGGATCAGCATGGTCACGTACATCGCCGGGTTTGCAACAAGTCCCTTGAGCACTTCCATGTACTGGGACTGCGGATCGATATCGATATCCTTCAGCTTGGTCAGTTTGGAAACTTTCTCAATGTTGTTCTTCACATAGTGGATGGTGTTGTATGCAAAAACACCGCAGCACACCGGAACAATGGATACGGGCGTTCCGAACAGGCCCAGCAACAGCGGAAGCCCGTACGGGAAGCCGATGTCCTGAAGGACCGGCATGGCGATGACCGCTGCACCGTATCTCGGCGTGAAGCGGATAAAGAAACAGTAGCATATCAAAAACAGTGCGAACACCGTGATCGCCAGAATCAGCGAGGATTCGGACGCCGCGTAAATCTGAAGCGTCACGTACACCGCCGTGATCACCACCATCAGGGTGGACGGAAGAACGGCGCAGACCGCCGCCAGAGCCAGGATAACCACGTTCTTGCCAAGAGTCGCGTTGTAGTTCAGCACACCGCGGATATGGTTGAACGCGAGATAACACAGCAGATACCGCGCGGCGAGATTGAACCAGAACGCGTATTTCTGATACAGCGCGGTAATCTTCGCACGGATTTCAAGAATGAACATCATCGAATTACTCCCCCTATTCCTCTTCCATATCCCGGATCCACTCTTCTTTTTCCTCGATCTTACGGACCTTGCCGAGCGTGCGGTAGTGGTTGTTCAACCGATTGTGCGAGTGCATGTACTTGATCCTGCAGGAAATCCATGTGATGGCTACTCCGATGACAAGCAGAATAAGGTACCCTGCCAGGATCTCCTTACCGAGATACTTGTAGTTTAACTGAAGCGCATTGTCGAGGAGAAACTCCATCTGGTAGCACAGGATCATGGCAACCAGGATCAAAGATCCAAAGGTTACGGCGAGGATCGTTTTGATAATCTCATGCCGAAGGTAGTCGGATTTGAAGTAGTTCGCGATCTCCATATCTTCCTTGCCGTCAGCCGAGTTTTCGTACACCGCCATCTTTGTCATGAGGCGGATTTTCTCATTGTTGACCATATCGAAAAACCTCGGATACAAACTCGTAACGCCGTCCTCCCGGCACCCCCACAGCACCGTACGGGCATACTTATCGACATTACGGTATAGTTATACGGCTATTTTAGCATACTTCTCGGAAAATAGCAACGAATTAGCAAGGAAAATACTCTTCCCTCAGCAAAAGGAACGGCTGTCCGCACAAGTTTCCCGTGCGTCAGCCGCTGCATCTTATTATCCGTTGTATGCCGATTCTCAAAACCCGCAGGACCGGGTC
>JAGCVY010000047.1 GCA_017962105.1 Lachnospiraceae bacterium
GAGGCTGCGGAGAGAGCCAAGTATCTCGCCATGTTTACGGACGAGAACGTTGAACTCTACTTCAGTGCAACCCTCGGAGACAAGTATCCCCACACAGCAGAGGGGTATCGTACCTATGTTACCGAAACCATGCAGCACGATAACTTCCATAGCAAAGCTGCCAATGATCTGGTAAGCTTTATTCGGAATACCACCAGCATCAAGAAGCTTCCTTCCAATCGCTTCATCAAGAACTGGACGAAGATCAAGATCCAGGAGATGAACGACAGTTATGAATACGCGAAAGCCAATGCAGCCCTTTATCAAGCTTTATATGGAGCGCCCGTTGGCACTAAGTTCGAGTACTACGGCGTATCTTCCCAGGAGGAATTTGAGGCTGAAGCGAAGAGCCGTGCGGAGCAGAGTGTGAAAGATATGGTCTGCATGCTTGCGGCATTTGATAAGCTTGGGCTTACGTATGACGAGAACGCTGTGAAGGAATACGTTGTCAAGGAGTATACGACGTTAGCAAGTTACGACGAGGCAGTTGAAGAGTACGGCGCAGAATTCCTGGCTTTGGATTGGAAGTACGGGAAAGTTGTGGACACCCTGCTCGAGCGCATCCACTCGGATGAAGATGAGAATGACAAGACCGAGGATAAGACGGAAGAGACGAAGGATGACAAGAAGTCGTAATGCTCTCGTCTGAAAACGGAGAAAACCACAGAAAAACGAAAGGTCGTGATGGTGATCATCACGACCTTTTTTGTCTTTCGAATTACTTCGGTAAAATTCGGAAAATGTCTGTTACGGTGTGCTTTCCGTAATCGTGAACACGAGATAACTCCTGTCGTCCTCGGTGGCGTAGCCGACATGGTAAATCACAATCGAGGAAAAGTGCTTGTTCGAGATATCCTCGTCGCTCAGAAGCAGGAGAGGTGTCTCCGCGCCCTGATACGTTACGCGGTATGCCGAAGACCCATCGACGGTAACCCGGCCGGCAATATCCACATCCTGCAGAAGATAGGTGTTCGGATCCGCATCGGAATGAGCCAAACTGCAGGTTGCCGTGCCGTTTTTAAATTTGTATTTGAAATTCACACTATCGTCTATACGGTAACAATGGAGGGTAGTGCCATCGTCCAAGTGATAAAGGCCGGTCAATTGCGGGGTGATTCCGGGTTCATCCTCCCCCCTGTAGTTCACGGAGTCCGAAGGCTGGTTGTCCGCGGGTTGGTCTTCCGCGGGTTCCGACTTGGCTCCTTTCGGTTCGGCCTCAGCGGTGGGTGCCGCTGCAATTGTCAGGATCACATTCGGCGTCAGGGAATTCCTAAGATTTTGCGTATTCCGGTCTTCCGTCTTGGGAATCCGTGAGTTCACCGCGATCAGTACTCCGATGAGTATCACCGCGGCAGCTGCGCCGGAGAGACTGATGATCCATCGCTGTGACCGCTTGGAAAGCAGGCGGGACAGGAATCTCTTCCGCTGTCCGAAAGCCTTTTCTTCGGTGTTGTCCGAAGCAGCCGGTTCCGCAGAACTCCGGGACAGATCATCCGGTGCGGGTGAGACCGCACGGGTTACCGGAACTTCGCTTTGATTGATCTTAGCGAGGATCCGCGGCATCAGATCCGGAGCCTGGTCTTTTGCATATTCGGAAAATGCTTTTTCCCATTCGGGCATTTCCGGGATGTCTTTGATTTTATCCTTATCGGTCATATCCGCACCTCCTTATCTTGTTTACGGCCTCGCGGTAGATCCACGCAACGGTTCCCTGCGGTTTCCCTACGGCCTCCGCAATCTCGCGGAACGTGAGGCCCATCAAATGCTTCATGGAAACGATTTCCCTCTCTGCGGGCGTCATCATGGCGAGGACTTGTTCCACCGCGATCTCGTTGATGATGTCATCGGCAGACGACGGAACAGCGCCGAGATCGGCCTCCTCTTCCGTGTCGATGGAAATCGTACGGCGGTTTGCCCGCAGATAGTCTATGGCCCGATTTCGCGCCATGGTCGCCAAATAACCCTTATGCCCTTTGCCCGGTCGGTACGCAGGGGGGGATTCCCAGAATTTCAGAAACAAATCTGCCGTGATGTCTTCGGCATCCTCTCTCTGCGAAACCAGCGCGCTGACAACCTGAAAAAGATACGCAGAATACTCATTGTATATGCGCATCAGGCCGTCCTGTTCACGACGCCGGATTGCATCGAGGCAATCGGCAAACTCCAAGTCTGTCACGGGATCTCCTTCCCCGAAACAACGCATCGTCCGGTAGTGCCCGGGTCGGCAGACCGACCTGTCGAGGTCCTTTCTGCTGTAGATACGAGGTTGGTTCGGATTTTTATGGAAATATACAACAAGTGTATTCCTAATGACATTGAAAATCAAGTGAAACCGCTTTACTTTGTACTCATAACCCGTAAAGTAACGGCTTTCTTGCGGGAAAACTCCGGAAAATGCGGCTTTGGGGTTGTGAGAGTGACTTGCGCTTTTGCGCGGAAAGGATTTTCGTATGTATGATGTAAAAGGAAAATGGGCACTGATCACGGGTGCGGCAAGGGGTATCGGTTTCCTTACCGCCCAGTTTATGGCGCGTCAGGGGTGTAATCTGATCCTGCACAGCAGAAGTCTGGAGCATACGGAGAAGGTTCTCCGGGAGGTCAAGGCTTACGGAGTACAGGCGTACGCGGTGGAAGCCGATCTGGGCAACCCCGATGCCGTAACGCGCATGTGTGAGGAGATAGACGGGCTGGAGGTTCCGGTGGACATCGTTCTCAACAACGCCGGCCTTCAGATCGCTTACCGTAAGAACTATTTTGCGACGCCGGTGGAGGATTACACCGTCAGCTTTGCGGTCAACACCATCGCCCCGGCGATGATCTGCTATCATTTTATGCCGAAAATGATCGAGCGCGGCACCGGCCGCATCGTCAACACCACCAGCGGCATTGCTCTTGACGTCTGCCAGGCCGGCTACTCCGCCAGCAAGGCTGCTCTTGACAAGATCACCGTCGATCTCGGATCGACGGTTCAGGGAACCGATGTGATGATCAACCTGGCAGATCCCGGCTGGTGCCGTACGGACCTCGGCGGCCCCGGCGCGCCCAATGCCCCGGAGAGCACGATCCCCGGCATTGTGGTCGGCGT
Source organism: Lachnospiraceae bacterium (assembly GCA_017962105.1). Lineage (GTDB taxonomy): Bacteria > Bacillota > Clostridia > Lachnospirales > Lachnospiraceae > ISDg. The sequence goes on from JAGCVY010000047.1 coordinate 3,125, forward strand.
TTTTGCCGAGGATAAGAAATCAGGCCGGCACCTCACGGCGCAGTCCTTCACCGGGTTGACCCTGGAGGCGGCCGTCCGCAAGTGCGAAGCCGAATTTGACAGCCCTTACGCCGGCTGACAGGCGCACGCGGCGGCTGACACAGGGGCACACGGCGGGTTTTTATGAACAAGAAGTGTCCGTTGGAGATTGAAAAAAGGTGGCTTTTGGTCCAAATAAGGAATCTTCGATTGACAAGATATTGCTCAAAAGGCATAATAGATTATTAAGAAAGGGGTTTCATATGAACAATTTTGACTTTTATGCACCTACATATTTTGCGTTTGGCAAGGATCAGGAGAACCGGGCAGGGGAACTGGTGAAGCAGTTCGGAGGCTCGAAGGTGCTGATCCATTACGGCGGCGGCAGCGTTGTCCGGTCGGGGCTTCTCGACCGCGTTAAGGCGTCCCTTGAGAAGGCCGGGGTTGCTTTCGTTGAGCTGGGCGGCGTAAAACCGAATCCCCGCAGCGGCCTCGTGTACGAGGGAATTGATCTGTGCCGGAAGGAAGACGTGGATTTCCTCCTTGCGGTGGGCGGCGGCAGCACCATTGACTCCTCGAAGGCGATTGCAGCCGGCGTTTTGTATGACGGTGATTTCTGGGATTTCTACAGCGGAAAAGCCTATGTCAAGAAGGCGCTTCCGGTGGGTACCGTGCTGACGATCGCGGCTGCCGGCAGCGAGGGAAGTCCGGACAGCGTTATCACTAAGGAAGAGGGTATGTTCAAGAGAGGAACCGGAAGCAATGCGCTCCGCCCGAAGTTCAGCATCCTGAATCCCGCACTGACGCAGACGCTTCCCCCGTATCAGACTGCGGCGGGCATCACGGATATCATGGCGCATCTCTATGAGAGATACATCACAAGAACGCCGGAGGTTGAGTGCACCGACCGCATGATCGAGGCGCTGATGATGACGCTGGTGCACGAAGGTCCCCGCGTTATCGCCGATCCGAACAACTACGAGGCACGGGCCAACATTATGTGGGCCGGCATGATGGCCCACAACAATTCCTGCGGCGTCGGCCGCAGCCAGGACTGGCTCAGCCACACCATCGAGCATGAGCTCTCGGCGCTGTACGACTGTGCCCACGGCGCAGGTCTTGCGGTGACGATGCCTGCAGTATTTTCCTATGAGCTGCCCGAGGCAGTGATGCGCTTTGCACAGGTGGCGAACCGCGTGTGGGGCTGCTCGATGGATTTTGCGAATCCGGAAAATACGGCGAAAGCCGGCATTGAGGCTCTTCGGACCTTCTTAACATCTCTTGGCATGCCGCGCACCATGTCGGAGCTCGGCGGCTCCGAGGCGGATATTCCGAAGCTTGTGGAGGTGCTCTGCCGGGGCGACGGAAGAAACGGGACCATCGGCGGGTTCATGACCCTTGACGAGGCACAGTGTGCGGAGATTTACCGCGCTATGCTCTAATAACAAACGATACGCAGAGAAAAGGAGTTTACAGGGGATGGCAGAAAATGATGTGAAAGCAAACACGACGGACCCCCCGGTATCTGGGTGGACCGGCGGAAGCAAGCCGCTTACCTGGCAGGAGCCGGGAAAGGGGGAGCCGCTGCCGGTGATCCGCGTGAACCAGGTGGGGTATGCGGCGGATCTGCCGAAGCAGGCAGTAGTTACAGCCGCCGGCGACTACACGCTGACTGCGGAAGACGGAACCGTTGTGAAGGATTTTCCGAATGTGATCACGAAGGAGGATGCGGCTTCCGGAGACAGCGTTGCGCTGCTTGATCTGGGAGACCTCGCACCGGGACGCTACGTCCTTTCGGGCTGTGGTGAGAGCCGCGGCTTTTCGGTCTCGGAGCGGCCGTGGGAGACGTTGACGAACGCGCTGATCAAGGCGCTGTACTTCCAGCGCTGTGATGAGCTTCCGGAGGAGTATGCAGGCATTTACAAGCACCCGGCGTGCCATACCGGGCTTGCGACGGAGTACCGCACGGCGCCGGATGAGCCGATTCCGGAGTGGCTGGCAAAACGGTTTGATTTTTCGAAGATGCCCAAGGATGACATGCCGGTGGGGGACCCGCCGGCTCCCCGCAGGATCGCGGGCGGATGGCATGACGCCGGAGATTACGGCAAATACGTGGGCCCCGGGGCGGTGACCGTCGCGCATCTTCTGTACGCGTGGAAGCTGTTCCCGCAGGGGTGCGGCGATGAGCTGAACATTCCGGAGAGCGGCAACGGTGTGCCGGACATCCTGAACGAGGTGCGCTTTGAGCTTTCGTGGATGCTGCAGATGCAGCGCGAGGACGGAGCATTTTACCACAAGCTGACAACGAAGATGTTCGCTCCGTTCTGCATGCCGGAGGAGGATACCGTGCCGGAATTCCTGTCCCCGATCGCCCGCACTTCCACCGCGGACGCCGTGGGAGCGCTGGCACTTGCGGCGCGGGTGTATGAACCCTACGACCCTGAATTTGCCGGACAATGCCTTGCGGCAGCGGTCAAGGGCTGGGAGTGGCTCGCAGAGCACGAGAAGACGGTTCCGTACTTCAACCCGCTGGGTCTGAACACCGGATTTTACGGGGACCAGAACGATGCTGACGAGCGATTCTGGGCAGCCTGTGAGCTCTTCGCCGCCACCGGAGAGGAGAAGTACAAGGCGGCCGCGGAAGGGTTCTACCGGAAGGTGCTGAAGCTCACCGCATTCGGATGGGCGGATGTCGCGGGTCTCGGTTCCCTGTGCTGTCTGTTCGACTTAAAAGAGCGGGCCGGAGCGCTGCTCTACGAGGATCTGAAGCAGGCGTTCCTGCGCCGCAGCGAATGGGCACTTCTGGTCGTGAAGGCTTCGGGATACGGAACGGCGATCCCGGCGACGGACTACACCTGGGGAAGCATTCTGACCTCCATGAGCAACGCCATGGCGATGATCATGAACACGCTGCTGACAGGCCGCGAGGATATGCGCAGGGGTGCGCTCTCCCAGCTGGATTACCTGCTCGGATGCAACGCCCTGGACATCTCCTTCGTCACCGGGTACGGCGAGCGGCAGGTTTTGTTCCCGCACCACAGACCGTCTGCGGCGGACGGGATCGAAGCGCCGGTACCGGGGCTGGTCATCGGCGGTCCGAACGCCAAGATTAACTACCCGGCCACCAAGGAGCGCCTGGCCAACGTGCCGCCGGCCAAATGCTACATCGATGAGACGGATTTCGCCGACATGAACGAGATTGCCATCTACTGGAACTCCCCGGCGGTGTTCGTAGCGGCGTACTTCAACATGCTGACGCGGGCGTGACAACGCATTTTTCGAATAATAAAACGGATTGATCAAGGGGCAGCAACCGGGCAAGACGGGGGCTGCCTCTTTGTAAATTTCATGGAAAAGACAGGGAATCTTCATGGAAAATGCCGCCGTTGTGTGCTATAATCGCTCTGTGAGGGCGAAGGCTTTCGGGGGAAAGAACATTTTCCGAAGGCGGATCGTGAGCGATCAAACGAGAAAGGGAGTAATTACCATGCCATCCTGTTACGCACACAGAAGATTCGGGATCGATGTTTTCAAGGCGCTTCCGAACGATATGAAAATATTGATCCGGCAGCATCTGCCGTTGTACCTGATCGGTCTGCACGGACCGGATCTGTTGTTCTATCATCATTTCGGGACGGACACGCCGGTGGCGTCCTTCGGGCATAAGCTGCACCACACGGAGTTTGCGGAGTTTTATGCAAACGCTTCGATGGTCATCAAGAATTCGGAGGACGACCGGAAGCTTGTGTATTACTATGGCGTGCTGTGTCATCTCTTTCTTGACGCGTACTGCCACCCGATCGTGAACGGCCGCAAGGACGAGATCGGTGTGACCCACGGCAAGCTGGAGATGGAGTACGAGCGGTACCTGATGAAGAAGGACGGAAAGGATCCGCTTCGCTTCAAGGCTGCAGGCCACATCGCGGTGTTCCGCGAGTATGCGGAGGTGATCGCACCGTTCTATCTCGGCGTGAGCGCGGATGATATCATGCAGTGCCTGATCGCCATGAAGGCGTCCCTGTATCTCACCCGCACGGCCAACCCGATCCTGCGCCGCGCGGTGTGCAAGGTGTGCGGTCATGCGGACAAGAACGACAAGGTGGCGAGTCTGCTTCTCTCCCACGAGGAGAGCGAGGTTTGTCACTCCGCGATCCGTGAACTGCAGGCGGCTTACGAGGATGCGGTAGGGCCGGCTGCCGAGGCGATTGAATCTTACAGTGATTACCTGTTCCGCAGAGCGGATCTGCCGGAGTATGTGGATTATACTTTCGGAGGACGGCCGCATCGGGAGGAGAATGACGAATGATTGTTACCGTGACAATGAACCCCGCCATCGACAAGACGGCGGAGGTTGACGAGCTGGTTCTGGGCGGCGTGAACAAGCTGCGCGTGACGCAGGTGGATGCCGGAGGCAAGGGCATCAACGTCTCCAAAGTCCTGCGCGTCCTGAACAAACCGAATATGGCCATCGGATTCATCGGCGGAAATATGGGCAGCTCCATTCGCGCCAAGCTGCAGAAGCAGATGATCATGGCGGATTTCATCCCCGTGGAAGGCGAGACGCGGTGCAACTTAAAAGTCCGCAGCGCCTTCGGCATGACGGAGTTTGACGAGCCCGGGCCGAATATCAAACCGGAGGAGTTAGACCAGCTGTACGGCAAGATCCGTCTGCTGGCGAAGCCCGGCATGCTGTTTGTCTTAAGCGGCAGCGCACCGGCGGGAGTTCCCGAGGATACCTATGCGAAGATGACGGAAATGCTCCACGGACTTGGCTGTAAGGTGTTCCTTGACACCAGCGGGGCACTTCTGCGGCGAGGCCTGGAGGCAGCGCCGGATTACATCAAACCGAACATCAATGAGCTGATGGCGCTGTACGGCGTCACAACGAAGTTCGGAAGCAGCGAAGAGATGATCGAGTGGGCGAAGTCCAAGGCCACGGAACTGTATTCCAGAGGGCTGAAGTTTGTTGCGATCTCCCTCGGCGCGGACGGGGCGATTTTCTGCGACGGCCTTGAGTCGGTACATGTGCCGGCGAAGAAGGTCGATGTGGTGTCTCCGGTGGGTGCCGGCGACGCCATGACAGCGGCGATTGCCTACTGTCTGGATTCCGACATGTACTTCCGCGACATCATCCGCTATGCCATGGCGGTCTCCGCCGGAGCGTGCATGACGGAAGGCTCGGAACCGCCCACCAAAGAGCTGATCGTCAAGTTCTTACGACAAGAGTAGAACGACATAAAATATGGGTACTCAGAAGAAAGTAAAGAAGGGAAGCCGAAAGCGGAGGATTCTTGTCATCGGGATACTCTGTCTTGCGGTTCTGGCAGTATTTTCCGTGTTAGCCTATCTGGATTATTCCGGCAGCCACACGATCCTGCGGCTCGGCCAATACACCGGGCTCTCCGTGACGGCAGCGGACGGGAAGGAACCGGAGGATGCGCTGATCGATGAGATCGTGAGACGCACCCGGTTCGGCCGGGCCATCAAAAAGAAGGCGGAAGAGAAATACGAAGAAGCCATGAAGGTTTTTGCGAGCGACGCGGAATACCGTCAGATGTCCCTTTCCGAATATATCGAAAAATATTACCAAAAGACCGTGGAGGAATTCCGGGAGGACGTCCGGAAGACGGCGGCGGAAACCGTTCGGCAGGATGAAGTCATCCGCGCGATCGCGGAGAAGGAAAATATCGTGATCACCGACGCGGAGTTCGATCTGGTCCTGCCGGATATCATGGAAGCCTACGGTTACTCGGACAAGATGCAATTTTCTCAGGATGTGGATTTTGAGATGCTCCGCGATGAATTATTGCAGGAAAAAGTGATCGAATATCTTCTGACGAGAAACACCGCACAGTAGTACGGTGTTTTTCTGAAAGACGGCGTCAGAAACGGAATCTGAGAAATTTTTATCGAATACCACAACAAGCGTGAAGAATACTCCAACGACTTCCACGGGAAAACATGGTAGAGTAAAGACAGAATGTATCAGACAACCGGACTTTGCTTTACAGAAGGAGAACGCATATGGAAGAAATCCGAGAAAAACTGTTGACAGGCGAGAGGGCGCTCTTTGGCAGCCGTGATCTTCTGGTCGCGGACTGTGTATTCGATCACGGGGAATCGCCTCTCAAGGAGAGTTCGGACATCGAGCTCACGGACACCCTGTTCCGCTGGAAATATCCCCTTTGGTACTGTCACAATGTAAAGGCTGTGGACTGTACCTGGTTTGAGATAGCGAGCGCCGGCGTGTGGTACACCGAGGATATCACGGTGACGAACTCCGTGATCCAGGCGCCGAAGAACTTCCGCAGAAGCCGCGGGATTACCCTGACGGATGTGGCATTTACCGATGCCAAGGAGACCATGTGGACCTGCAGCGATGTGAAGCTTAAAAACGTCACCGTCGCCAACGGGGATTATTTTGCGATGAACTGTTCCGATATGACGGTCGACCGGCTGATCCTCGACGGAAACTACTCCTTCGATGGAGCGAAGCGGGTGGTGATCCGCAATTCAAGACTGCTGACGAAGGACGCCTTCTGGAACAGCGAGGACATCACAGTGTACGATTCCTTCATCTCCGGCGAGTACCTGGGGTGGAACTCGAAGAACCTGACCCTTGTGAACTGTACGATCGAGAGTCTGCAGGGCATGTGCTATATCGACAATCTGGTGATGAAAAACTGCAAGCTCGTCAACACGACTTTGGCGTTTGAATACTCCAATGTGGACGCGGAGATCTGCTCCTCGGTGACAAGCGTGTTCAACCCCGGATCGGGAACCATCCGTGCGGAGCGCATCGGCGAGCTGATCCTCGAGAAGGACAAAATTGACCCGTCGAAGACAAGGATTGTCTGCAGCGATATCGAGAGTACATCGGACCGCCCGGAGTGGCTGCGCGGGTGACGGAGCCGCAGGGGAACCGTAAAGAGGGAGAAAAATGAAAGAGAAACTTTACGATTTTGATACCGTGATCGACCGCAGGGGAACCGACGCCTCCAAGTGGGATGTGGCGGACAGCGAGCTCCCTATGTGGGTTGCGGATATGGATTTTCCGACTGCTCCGGAGATCCGCGAAGCGCTTGAAAAGCGCCTTGCGAACGGGATTTTCGGATATACCGACGTGTCCCCCGCCTGGCGGGAGGCATATGCCGGCTGGTGGGAAAAAAGACATGGCTTGACGATGGACAGGGACGCGCTTATCTTTGTGACGGGCGTGGTTCCTGCCATTTCTTCTATTGTTCGGAAGCTGACGACGCCCGGCGAGAATGTCCTGATCCAGACGCCGGTGTACAATATCTTCTTCAACAGCATCCTCAACAACGGCTGCCGCGTGGCGGAAAATCCGCTTCTGTACGACGGCAGGGCCTACGCCATGGATCTTGCCGGCCTTGAGGAGCGGATGGCGGATCCGCAGACGAATCTGATGATCCTCTGCAACCCGCACAACCCTGTCGGGAAGATCTGGGACAGGGAGACCCTTGCAGCTGTCGGAGAGCTGGCAAAACGGTATCATGTGACCGTGATCGCGGACGAGATCCACTGCGACCTCACGGCGCCCGGCAGGGATTATATTCCTTTCGCTTCCGTGTCGGAGACCTGCCGCGAGGTTAGCATCACGCTGGTCGCGCCCACAAAGGCGTTTAACCTTGCGGGGCTGCAGACCGCTGCGGCCTATGTGCCGGACCCGGTGCTGCGGCACAAGGTGTGGAGAGCCTTTAACACCGATGAGATTGCGGAGCCGAATGCGTTTGCAACCGTCGCGGCGACGGCTGCATTTTCCGAAGGAGGGGCTTGGCTGGGCGAGCTTCGGGAGTACCTCTGGGAGAACCGGAGATTCGTTGCGGAGACTCTTGCCAAGGAACTTCCGGAAGTCTTCGTTGTCGACGGCGAAGCCACGTATCTTCTGTGGATTGACGTGAGCGCCCTCGGGGGCGACAGCAGGGAGATCGCGGACTTCCTGCAGGCGCAGACGGGACTTTTCTTAAGCAACGGCGTACAGTACGGAACCGGCGGGGAGCACCACCTGCGGATGAATATCGCCTGCCCGCGGGTGATGTGCGGGGACGGTGTGCAGAGGCTTCTTAAGGGACTGCAGGCGTGGAAGGCACTCCACAGGGAATGATACCGGAGGGATCGCAGGAATAACGAAAACGCGGAACATGAGGAGGTATCACAATGGGGTGTGAGATTATCAAAATCAATGAAAATACCTGGCGGATGGAGGACGGCATGGTGCGGTTCTTCCTCCTTGCGGGGACGGAGCGTGCGCTGCTGATCGACTCCGGCATGATGACCCACGATGCAAAGGACATTGCGGAGAGCCTGACGACGCTGCCGGTGTCCCTGCTCAACACCCATACCGACGGGGATCACACGGGCAGCAACGCGCAGTTTGCGGAAATCTATATGCATCCGCAGGAGGAGTCTTTGTACCGCTCCAAAGGCGGTCAGGGTGAGGTGATCCCGGTGAAGGAGGGCGATATCATCGACCTTGGCGGAAGACCTTTACAGATTATTGATCTGCCGGGGCATACCCCGGGAAGCATTGCCATTCTGGATGTGAACGCGAGGGTTCTCATCGGCGGCGACTCCATTCAGGACGGACGGATCTTCATGTTCGGAAGCCATCGGAATATGGCGGAATACAACCGCAGCATGAGGGAGCTGATGAAGTACATCGACACCTTTGATGAAGTATGGCCGTCGCACTCGTCCATCCCCGTGAAGCCGGATCTGATCCCGAAACTGATCGAGGGATCCTCGGCGATCCTGGCCGGCACGGCGGAATACCGGGAGGACGAGATGCGCGGCAACAAAATCCGCGTTTACGATATGGGTTACACGACGTTTTTGTGCGGCACAGAGTGATGAGTCTATGAGAAACAACCGGCGCATTCACAATTGTCTCTGTCTGGTGATCCTGCTGGCTTTGACAGCGGGGCTGGTATCCTGCGGCCCGAAGCAGGGCGCAGAGGACCGGAACCGGAGGCCGGCAGGGACTGTAAATCCGGAGAACACGGTGACGCCAACTGATGGGAATCCGGGCGGACCTGACGGTGAAGTAACAATCACTCCGAAACCCACCGCCAAGCCGAACCGCCGGAAACCGGAAGGCACGATCCCTGTCGTGAAACCCACGGAAATCCCCCGCGCGACGGAAGGGGAGTTGAAGGTCACCTGGCTCGGCCACTCCTCCTCCCTGGTGCAGATGGGCCCCGTGAACATATTGATCGATCCCATGCTTTACGGATACGCAGGGGTTGCCGGAATCGGGATACGACGATTTTCCGAGGTTCCTCTTCCTGCGGAAAATGTACCGGAAATCGACGTGCTGTTCCTTTCCCACGACCACTATGACCATATGAGCAGCGCGTCCATCATGGCCATTGACGGAAAGGTAAAGTGCTATGTAGTGCCGGACGGCGTGGATGAGGTGCTGAAGAAGTGGGGCATCTCCGAGGATAAGATATTCTCATTGGAGCCGTGGGTGAGTGTGAACTATAAGGGTGTCAGGATGACGCTGACGCCTGCCCAGCACTCTTGCGGGGAGCAGGGAAGCCCTACGGGGCTGTGCGGCGGCATCTATGTAGACGACGGTGTTCATACCCTGTATTACACAGGAGACGGTGGATACGCGACACATTTTACGGAGATTGCGGAACGGCTCGGACCGGTTGACCTGATGTTGGCAGAGTCCGGGCAGTACAACGAGGCATGGTCTAAAGTGCATATGCTGCCGGAGCAGACCGTACAGGCGGCTATCGATGTTCAGGCCAAGTGGATGATCCCGGTTCACTGGGGAGCCTTTGTCCTGTCTACCCATGACTGGGACGAGCCGCCGATAGCGGATACAGCGATCTCGGCCGAGAAGGGCGTGAATATCGCGACGCCGCGGATCGGGCAGACGGTTGACTATGAAGACATTTCGAATTACAATGAGCGGTGGTGGGAGACGGTAGAGTAAACCGTCGTCCGCCGCCGTAATTTTAGAAGAGTAAGTTTTTGCGGGAAAGCAGAAAGACAGGGGGACAGTATGAAAAGAATAAACAGAAATCGGTTGATTTACATGGTGCTGCTGGCGGTTTCCGTATGTTGGTTCGCCGTGTTTGCCTGTGGTTGTACGAAGGAAAATAACACAACTTCGGCGGAAAATACTCCTACGGCTGCACAGGAAGTGACGCCGACGGATGCAGCCACGCCCACAGTGGCGCCGACACAGGAGCCGACACCCACGGCGGAACCGACGCCTGCAGTGAATCCCACCGAGGGGAAGACGCTGGTCATCGTGTTCTCCCAGACCGGAAACACCAAGCGTGTGGCAGAGGTGATCTCGACATATCTCGCCGGAGAACCCGACGCGAAAAAGCCTGACGCAGAGCTGTTTGTGATCGAGGCAGCAGTGCCGTACACAAGCGAGGATATCAACTGGAATAACAGCAACAGCCGGACGACGAAAGAACAGAACGACCCTTCCGCAAGACCGGAAATCGGAAGCGCGAAGATTGACTTAACCGGCGTCACCCGCATTTTCCTCGGATACCCGATCTGGTTTGCGAAGGAGCCCCGCATCATGGACACCTTTGTGGAGAGCTATGATTTTACGGGAATCACGGTGATCCCGTTCTGTACGTCGGGAAGCACCGGCATTGCCCAGAGCAAGATCAATCTCGAGAAGCTTGCGGGAAGCGGAATCTGGCATGACGGGAAGCGGTTTGCCGCCACGGCCAAAGAGAAAGAAATCGTGACCTGGCTCATGGACAGCGGATACCTGGAGCCGTATCCGATTGACTGGGTTGAGTGAGCAGAGTTATTGTGGACTCTTGACATAAGCTGCCATTTCATGTAGAGTACAGACAACAAAAAGGTGTTGCCATTCGGCGACCTCTGACGTTGGAATCAGAAGTGACCTTGTCCTTGGGAAGGTGGGGGTCACTTCTTTTTATGTTCAGAACTTTGATCACTACTGTCTTTTGCCAGGATGCTGCGCAACTCTACACCGAGCAGCACGCAGGTCACCATAAACTCAAGAACTGTAATGAGGTCGGTAATAACCAAAAAGAGAACCGGGATCCGCTCCCGGTTCTCTTGTGTTATTCAAGTATGTGATTACTTCAACAATGCTTCCAGTCGTCTTGCCGCTTCCTTTGTGTCCTCGGGATTGCCGAAGGTGGAGAAGCGGAAGTAGCCTTCGCCACAGGCGCCGAAGCCCGCGCCGGGTGTTCCGATGACCTGGATTTCATTGAGGAGCCGATCGAAAAATGCCCAGCTGTCCGTGCCCTCGGGGCAGCGCATCCAGATGTACGGGGAGTTCTTACCGCCGCAGTACCATACCGAGGCGCGATCCAGCGCTTCCATGAGTACGGCGGCATTGTTTTTGTAGATGCGGAGATTGTCGTGGATCTGCTTCTGCCCTTCCGGCGTGAAGACGGCCGCACCGCCCTTCTGGATGATGTAGGAGACGCCGTTGGTCTTGGTCGTGCGGTTGCGGACCCACATATCGTTCAGGCACATGCCGTTTCTCTTAAGGGCCTTCGGGATGACCGTGTACCCGAGTCTCGTGCCGGTGAAGCCGGCAGTCTTCGAGAGCGAGCAGATCTCGATGGCACAGGTTTCCGCGCCGGGAATCTCAAAGATCCTGCGAGGCAGCGTCGGATCGTCGATAAATGCCTCATACGCCGCGTCGAAGAGGATGATCGACTCATGGGCGTTCGCAAAACCCACCCACTTCGTCAGTTTCTCGCGGTCAAACACCGCACCCGTCGGGTTGTTCGGGGAGCAGAGGTAGATGAGATCGGCCACCGTATCCTCGCCCGGTTCCGGCAGGAAACCGTTCTCGCGTCCGGAGGGCAGGTGGATGATTTTCCGTCCTGCGATCACGTTGGCGTCCACGTACGCGGGGTAGGCAGGCTCAATAATCAGGGAGCTGCCGCCACGGTCGAAGAGGTCTAAGATATCGCCGAGCTCGTCGCTGGCGCCGCTGGAGACGAAGACATCCTCCGGAGAGAGGGCGATGCCGCGGGAACCGTAGTATGCCGCGATGGTCTCGCGAAGAACCGGCGCACCGCACTCCGGCATGTAGCCGTGGAAGCGGACGGCGTCCGCCTGGTCGTCTACCGCCTCGTGCAGAGCCTTGATGACGGCGTCGCACAGCGGAAGGGACACATCGCCGATACCCATGCGGTAGAGGTGTGCATCCGGGTGTTCCTGCTGGTATGCTTTGACCTTCTGCGAGATGTTGTAGAAGAGATAGGAATCCTTCAGGTTCGCATAGTTCATGTTGGGTGTGATCATGGTGTGGCCTCCTAGATAGTTGAAATACCCATCGTCACTTCCTCAAGCACATCGAGGAGCATTCGCACGGTGTCGAGGGAAGTTAACATCACGGTGCCCTGCTGGGCGGCGCAGCGGCGGATGGCAACGCCGTCGCCGTAGTGAACGCCGGAGAGAATGGCACGGGTGTTGATGATGTAGCTCACGTAGCCTGCGCGGATGGACTGCAGAACTTCGTCGCTGTGCTCGCTGGGCTTATGGCGGATCCTCGTGCGGATACAGTTTTCGCGAAGCACCTCGCCGGTCAGGGAGGTGGCCTCGATATTGAATCCCATCTCGTAGAAACGGCGGATGAGCGGCACAACCTCGTCCTTGTCCTCGTCGGCGACGCTGACTAAGACAGTGCCGTAGTTTTTGAGGGTGAGCCCGGAGGCGATCATTGCCTTGTAGGCCGCGCGGTGGAGCTTCTCATCGTAGCCGATGGCCTCGCCTGTGGACTTCATCTCCGGGGAGAGGTAAGTGTAGATGCCCTTGATCTTGCCGAAGGAGAAGGCTGGCGTCTTCACGAAGTGCTTCTTCCGCTCCGGGAAGTAAACTTCCGTGATGCCCTGGTCCTTCAAGGA
>JAGCVY010000048.1 GCA_017962105.1 Lachnospiraceae bacterium
CGGGGATTCCGCGGGCGCGCAGCTGGTGAGCCAGGTTGCCTGCATCCTGACCAACAGGGAGTACGGTGCGCTGTTCGGACTTGCGATCCCGGAGGATATCCGCGTGCGTGCGATCTCGCTGTCGTGCGGGACGTACCGCCTGGCGGGAAGGGAGAAGGACTCGCCGCGCAATCCGATGATGATGGACTACTTCGGGGACGAGAAGCTGTTCGACGATCCCCGGACCGAGGTGCTCGAGAACATCACGGCGGACTACCCGCCGACGTACATCTTCTCGGCATACAACGATCCGCTGCTCGTGGAGTGTGAGCCGACGGCGAAGTGGCTCGGGGAGCGGGGCGTGGAAGTGTGCTGCCGGATTTTCGGAACGCCGGAGGCTAAGGAAGTCGGGCACGTGTTCCAGGTGAACATGTACCTTGAGGAGGGCGAGAAGGCCAACCGCGAGCAGACGGAGTTCTTCAAGGCGCACCTGGTTTGAGCAGAGGAGGGTGACAGACATGTTTTCCATTTTTAAGAAAGAGACACACAGCGAACTGGAGCAGATCCTCACGAGGCTGCACCTGAACGCGTCCAACAACTACCGCGACGCGACGAAGGAGGACCTGGAGGAACTGAAGGCACGCTACGAGGAGCTGATGAACGCCGGCAAGCTCAATGAAAAGCAGATTGAGCATTATCGCGTCAAGATCACCGAGTACACCGGTAAGCTGCAGAATTTTTCGCATAAGACACAGAACGTCGGAAAATATTCGGAAAAGATTTAGTTTCGGAGGTTACCATGAAATCCGGTGACATTGAGATTTACAAGGTTTATTTGACTACGATCGACGCGACGCTGCCGTTCCCGAACTGCAGCGAGATCAAGCTGGATCCGGAGGATGCGCTGTACGGCTACATTGCCAAGCTGTGCGCGGCGTCGCTCTCGGAGACCGGGGCCGTGACGGCCAATTACGGGGACAGCGATCCCGCGGTGGAGGCGGTCCCGAAGAATCCCGAGGAGCTGGAGGGGTTCGTGAACAAGGTCGCAGAGAAGGTCTTCGAGCTTGTGCGGGACAATGCGGAGATGCGCTCCGGCAGCGCGATTTTTACGTATTTCCTCGTGGAGGAGCGTACGTTCGTTGCGATGTTCAAACTTCCGTTTCAGGAGATGTTCTGTTGCCGTCTGGATTCCGAGGGCAATGTCTCGTGGGTGCTGAACTCGACGGTGATGCCGAAGGGCGGACTGCGCCAGTGCGAGTATTTTGTGATCGATCCGGGGACGCAGTCGGTGCGGCTTTCGGACACGGAGCACTACATCGATGACGTGCGCTGCAACTACCTTGCGGAGCACGTGCTTCAGCTGCGTGTGCGGACGTCGGAGAAGAAGACGGTGGAAGTGATGAGCGAGGCGGCGGTCGAGGTCATCCGCGAGTGCTACCCGAGGGAGCAGGTGCCGGAGAAGATCATGGAGTACAAGACCGAGGTCGCGAACCATGCAGAGACGACCGGGTGCGTGAGCGTGCCTGTCGTGGAGCAGACCGTATTTTCCGACAGTGATGTCGCGGGAGAGCGCTTCCATGAGCGCATGGAGGTCGCGCAGATCCCGTCCGAACCGATCACGGTGAGCCCGAAGACCGAGCGGACGTTGACGCGCAAACAGAAGATTGTGACCGACAACGGCATTGAACTGCTCGTTCCGGTCAGCTACCTGCGCAACCCCGATTATGTGGAGTACGTGCAGGCGGAGGACGGCAAGATCACGATCCTTCTCAAGGATATTCAGTCGATCGTGCTGTAGACAGGAGTTTTATTCATCGCCGATGACCGGCTCCGGCAGACTGTTCAGATAGTCGGTGATCGCATCGAGGCTTTCGGACGCGAACGGAAAATCCTTCGACTCCTTCAGGGAGTCGTCCGTGTTCTCGTAGTTGTACGGACCGGGGTAGGTGATGACGCGGAGACCGACCACACCGGCTTTTACCGGTTCGACTATCTGCGCCCCGGCACGTACACCGTCTATGCCTATTCGTCGTTGGCGAACGGCGAACGCCAGGCGGTGGCGCAAACCGTTGAGGTGAAGCGTGGCCAGACGACAACCGTCCCCGACATCTACATCCACGACGGCAAGGCTTACGGCACTTCCATCGTCAAGGGACGCGTCTGGGCGTATTACATCGACAAGAACGGCAACGTGATTTCCCAAGGCTGGGCTTACGGACAGCGCATGTATATCCAGCGGCAGGGTGAGGATTTCGCCTGCGACGACATTCGCGTGGGTTTGGACGGGGTCTTCGCTTTCCAGAAACTGTCCCCCGGCGTATATACCGTGTTCACATTCGGAGAAGATGCGGATGAAGTCCCTAATGTGGTGTCCAAAAACATTTCCGTTACCGAAACGGATCAGATATTCTGGTTCCCGGACACGTTCAAGGTGAATTTGAATCCCTGATGCGCGGCGGCTGGCCGGTGCAAAAAGGACTGCCTCCGTTGAATCCAAAAATTTCTTCTTTTGAACCTTAGAAAGGAAAAACAATCCAATTTGACATTGAATAAAACTGAAAAAATGAAAAAAATAATCTTGTTGTTGACCAGTGTACTGCTTTGTATATCAGTCTCCTTCGGGCAATCTTCCGAGAAGAAAGAACAACGTAAGAACTTGACGGTCAAAACGTGGAAAACTCCGGTGAAGGGTACCAAATATCTGGACCATGTCACCAAATATGACGCAAAGGGCCGGAAACAGGAGGAGGAACTGGAGGGTCAGATCACCTTCGAGGGAATGGAGGAACAGGAGCGGCGGGATCAGGAGCAGGAGCTGGAGGAACGGCTCCAGGAC
>JAGCVY010000049.1 GCA_017962105.1 Lachnospiraceae bacterium
GAAATCTTCACCGGATGACGCCGCTGGAATTCAATGCTGCTTATAAAGCCGCTGCATAAAGAATACCGCCAGCTGATCACTCAACTGACGGTATCCGGTCACTTATTATTTTTTACTGTCCTCTTGACGGGTAGCACACCAACCGGCGCTTCCTTTTTAGTTGCTTTGTTTTGATTACTTCTTTACGGAGTACCCGAAGGTTCCCAGTTTCTCGCCAAGGGCGTGATACACGCCGTGGGAGTAGGCGATGAGCTTGGCGGCCTCCAGATCGAACTTGCCCTTCTCATCCATGTAGCGGTCATCCACGGTCACGCCGACGATCTCGGCGATGTACATGTCGTGGGAGCCGAGCCGCTCGGTCTTGACCACCTTGCAGTAGAGATTGACCGGGCTCTCCGCGATTGCCGGCGTCTCCATGAAGTCGGAGACATACTCCGTGAGGTTGTTCTCTCGGAATTTGTCGTAGTCCCGGCCGGAGCGGACGCCGCACCAGTCGCAGGCTTTCGTAAGGTCCTCGTTCACAAGGTTAACCACAAACTCCCCGCTCTCCTCGATCAGCTCGTGGGAGTAGCGCTCCGGGCGCACCGAGATGGACAGCATCACCGGGTCGGAACAGATTGTCCCCGCCCACGCGAGGGTCACTATGTTGGCCTTCTCCGAGGCCCCTTTCTTCTTGCAGCTGACCATGACAACCGGCACGGGATAAAGCATGTTGCCGGCCTTCCAATTCTGTTTTCCCATCGTCAGGTAATCCTCCTTTGTCTCTTTCCGTATTTTCTATGTCGGGTCGTTGATGCGAAGCGTACGTCCCAGCTGATCCGCAACCAGTTCTCCGCGGTTGGCGGATTCCTCATTCATCTCCAGAAGGAGCAAACCATATATTCTACATCCGTAGAACACTGGTATTACTGCAAAACTGTCACACTTCGGAAGCTCTGTCCGCTCAAAGATGTTGCTGACCTGACAGAGTCTCCGCTCCGGTGCAAGCACCCGGAGTTCCCCGTCACGCACCGAGCACATCAGGCGGATCGTCTTCGGAAAATCAACCTGTTTTCCTTCCACGTAATCGATCGGTTTTTCAAACAGAAGAAGTGCGATATTCGGCAGTCCGAGCTTGTCGCAGTTCGCCGCGATCGTCTCTTCGGTGACCGGCTCGATCCACGGAAACTCCATGCAGTGCACAAAGAAATCCTGCAGACGCTCACGGCCCTTCTTCAGAACCTCGCCGCCGGCATTGACCTCTCCGGACATCGCCATGATAGCGCGATCCTTCATGTAGGAGAAGCAGCGGTTGTTCATCACGTTGGCCGTCGGCGATTTCTGCGCCCTGTTCATGGCGTTCTGCAGACGCTCAATACTCCGCACAAGCCGAGCGGGATCCGTAAACCGCATCGCACCGTTCTCAAAGAAAATGTGGATCAGCCGGCGCAGCTCCATAAACTCTTCCATGGTCATGGAGTTTGTGATCATGGAGTTCAGCATGCGGGAAATGAACTCAAAGAACAGGCGCTTTAGGTTGACCTCGTCGTTGTCGTGGGACTCGCTTGCATAGCGGTAGAAGCAGTCGTCGAACATCCGGTAGATGAACGCCGTATCCAACTGCAGCATCTCCTGGGTCGTGTACTCGTACATCTCGTACTCCAGGGACTCCTTGCCGTACAACCGCGTCGGAAGGATGGCGGACTCCACCTCCTGTCCCTCCATCTTCGCGATGAGAAGCTCCACGGCCTTCTGCCCGAGGGTCACCCCGTCAGCACCGATGGATGCGAGCGGCGGGATCATCGTGCCGGAAAATCTTGTGTTGTCGTAGCCGAACACGTATACATCCCGGCCCGGCATCAGCCCGCGCTCCTTCAGAACCTCGTAGAGAGGAATCGCCACCTGGTCGTTGACGCAGAACACAGCCTGGGTGTCGGGATTTCTCTCGATCAACCGCTCCGCCTCCGCCTTCGCCTCGATGGACATGTCGGATTTTTCGTACATATCCTCCGTGTACGGCAGCTTGTATTGTCCCAGACAGTTTATGAAAATCCTCTTCCGCTCCTGCGCATCGCCGTTGTCATCCCGGCCCCCCAGCATGCACAGTTTGGTAACGCCCTTCACGTTGACAAGATAATCGATCGCCTCCTTCAGACCTTTCTCATTGTCATAGCGGACCGTGGTGGAATCCGCCACATCCGTGGAGACGAAGATCTTGGGAACCTTCGCAAAGTTGCTGTACCGCTCGTCCACGATGCTCTCACCGCTGACGCCGCAGATGTTCGGCAGAGTCAGGATCAGGCCGTCCAGATGAAGCAGCTCCTCCAGATGGTACACGGAGTTGTGTACCCTCTTGTAGCAGGAACGGCAGTCCTCCTTCTTCTGGATCTCATCGTGGATACCCGCCAGCACAACAAGCTTCATGTTCTTATGCGCCCGGACAGCCATCTTCACGCTGTGGATGATCTCCTTGGAGTAATCGACGGATATGTCCTCCAGGATCAGTCCGATGGTTCGTTTGTTTTCCCCGTAGTATGCCATTTTTACCCCTCCTTATGCGCGCTCACACCGCGATGTCCGGCGTCGGTCTCGAGAACAGATAGCCCTGGGAATAATCGATCCCGTACTTCATAAGCATCTCCTGGATTTCCTCGTTTTCTACGAACTCAGCTACGATGCGGACCTTCTGGTTGCTCAGCTGGCGCCACCCCATGATCAGCGTGATCAGATGCTCCGCCTCACGGCTCTCGCAGCATTTGCGGATGATGGAGCCGTCGATCTTCAGGAAATCCGAGTTGATGCCGACAACATGCTGCAGGTTGGAGTAGCCGCTGCCGAAATCGTCGATGGAAATCTTTCCTCCCAGCTGATGGATGCGGTCGACGAAGCTGTCGATTACCTCGTACGCGTCGACATCCTCATTTTCCAAAATCTCAAACACGAAATTCTCCGGATGCTTCACCTCGGACAGGAAGTCGTACAGGTACTCCATCGTATCGCGGTTTTTGATATCCCGGATGCCCAGGTTGATGCTGACGCTCACCCCCTCCGCGTTGCGGAAGCGCTCGCACACCTTGTGGATCATGATGGAGGAGGCCGAATCGTACAGGAGTCCGTACATCCGCGCCACATCGAGGAACCGGTATGGTGAGTACACGTTGCCTTCCTCGTCCACCAGCCGCATCAGCGATTCGTAGTGGTGGATCGTCCCTGTGGCGTTATCGTGAATCCCCTGATAATACGGGATGATCTTGTCATGGGCGATCGCATAGTTGATCAGGTTCACCATGCGGTAGCGTTCGCGGATGCTCTCCTCATCCGACTGGAACGACCTTGTGTCGCACACGTAGAACTGGGTGTTTTTGCTCATCATCAGAAGGCGGGCCGAGTTGTACACCGGCTTTAAGTTCTCCACCGTGCAGCCGTTGATGACGCAAAATGTCGGAACGATGGCAATCAGGCTCTCCGACGAGGAGAACAGTTCCCTCTGCAGAAACTCCATGTCCCTGGCCATCTTCTGCAGGGATACCGTGAACGAGGTCGCGCCGATGGCGACGTTCCAGTCGTCCAGCGCGTACATCCGGTAATTGTGTTTCCTTGCGAAGTCGGCGCATTTGCCGAGATATGCCCGCCGGGTCAGCTGGACCGTTGCCTCGTCGAAGACGATCTTCATGCTGGAGGTGTCGAGGACGCTGATCAGACAGATGCGGTCATACCCCTTCAGCTTAATATCCATATTCATTGCCGCTTCGTTGGGGATATCGTCATTTTCCGAATAGAACAGCTTGAGCTCGCAGTCGCGGACGAAGGACCGCATGCTGGACGATCGGTTGGAGCCCGTGCCTGCGTAGCTCTCGATCTCCATGAGGTACCCAAGCAGGGCCTGGTTATCCGCCGCGAGGGAGTCGGTGTGGGAAAATGCGTACGGATTGCACTCCTGTGTCTGGGATTTCTCTCCGATCACCGACACGGCAAATGCACAGTCCGCGAGGGTGTTCCGTCCGTTAGCGAAGACGATCTCGCCCTCCGTGACGCAGCCGCAGATGTTGGAATTCTCGTAGGCGGAAAGCTCCCACTTGGCGCAGTTGGAATAGATGAGCAGACGGGCTGCTCCGGCGTATCCGAAGATGGTCTCCGCCTTCTCAAAGTTCTCGATATGGTTGAACATGACACGGTTATCCGAGATGATCTTCCGGTCGTAGATGAAGGCCCGGCGGAACTTCCTTCCCGCCGTGACCGAATGGTTCGTGACAATATAATCTTTCTTTGTATTTTTATCCAGATCCGGACGTCCCGCGAACAGCTTCGCGTTGGCGGGATCCTCCTCGGGGAACATCTCCGCAAGGCTTACGTTCTCCACATAGCGGATCGGAACGGGAATGTCAGGCATATCCGAATAGACCAGCGGGAACAGATTGGTAAGCTCCGGCCTGTTGTGAAGGGCCTCGCCGATTCCCGTGCAGTACTCTTTGGAGGCGTCGATGCCGCCGAGTCCGAGGATACAGTTCCCGAACGCGTCCGTGATCTCGTACTCCTCGCCGATGGCCTGCACTCCTGTGGCGTAGGTGCTGAAGCTCTCGACCTTTTCGCCGCCGATCGCCGCCATCAGAAGGCCGCTTGAGGTCCAGCCGTACTCGTCGAAGACAAACCCCGCCTTGCACTCCTTCTGCTGGCCGATCTCCGAAGCGTTCACGATACCTCCGATCATCTGGATCCCCGGCTTGCATTCGTTGCTTCGCTCCACCATGCTCTGGATGTCGAGATAGTTTCCCGCAAGGAATGTGAGGATCAGCTTCGTATCCTCCGAGAGTACCCTGCTCTGGGCCGTATGGCAGACGTTGTCCACCGTGATCGGCAGACCGGTGTCCTCGTCGCGGGTCGGAATGATCGTCGTCTGCACATGTCCGCCGTCCATCTGGGTGACGGAAATGATGCACTGGTTCATCAACAGCTTCCCACGGGAGATCACCGCCGACGTGCTGGTGCCGACAATCTTCGCCGCGGGCACGATCGTCTTGATGAACCGCGCCAGCTCGACCGCCTCATCCTCCAGATGAATCGCCGTGTGGATCCGGATCAGGATGTCCCCCTTTTCCGTCTGCAGCATCAGCTGTTTCAACGCCGACTCCAGTCTGGCTTTGGAGATGTACTGATAGTTCCACGTAAACATGCTGTTCCTCCTCTCCCGGCCGGGCCGGGTTTTCCGGGAGCAGTTCCGATTTCCGCTCCTTGCGCATAAAATTACCCCACAGCATAGGTATATTATATACTACTGCAGGGTAAAATACGATGTTTTTTCTGATGAAACCTGCGGGGATACGGTTTCTCCCGTGCAGCCGGCTCATTTTTCGTACAATGTGCAAGAAAATCCGCCATACCCGGCTTTTTCGCAGAATATGTTATGCAATCGGAAAATGCTCGGAAATCACACCTTTCGCAGGTACAGCTGCACGACAAATCCGTTGTCGTTATACACCTCCGCACCGCCGCCCTGCTTCTCCATGTAGGAGCGGACGAGGTACAGACCCATGCCGAACCCCGCCTTATCCTTTGCCGTACTACCGCGGTAGTACTTACTCATTAAAAGCGGGAGTTCTTCCTCGGGTGCCCCCGGGCCGTCGTCTTTTATGCGGATGCTGACATAGGATGCTCCGGCTCCGTCCCGGTCCTTCCGGGTCACCTCCTCAAAGCTGACATGGATGTCCGTGCCGGCGTACTTTCGGGAGTTTCCGACGATGTTGTCGATCACCTGCTCCATTCTCAGCCGGTCCATGTACACAAGGCAGGAAGGGATGGCATTTTGTATGATAATGTTCCCGTAGTTTTTGAGATTCCGGAAATACTCCTCGATAACCGTGGAGCCCTCCTCCTTCGGGTTGACCTCAATGCGGTCGAGTTCCTCCAGCGTCGCCTCAAACACGCTTCCCATAAGGCTCTCGATCATCTCCGCCTTGTGGGCGATGGTCCGGGTCTTCTCCAGCACATCCTCGGCGTCCGCCAGGACCGCGGACCTCTCCGCGTCCGAACCGGCCTCCAACTGTGCGATCCGCCGCTTCTGCTTCACCTCAACCACCTCGCAGGTCGCGCGGATGGTCGCCACCGGCGTTTTGATATCGTGGGCAAGCTCCGCGACCAGCTCCTTTTTCGCCTTCTCGGCCTCCGCCTCGCGCTCCTTGGAAACCCGCAGCTCCTCGCGCATCAGGTCAAACCCCTCCACCAGGTTTCCGAAAGGGTTGTGTTTGCGGATTGGAAGGGGCACGTCGAGATTTCCCTTGGCAATCTCGCCCGCCACGTTTCGCATCTCCTGCATGGGCCGCAGCAGGAAGCGGTTGATAACAAAGAGAAACACAAGGCCGACGGCGAAGATCACTCCCCAGAAGACCAGCATTTTCCGTCTCATGTCTTGGTGGGACTTCTCGAATCCCTCCCCGACATCATCCCAGATCACGCGTCCGACGACCTCGCCCTCAGGCGCAAAATCCATCACAAGGGCATACTCCGAGTACGCCTTGATCACCGCGGCATCGGATTCCGCGGCAGGGACGATCCGGCATCCGTAGGTCTCCTCGATCTGCGGCAGCGTCCTTCCCGCCTTGTAGTCCGCATAGATTTCATGGATCGTGTCGTTGTATGCGACCATGTCCCGTTTTTCCGCCCGGTTTCCGGGCGTGAGAAGCCAAAGCACCGCGAGCGCTGCCAGCATGATGAAAACATACGCGATCACAATTCTGTTCCGGTACTTCATTCGGCAATCTCCAACAGGTATCCCGTCCCCCAGACGGTCTTGATCAGTTTGGGCGAGTTCGGGTCATCCTCCAGCTTCTCCCGAAGCTTCCGGATGTGAACGTTCAGCGTTCCGTCCCCGTAAAATGCATCCCCCCACACCTCCGCAAAAAGGTTTTCCTTCGTGACGATGGTGTTTTTGTGCTCATACAGGCACCGTAGAAGTGCGAACTCCTTCGCCTTCAGGGGGATCCGCTCCCCACGTCTTATTGCGGACATGGTGGCGGGATCGATGGCGATCTCCGGGACGGTTCCCGGCTCTCCGCTTCCCGCAGGGGCGACAGCGGTGCCGCTTCCTCCGTTTTGGCCGGATCTTCCGCCGGCTGCGGCCCGGGACGCTTCCCGCTCCGCCGCCTGGGCCTCGCGAAGCTCCCCGACGCGCTTCAGGTTCACCTTTACCTTTGCAAGCAATACCGAGAGGCTGTAGGGCTTTTTGATATAGTCGTCGCCGCCGATGGTGAGCGCCGCAAGCACATCGTCGTCGCTCTGTCGCGCGCTGATAAAGAGGATCGGAAGGCTGTATTCCTCCCGGAGTTTCCTGCACACCGTGAAGCCGGAGCCGTCCCCGAGGTTGATGTCCAAAAGGATCAGTTCGGCTTCGTTAGCCGCGAGAAAGTCGTAGCATTCCGCGGCGCTGCCGACAACCGCCGTCGACACATCGAACATCTGGAAATACTCTGCCGTCATCTTCGCCAGATCCTGTTCGTCATCCACAATCAACACCTGATAGCGCATCGTTACCTCCTCGCCTTCCTTTCGTCACCGCAAATCCTCTCCCGGTCCGGTCACATGATCAGTCCAAGCACAAGGATCACAAGGATCAGACCCGGCAGGATCAGCGTAAAATACCACCGCAGTTTTTCACTCATCCTCAGCCCTTCGCCGGTATTGACCTCCGCAAAGAACCGTTTCGGCCCGAATCCGCGTTTTGACATACAGAACATAATGATCACCAGCGCTCCGATGGGAAGCAGCAGATTGCTTACAATAAAATCCTCGCTGCTCATGATATCGCGCTTCCCGATCAGGGCAACCTCCGAGAGAACGCTGTACCCGAGCACGCAGGGAGCGCTTGCAGCGAGCATCAGCACCGCATTGATGAGGACTGACCTAAGGCGGGTCCAGCCGTGGTTGTCCATGCCGGATGCCACCAGGTTCTCAAAAACGCCGGTAACCGTGGAAAAGCTGGCAAATGTCATAAACAGGAAGAACAGCATGCCCCAGATCCTTCCGCCCGGCATCTCCGCGAAAACGCGGGGAAGCGTGACGAAGATGAGGGACGGTCCCTCCGTCGGTTCGATCCCGAAGGAAAAGCACGCCGGAAAGATGATCAGCCCCGCGATCAGCGCGACAAACGTATCCAGCGCGCAGATTTTCACGGACTCGCCGGCAATCGTGTACTTTTTGGACATGTAGCTGCCGAAGATCTCCATGGCGGCAATTCCGATGCTCAGGGTGAAGAACGCCTGGTTCATCGCTGAGGTAACGACCCGGAAAATGCCGACCTCCCGCACGGTCTCCATGTTGGGACGGAGTAAGAACCGAAGCCCCTCCCCGGAGTTTTCCAGCGTAAGACTGTTGACCGCCAGCACCAGGATCAGCCCCAAAAGTCCGAGCATCATGATCTTGTTCACGCGCTCCAGTCCCTTCTTCACGCCGAGGCTGATGACGGCAAAACCGACGCCGATGATCAACGCCGTATAGATTCCCATCTCCGCGGGATTTTCCAGCAGGTTGTTGAATACCAGGGCCACCTGGGTAGCCGGAACCTCCCTGAAATCCCCGAACAGATACTTCAGAAAATATGCGAACATCCACCCCGAAACCGTGGTGTAATACATCATCAGGAGAAAGCAGCCGGCGAGGCAGAGCCAGCCGTGAAGGTGCCATTTTCCGCCCTTGCGCTCTAACGCCTTATACCCCGCAACGATGGTCTTTCCGCTGGCGCGGCCGATGCTGAGTTCCATCGCAAGCACGGGAATTCCCATAAGCACGAGAAACAGAAGGTAGAACAACACGAAGATCGCACCGCCGTTCTGTCCCGCGACATATGGGAATTTCCAAACATTTCCGATTCCGATCGCACAGCCCGCGCTCACCATGAGGAACCCGAGCCGGCTTCCGAAACCCTCTCTTTTTTCCTGTTCCATCGTAACCTCTCCGTCTTCCATACAACTGATGGTATCATTGTACCACCAACCACGGAGATTAACAATGCTTTGATTACTCCTCCGTAATCATCTCCACCGGCTTCATGCTGCGCACCCGCAGGCCCATGACCGCCGAGCTGAGGGCTGCCATCAGCAGGATTCCCGCTGCCGTCAGTACCATCCAGCAGATCGGTGTGGAGAAATTGATCTTCTTCAGTCCGAAGAGGGAGAAGATTGCCTTGCACAGAGCACCGCCTGCCCAGTCGGAAACCGCTACGCCGATAAGGCTTCCTAAAAGCACCGCCGGAAGGTTCGAGAGCATGATCTGCAGGATCAGCTGGCCGGAGGTTGCCCCGAGGGCCTTGCTGATGCCCATGTCCCGCCACTCTCTCGTGATCTTCGCGCGGATGATCAGCGACTCCGTGAAGACCACAATCATCAGCGTGATCACCGCAATGACAACGCACAGGATTTTCATGGCCGTGGCCACGGTTCCCATGGTTGAGTGCATATTCTTCTCGGAATCCACCAGGACGATGTCGCTGTTGTCATGCGCCTTAGCGATCTCCGTCACCTTGTCCTTCATATCGTCGAAGGTGATGCCGTCCTTCACCGAAATGATGACATCCATCTTGGTGATGGGTCCGAAGATCTTCTCTGCGCCGGGGATTGTCAGGTTGGCGGTACGGCCCATGCGCTCCATGCGCTGGTCAAAACCGGTGACGATGTATTCCATCGTCTTGGTTCCGTTCTTGATGGTCACGACATCGCCGATGCCTGCGCCGAGATCCTCCGCAAGAGCCTTGGTGAGCAGGATCTCATTGTCGTGGACCGGAACACGGCCCTCCAAAAGCATCAGGTTGACGCGGTGATTCACATCGTCATCGACATAGACGTATGCGCCCTGCTCCTTGTCGCCGAACATGATGGTCGGCTCGAAGCCCTTCTGCAGAAGGACGTTGGTCACGCCGTCCATGTTCCGGAGCTCGTCGACATAGGAGATGTCAGCCTTCGTAATGTAAACCGTTCCGGCCTCCATTCCCATGATCTCGATCAGTGAATCCTCCCTCGCACCGAAGCTCTCGTACATGCCGAAGCCGCATGTCATGGCGATGGCTAACACCGCCGCGATAACCGCGAGAAGGATGCTTCTCCGCATCCCGCCCAAGGTGCTCTTAAGAGACATCGCAACGGACAGCGGGAGACTCGTCTTATCCAGAGGAACATAGTTTTTCTTGTAGTTGTGGGTGCTGATCCCGCCGCGAAGCGCATCGAGCACGGTAATCTTCTTATAAGCCCGTCCGATCAGCATCGAAAGGAGGAAGGTCACAACGGCAAATCCGTAGATCGTCGCTAAAGCGACACCCCAGGAGATCGGCGCGTTCCAGGTAAGTCCCAAAACCGCGCTGACCAGATTCCCGAAGGCGTTTCTTGTGAGGATCGCAAGACCGACGCCGATCTTCGCGCCGATGTAGGCCACAGCCGTGATCTGTACCACAAGCGCCATACGGAGCATCGAAGCCGTGTAGCCTGCTGCCTCCAGGATACCGGTATTTTTCATGTTTCTCGTGATGAAGTTGCGGACGCCGTGGGAGATGATGACAAAGGCGATCACCAGGATCAGCACCGCGAACATCAGCACCACCGCCATCACCACCTGCGGAAGGAACTTCGTTCCGCCGCTGATCATGTGCCAGTTCACCGAGAAATAATTGTTGTAATCATAGTCCGGATTGGCCTCCATGTAAGGAGTGATCTTCCGGAAGAAGCTCTCGGTGACCTCCTTTTCGGTGGTCTTCGTGTTCAGTCCGGCATCCAGCGACGCCTGCTTCACATGCCCGCGGTACACCGTACCGAACCCGGCCCGCGCAGGATTTTCCGCGACAAACCGGTCAAGGGCAGCCTGCGAAAAGTAGCAGTAGTATGTCGTGATGTTGATGGACGACGAAAAATAAGGATCCTCCACATAGCCGGCAACCCGGAAGGAATACACGTTGTCGCCGAGCTTGATCTCAAGCGTATCCCCTACCGCAAAACGGCCCTTCAGAAAGTACGGCAGTAGCACATCGTCGTCCCCGAGGTTCGAGCTGTCAATGCCCATGTTCATGTACCGGGGATTGGTCTTGAAGCACTCCGCGAGGAACTGGTACTCCTCGAAATCCCTGGTCTTCGCGTTGCGGTATTCCGCGTACATGCGCATGAACGGAACGGTTTCCACATCGTCGATGTCGGCATTTTCCGTCATCGCCTCCGTCCAGGCTGCGGTCTCCTCCGGCGAGTTGCCGGCAAGGATCATGACGTGTGCGCCGTTGACTTCCTCAAAGCGGTTGTCCATCACATCCTGCAGTCCCAAAAGCACCGAAGCACACTGGAAGATCAGATATGCGGAGAGGATCGAGAACAGAAGGAAAGTGATCATATCGCCCTTCTGCTTCTTCATGTTGTGCCAGGCAACAAAGAAAAGTTTATACATGTTACCACCCCATTTCCTGCAGGAAGCTCTTTAGCTTCGTATGACGCTCCTTCGCGGTTGCCAGATTCGGATTCGTCTCATCGCGGTAGTCGCCCGCGTACGGTCCGAGGTCGAGTTCTGCGGTGATGACGCCGTCCGCAAGGTACAGGATGCGGTTGCCGCGCTCCGCCGCCTTGGTGGTGTGGGTCACCATCACGATGCTCTGTCCGTCGTCGTTGAGCTCCGTGAGGATGTTTAAGACATTTTCCGTATTCTGGGAGTTCAGGGCACCGGTGGGCTCGTCCGCGTAGAGGATCTCCGGCTGGTTGATGACTCCGCGCACCACGGCCACGCGCTGCTGCTGTCCGCCGGAGAGCTGGGTCGGGAACTTGCGCTGATCCTGCTCGGGAAGCTCCACGCGCTCGAGAAGCTTCTTCGCGCGCTCCGCCAACGCCTTGCGGTCTCCGCCCTTCAAAAGCCCGCACACCATGACGTTGTCGAGGGCGCTCATGGAATCGTTTAAGTAGTTCTGCTGGAACACAAAGCCCGCGTGGTCCCTGCGGAATCTCGCAAGCTCGTCGTTGCTGTACCGGGAGATTTCCTTCTCGCCGCCGTCGACGCCGTAGGTCACGGTGCCGAGGGTCGGCCGGTCCATGCCGGAGAGCGTGTACAGAAGCGTGCTCTTGCCCGATCCGGAGTTTCCCATGATCACGGTGAAGTCACCGCGGTAGATGCGCAGGTTCAGGTTTTTCAACACGTGCTGCTGGACGCTTTCGTTGGAAAATGTCTTGGAAAGGTCCTTAGCGGTCACGATGCATTCCCTCTTGGTCTCGTTTGTTTCGTTCTTGATCTCTGTCATTTCTTTTCCCTCGTTTCTGTTGAATTTCTTTTTTCTGTATCCGCCGAGGGTTCTCCCCCACAAAGAAAGACTTCCCTTCGGCTCTGATGCTATCCTACACCATGCCGGAAAGGAAGTCTTTATGCAACTCTTGTGAGAATCTTAAATAATTCTTATCCCGGAAAATTCTTAACCGTTTTTTAGCCGGGCCCTTCGCGGGTCACCGCCAGAGGTAGCTGAGCGCGGAACACCCGATGGCAGCAATTGCAAGCACTACGCGGAGGACGATCAACAGTCTTCTTCCGAGGGACTCCCACCAGTTTCGACAGACGAAGGTGACCGCAAGAAGCATCAACATTACCCCTGCCGTAACAGCCATATCGCCGGTTTCAAAGCCGGTCGGGTTTATGATGTACTCCTTCGTGATCACTCCGAGACATTTGCACACGTACTCGCTGGTTTTAAAAACTGCCATGGCGCAGGCAAAGAATGCCGCCGTAGTCCCGATCGCGTTGGCGATGGCAGGCACCTTCTGCATGGCGTGTCCCCTCCGAAGGAGCAGATATAATCCAAATGCCACAACAGACGGCATGAGAACCACAGTTGCTACCCCGACGGTTGTGACCAGAAAGGACTGCCGTCCGCACAGGGCGTAGATGATAAACCCGGCCGCCGTGATCACCTGTGCCGGAAGGAGGCTCCGGCAGATCAGTTTACAGTATTGTCCTGCGTCGAAGCTGTGCACCTGCACAAATTTATAAAGGTCCGTTCCGTCACCGGTCTCCGCCCCGGCTTTGCGCTTTTGCTCGCTTACCCACATCGGAAAGATTGACATATACCGGTACATAAACATCTGGGTAGCAAAGACAAAAACGAATCCCATCACAATGGTGTCGGCAACCTTTTTCCCATGGTATGACATTTCCTCCATAAGCCCTGCCAGCTGCGGACGCCCGATCATCCAAAACGCGGCGCAGCCGAGAAGCCACAGCACAAGCCAGCCGATGCTTCCCCGCTTCTGCTCCTTTACCCTTTCGAAAAATGCTTTCATACGCACACCTCACTTCACCGCTTCCAAACGGTCTCCCCACTTCACTAATTTTCCGTCTGCAAGAACCCCGACATAATCGGCGATGTCCGAGACCTCCGTCACAAGATTGGTCGCCATCAACACGGTCATCTTCTCCTCCGCGACAGCCGTCTGCAGAAACTCCAGGATGTCCGTCTTAAACACGGGATCCAAACCTGCCAGGGGCTCGTCCATCAGCAGAAGCTTCGGATGTCTTGCCAGGTGGAACGACATCTCCGCCTTGCATTGCTCACCCGTGGAAAGATTCCTGAACGGGGTAGCCTGCAGGTCGGTAAGCCCCGCCTGGGCAAGCAGTTTTTCATAGTATCCGCCGTCAAATCCGGGATACAAAAGCCGCAAAATCTCCGCATTTGCCCGCAGCGTGGCCCCGGTGTCACACCATTGTTCGCCGATATAGGCAGCCTCCTGATGGTATGCGGGAAGCATTTTCCGGGTCAGCGGCGAACCCTTCCACAGGACCTCCCCGCTTTTCGGCGGAAAGATTCCGTACAAAAGTTTCAGAAGCGTCGTCTTGCCGCTGCCGTTCTCCCCCACCAGGGTGTAGATCAGGCCCTCTTCCAGTTTGAGCGAGATATCCTGCAGGCGAAAGCCCTTGGAATCATATTGAAAACTCACATTTTTCGCCTCGATCATGGCACACCTCCTACTCCCACAGGATGGAGAGCATGTCCGCCGCCTCCGCGAGGGTCATCCCGGATGCCTTCGCATCCGCGACCCAGGAAGCAAGCCGGTCCTCCATGTCCACCGTCTGTTTTTCCTTCAGATACGCAAGGTCCGGGTTGTCCACGTAAAATCCCTTGCCCTGCACGGAATAGATCATTCCTTCCTTCTCCAGATCCTCATAAGCCCGCTTGACCGTGATCACGCTGATCTTGAGATCCGCCGCAAGCACACGGATGGACGGAAGAAGTTCCCCTACGGGGAGCGCACCGGTCACGATCATATCCTTAATCTGCCGCTCGATCTGTTCATAGATCGGCTGTCCGCCTTTCGGTTGTACGGTTATATTCATAGTATCCTCCGTTCTTCCCTACACACATTTCATCGTTTCAAAGGTCTCCGGCCGGTACGACTTTCTCAAGCGGACAAACCGGATAAGCGCCAACACGATCCCGACGGAAAATGCTGTGATCCACACGGTCTTCTCAAAAAACGGCGTCTCGCCGGCCGGTCCCGATGACAGGCCCATCATTCCCGGGATCAATATCACGATCGGCAGGATCCGGCACACCGCATCCGTGATCCAGAATATTCCGCGGACCTTCCGGTCATCCACGGAAAATTTCCCTGCCCGGATGGCCTTCCGGAGGGATTCCGTCCCGTCCGCACTCAAAAACAGGTTGTACATCACAATGCTCATCAGAATGCACATCAAAAGGTGCAGTACCGGGTTGTAGATCAACGTTCCGTTGGCAACAAACCAGTTGTATAAGGTCGAGTGAAACCCGTCGGGCTCTATCACCAGGAGGGTGATACCGCATTGAATGACATAGCACAACAGACACAGGATCGTCTGCTCCAGCCATACGCACCGGATCCGGCCGAGTCGTTCTTCCCGCAGCTCCTGCGGGGTCCTCGGAAGCATGCCTTCGGCCTCGGAAGCCACCGGTGAGAACGTCAGGCTCAGACTTGCGGTGCAGATGAGCGCGAAGGGCCGCACCCAGGAGGCCGCAAAAACAAACAGGATTTCAAACACTGCCCATGCCCACATCCACGGGTGGTCACGGAAACGGATCCGTTTTCGTCTCAGATATTCTCTCATGTGTTTCCCCTTTCGTAACGGTTGCCCGGTTTCATTTCCGGACGGCTCCGTCCTCCGATTTCTCCTGATAGTACATGATCTCCTGCAGGTCCGCGTACCTGCACTGTGCCAAGACTCCCTCCGTCGTCTGCCGGCTTCCCGAAGGAATCCGCAGAAGAGCCTCGCAATGGTTCTCGCGGATCCGCTTTCCGACCACCAGATCCTCCGGCAGGGCCTCGATCATCTCCCGCTCACCGGAAATCATCCGGTACTGCTCCCGCAGTTCGTCGATCCCGCCGAAATATCGAACTGTTCCCTCACACTCGCCGCGTTTCATCCAAAGGATCCGGTCGGCTACTCCCTCAAGCTCCGTCACCAGGTGACTTGAGAGAATGACCGACGCCCTCTCCGTCGCTGCAATTTTCCTGATCTTATCGTAGAAGATGTCGCGGAAGTCCGGATCTAGGCTGCCCACCGGCTCATCCATCACATACAAAACCGCCTCATGACTCTCGGCAAATGCCAGCTGCACCCGGATCTGCTGCCCTTTCGACAGATTCTCAATCTTTCTTCCCTCCGGGACGCCGTACTCGCGCAGCCGCCCGCAGTATGCGGCAAGATCGAACCCGTCGTAGTACGGTCCGTAGACCTCGCCGATCTCCTCCGGGGTCATGCCCCAGGGGAACGGACACTCCTGCATGACAAAAGCCATCTTCCGCCGAAACGCCTTGACATCCCCCGTAAAATGCATCCCGCTAAGAGTGATCTCCCCGCTGTCTCCCCTCACAGGGTCAATGGAGTAACTTCCCAGAAGCACCCGCAAAAGCGATGTCTTGCCGCAGCCGTTCACGCCGATCAGCCCGAGGACCGTTCCCGGCTCCAGCGAAAAATCGATGTTGCTGATGCGGTACTTACCGAGATTTTTCGTAATGTTTTCGCATCGAAGCCACTCGCTCACAGTCTCACCTCCCCGCTGTTTATATGTACAGTATATACAGTTATAAACACCTTGTCAATACCAAATTTCATTTTTTCGGAAAATGAAGAACGGCCGGAGAACCTCAGCTCTCCGGCCGTCATTACTGTTCTTCAATTCAACCGACCTCGTATCGGCCGGCCTGGACATGCCACATCCGGGCGTAGCGCCCGTTCTTTACGAGGAGGCTGTCGTGTGTGCCCTCCTCGACGATGCGTCCGTTCTCCAACATCAGGATGCGGTCGGCATCCCGCGTCGTCGAAAGACGGTGCGAGATGTAGAACACGGTCTTGCCCTTCGCCGCCGACTCCATCGCCTTGTTCAGCTCGTACTCGGCAATCGGGTCAAGAGCGCTGGAGGGCTCATCCATGATGAGGATGTCGGCATTCTTGTAAAAAGCCCGCGAGATTGCGATCTTCTGACTCTCGCCGCCGGAGAAGTTCACGCCGGCCTTGTCGAACTCGGTGGTGACCTGCGTCTCCAGCCCTTCCGGCAGCGTCCTAAGCCGCTCGCCGAAGCCGGCCCGCTTGAGCGCGTCCGTGATCTGCGGTGCCTGTTCGGAAGACTCCACCCGGTCCATCACCACATTTTCCGCAAGGGAGGCGCCGTACATCTGGTAATCCTGGAAGACAACGCCGAAGCGGTTTCGGTACTCTCTGGGGCAGAACTCCCGGATGTCCCCGCCGTGGAACCGGATCTCGCCCTGCGTCGGGTCGTAGAGGCGCATCAACAGTTTGATGAGCGTTGTCTTGCCCGTGCCGTTGTAGCCGACGATGGCCACGTGCTCGCCGGGCTTCACCGACAGGGAAATGTCCTTAAGCGTATCCTCCGCATCCTCGCGGTAGCGGAAGCTGACGTGGGAAAGCGTGATGGCCGCATTGCCCTCGGGCACCGCCTCGCCCTCGTCCTGCCTGATCTTCGGCTCGTACTCGAGAAATGCCCGGATCTTGTCGATGTAAAGGCTGTTCTCCTGCGCCTGCGGAACGATGTCGGCAAGGTCTGCCATGCCGCGCCGCAAGCTGCCGGTACGGTTGAACAGGACCACCGCGTCGCTGTAGGGGATCGTGTGCAGAACCGCCGCCTGGAACACCAGGTAAGTGATGTACAGACCGTCCATGATGAAGTCGCCGACCACATAGTCTCTCGTGAACCCGAGAAGCGACCTCTTAATCCCGACCTTCTTCTGCTCCCTGTAGATCGCGTCGTCCGCCTCGGCAAATTCCTCCTCCAATCGATCGCCCACCGCCGGATGAAGCCGAAGCTCCTTCGCATAATCATTTAGGTAGAAGACGCGGCTCACGTAGTTGCGCTTGCGCTCCAACGGATTCACGCGAAGACGCACGCGGTAATTCAGCTTGTTTAAAACCCGTGCCACGAAAAACCGAAGCACAAAGGATGCTAAAACGAACAGAATACCTGCGGCATCCGTTAAGAGGTAGAACACGCCGGTCGTAAACAGGATGGTAAACGCCTGCACGATCCGGTTGCACATCGCAAGGAACCGGTCAATGGAGCTCTCCGCCTCCGCCACTGCAAGCACGAAATCATTGTAGTATTCCGTGTCGTCGTAGCACGAGAGGTCGATCTCCGCCGCCTTCTTAAACATCTCCTCCTTGAGGGCCTTGTAGAGCTTTGGCTTGCTCCGGTAGGTCCATCCGTGGATAAAGAAGCCGTCCGGCACGATCTGCGCCATGTTGATGAACAGAATGATGCCGATGACCAGCAGCGGTTTCCAGAAGGGCTCACCGAACTCCGCACACCGCAGGACATAACGGATGCCCAGCACGTGCTCAAGGAAAATGATCCCCTGATACCGGAAGCCGTCATAGCAGTGATAGATCATAAAGCCCGGGCAGGTGCGGAAGCACAGCCGCCACAGGTACAACTGGTTTTTCCATACGTGTTTCATGCGAGAGCACCCCCTTCCTCCGTGATGGCGAGGTAGTTCTTGGCCTGCTTCGCATACATATCGGCGTAAATGCCGCCCTTCTCCATAAGCATCCGGTGCGTCCCGGCTTCCTTCACGGTGCCGTCGGACAGAAGGTACACCCAGTCCGCGCTCTGCACGGAGGACAACCGGTGGGAGATAAACACCAGCGTGTTCTTCTCACAGGTCCTGTAAATGTTGTCAAAGAGCGTCCCCTCGGCAATCGGATCCAGCGCGCTGGAGGGCTCGTCAAACACCTTGAACGGGCACTCCTTGACAAACGCTCTCGCCACGACAATCTTCTGGAACTCGCCGCCCGACAGGACAGCGCCCTCGTCGTCGAACTCGTGGGTGAGGATCGTGTCGAGACCCTTCGGAAGAGTCTGCACCTTGTCGTACGCCCCGGAGAGCTTCAGCGCCTCCGTGACGCGGCTCTCCCGCTCATCCACCGGAATGTCCTCGCCCATGATGACATTTTCCGCCACCGTCATGGAGAACATGCGGTGATCCTGAAACGCCGTGGCAAAAAGGCTGCGGTATTTGCGAAGATCGTACTCGCGGATGTCCCGGCCGTTTAAGAGGATCTGCCCCTCCGTCGGATCGTAGAACCGCAGGAGAAGCTTGATGATCGTGGTCTTGCCGGCGCCGTTGTGTCCCACAAGCGCATAGGTCTTGCCGCCGCGGAACTCCATGGAAAGGTGCGAGATGACCTCCTTGTCCTTGTAGGAGAAGGAAACATCCTTAAACTCCACCGTGCGGATTTCCGTCCCCGGATCCTCTCCCGTCGAATCCTCGGGAATGCGCTCCTTATACTCGAGGAATTTCCGGAGGTATTCCATGAACAGGCCGTTCTTGAAAAGCTCCGTGAGGGCCTCGGTGAATCCGATCAGGATCCAGGTCGTGGACACCATCATGCTGGTGATGACCGACAGCTGCGCGAGGCTCATGCTCTTGCTTACAAGGGTGCGGTACGCGCCGTAGATCAGCAGTCCCTCGAAGATGAAGGTGAAGGTGAACATGACATAGAACCAGTGCAGCACCATCGCCTTCTTCGTATATTTCTTTGTCACATCCGCAACGCCGTGGATCGCATCCTCATAGCGCTGCCGCATCAGGCGGAACACGCCCGTAAGCCGCATCTCCTTCGCGAAATCCGGCAGGTACATTACACGGTTGACGTATGCGATCCGCCGGTTGTGCGGCGCCATGTCCTTGTTCCGCACGTAATCGATCTGACTGATCTTGCGGTTAAACACGAAGTTTCCGATAACCGGAAGGATTACGAACAGCACCGAAATCTTATCCACCTGATACATGAACACGAACGCGCATGCGCTGGCGATCGCGCCGAAGAAGGACTTGAATAAAGCCTCGGCGGTTGCCACAAGCCGCGTGTCCGCATTTTCCATCGCAAGAGTGTAGCGGTCGTAGAAATCGCTGTCCTCAAAGCACGCCAGCTCAACGTTGCGGGATTTGCGGAACAGCGTCCGGTACAGTCCCTTGTTGACGATTGCCTGATCCGCCGGGAAGATCGCGCCGTTCAGCATGTTCTCGTAGAGCATCATGGCACCTAAAACAACCGCAACCACAATAACGTAGACAATAATCTTCCGGAAGGTCTCCCCCGCTTCCATGGACTCGATGATGTGCCGCATGAAGAATGCGCTGTAGAACAGCCATTCAAAGTAGCCGAGAAACCGCATCACGGCCTTGTGCACCACCATCGACGGACAGATCCGCCACAACAGCCGAATGGCATAAAAGTTGTTGGCGATCGCCCGTGTCCGTTTGATCTTCTTCTCATCACCTGCCAATCCTATCACCCCCTTTGTCCTGTCCGACAGGACTGTAACTATTGGAATTTAAAAAAATAGATATAGGCGCGATTATACCGCAGCAGGGTATTGTTGTCAAGGAAGAAATATCGGGCGTTCAGAGCAAGCGGTCCCGGCAACGAAAAGGATGAAATCCCGGCGGCAAAGCCAATTGTTTCACAACCGCAAACACCGCCCGAAGGGATTTTCTGCCTTCCGGGCGGTGTACGATGGACAATGTTACATTATAAATTCTAAGACATGCCGTATAAATTCTAAGACATGCCGTCTCTTCCCTGTTCAACGGCAGGGTCATCTCTTCCGGCGTCTTCCCTTCTGCCGCTTCTCCGCAGTCTCCGCCGTCTGTGTTTCCTCAGCGGGCTGTCCGGCAGCTTCCGCCGGTTTCCCTGCAGGTTCTTCCTGCTTTGCCTCTTCCGGCTTCTTCTCTTCCGCCCCGGCGCCGGAGGCGTCCGGCTGCGCAATATTCGCGGCGGCCTCTTCCTTGATCTTTTGGGCTCGCTGGAAGCTCTTGTGGATATTATCGATATCCTCCGTGGAACCGCCGCCTTCATCATCCGGAGCCCGGAAGAATCCCTTGTCAACAAGACGAAGGAACGCATCCACAACATCCGCAGCGAGCTGTGTGCCCGCCGCATCCCGGATAATGCCGACAACCTTCTCGAAGTTCATGCGTTTGCGGTAAGGGCGGTCGGAGTACATCGCGTCAAAGGTATCCGCCACAGCGATGATCTGCGCAACCCTCGGGATTTCATCGCCCTTCAGGCCGTTCGGGTAGCCCTTGCCGTCCGGGCGCTCATGATGCGCCGCCGCACCGATGGAAAGCTCCGGCATGATGGAGATATCCTTCAAAACCCGGGCTCCGAGAGACGCATGGGATTTGATGATCTTGAACTCGTCGTCCGTCAGCTGCCCTTGTTTGTTAAGCACGGCAGCGGGAATACCGATCTTGCCGATATCGTGCAGGAGGGCGATATTGTGGTATTTTTCGACCTCTTCCTCGTCAAATCCCAGTTCCTTCGCAAGCATGACCGTGTACTCCGCAACACGGGTGGAATGACCGTTCGTGTAGCGGTCCTTCATATCGATGGTCTTCGCAAACGCCTCGATCATCTCGCGGATGAAGGTCTTCTGCTCTTCTTCCTTCGCGATCAGCTTCTGGGTCTTCCGCTTGACGTACTGCACCACGAGCATGCACACGAGCATCGTGAGTGCGATCACCGTAAAGAGCATGAACCACCATGTCTCATAGAAGGCCTTGCGCTTGACGATACGCACGGAAAATTCCTTGACGCCGTCCCCGAAGGAGTCCTGCACCCGCATGCGGAAATAGTATGTCCCGCCGCTTAGGTTCGTGTAGTTGACCGGAGAAAGGTTGCTTCGGATCACCGTGGTCTTCGAGTGGTCGAACCCGTCCAGCCAGTAGGTGACCGTCGGATTGGTCAGCGAGTAGGTAAACACAAAGCTGTGGATGGCCAGACGCTTCGTGTTGGAAGGAACGGAAAATGACCCGTCCTCGTTCGGGTAGATTGCCTTTCCGTCCGCCACCAGATACGGAACCCCCATCTTGAGGGACGAAACCACATCGTAGGGCTCCTCAATGTTAACCCGGGCAACTCCGAGGTTACCGGCGATATAAAGGTCTCCGTTCTCCGTCAGAGCACTGTAGGAGTTGGACGTCGCCACATAGGGAAGACCGTTTCCCTTGTTGTACGACAACGGCTTGATCTCGCCGTTTGCCAGCATTTCCTCCGCAGTCGTCACATAGATGCCGTTACTGCTCAGGATCCACATCTCGTTCTGGCTGTTAATGAGAATGTCGAAGTTGTTCGAATACGGAAAATTCTGTATGGTCCTGCGGATATAATTTTCCGTCATATACGCGATGGAGTTGCTGGTGACGATCCAGAACACCTTGTTGCGGTCATCCCAGCGGATCCGCATGATAATGTCGGAGCTCAGACCGCCGGACTCCGTTGTGTAGTTGTACATCACTCCGTTGCTGATCACATAGATGCCGCCTCCGTCCGTACCGATGACGTAATCCCCGTTGGGCGCTTCCTCCACGGTGAGAATCTCCGTGTTGTGAAGTCCGTCCTCCTTCGTGATGACTCTCTCCACGCGGTCGCCGTCGATCACTGCAACGCCGCCGGAACAGGCGACAAGGAATTTTCCGTCATGGCATTCCCGCACCACGCGGACCTGCCCGGACGGAAGCATAAGACCTGTCCCGGAGTTCTCCTCCGAACCCTCAAAGGCCGTCACATGCTTGGAATCCTCAAAAGGGTAGACAACGATATCCCCGTGGTCATACCGGAGGAGTCCGTACTCGTTCCACGTGGAGAACCAAAGCCGGTCCTGACTGTCCTTGATGATGGAGCGGATCCGGACCGCATTCTGTTCCTTCCCGTCCTCCTCTTTGGTCTTTTTGCGGAACAGTACGCAGAGATTGTCCGTGTCGACCGTAATGGGTGTCCCCGATGCGGTGCGGATGCTCTTGATCTCAAGGTAATCCGTGGTCTCCATGTTGTCGATCACGCGGAGTCCGGAGTCCGTTCCGAGAAGAAGCAGATTATCGATGGCACAGGTTGTGTTGACAACCATGTCCTCTTTTTCCTCTGTCATCCCGCACCATGCCGAGATGTTGACAAAACGGTTGCGAACCAGTTTCATGACGCCTCGTCTGGAGGAGGTAAACCAGAGATTTCCCTGGTAATCACTCACGATATGATCCACCGAGTTGGTCATGGGCACGCCGTCGCCGAGATAGATGAGCGAGCCGTCGTAGCGATACCCGATTCCGTTGTCGGCGCACAGCCACAGGACATCGTCGATCTTCAGGATTGAGTTGATCTCCGACAACGGAGACACGTCGATGGTATCGAATTTCATCAGGCTGCTGGCAACATCCCCGTAGTAGACCTGACCGTTTTTCGCTCCGAGATACAGGTACCCCTCCTTATCGGGGTCGGGATAGATGGATTTGACGTCCTCAAGGCCCTTGTTGTTAAGGTCGTAGGTGTGCTGTCTGGCGCCGTCCTTTATGGTGAACAGTTTTTCATCCTTGGTCAGGCAGTAAATGATCCCGTCCGGTCCGAGTTTCAGGTCCCGCATTTCCGCATCGCGGATATCGTCCTGGTCAAGGGGCCGGACAACCATGGACTCGTTGATCTCCACAATGCCCTGCGTGGTACCGACATAGATATATCCCCTTTTATCCTCCGCGATCGCACGAACGGAAAGGGACTGCAACCCGTCTTTTAAGCGGAACATGCGGACCTCGCCTTTTTCGATCACCGCGACGCCGCTGTCGTTGGTTCCGACCCAAAGCCGATTTTTGCTGTCCACAAACAGAGTCTTCACGCTGGCGATACCGCCGGTGGAATCCCATCGTTCGAAGGTGTTTCCGTCATACCGGTACAGTCCGCTGTAGCAGCCGATCCACAAAAAGCCGTCGTCGGTCTGCACGATCGCGTTGGCCTCCGAGGTGGGAAGCCCGTTGGAATTGTCGTACAGCACGGCCGAATACCCTTCGTCCGGCCTTGTGATATTGATCACCGCCTTGCCGGTGTCCTCCTCGGCAAGGACCACATTCATGCCATCCTGACCTGCCGACGCAAAATGTGACAAAGTCCCTAATACAAGAAAAAGGCACAAGACAGCACACGCACATCGTCTATGCACGCTTGTCCTGTACCTCTCTATTCCTTTTTGATCTCTCTCCGCGAAGCACGGTCGCCGACCATGCCGTCGCTCTCTCCGCTCTTCTCTCATACTATACGCACCGTTCCGTTCCCGTGATTTCAACCGCAGGCATCCCATCCGGACGCCCGTAGGAAAGCACTCACTTTCCGATAGTGCCATCATACCACAGGTGCTGTTGCGGAGCAAACTGTTTTTCGAAAAACAAGACGCTGCGGTACCTTACGGGGATTCCCCGGAAAATGTGCAAAGTTTCGCGTACATATTCCCGCATTTTTCGCGGTCATCGGCTGCGGCGGAGCAGGTACACCTGTCCGCGGTAGTCCGCATCCACATCCGAGCCGTATTTTCCGATAACCTCGTATCCCGCAAGCAGATCGTCGACCGGAGGGTTCGCGCCTCCTGCAAGGGTATGGACGACAAGCATCGCCTCGTCCCCGAGAGTGCGCAGGACAGCCTGATAGCCCGAAGCCTTGGAGTAGTCCTTCACGTTTGTGCGGATCACCTTCGTGAATCCGTCGCGGATGATGTGCGCAACCTTCCCGTACCACACAATTCCTTCTGTCACGGCGGCCCATTGGGCTTCGTTCATGTCGAAGATTTCGCCCGAGAGGCAGAGGCGGCCGAGCATACCGGCCGTTATCAAATAGTGGATGCGGTGGACATCCGCCTCCTTGCGGAGCACCGCCCAGATCTGGCTCTGCTCGGGGTGGATTAGACGGTGCAGATTGGCCGCCACGAGCGGTATGATGTCGCATTCATGGGCGTCGGAGAAGCTCGCCTGGGATACCAGCTCCATCATGGAAGGCTCCAGCCGGTGGCCGCCGCTGGCACAGTTCTCGATCACCAGCTCCGGCATCTCCTCCGCGAGATGGCGGAAGTAGGCCTGCGTCCCTGCGACACACTGGCGGAGATGCTCGCCGGGGCCGTCCTCCACGGCGTTCTTTTCGGGAGGCGTCACGGCAATCCCACCGGAACATACTCCGCTGACAACGCCGGCAGGACATTCTTCGCCATCAAGAGCGTCCACCCCCGCGCCGAAGGTCTCGTTATAGTCCACCTTCAGGTAGCCGAAGCCGCAGTCCCGCAGCAGGGAGAGAACCCTCTCATCCAGGCGTTCCCACACCGTTTTCTTCCGCATGTCGAGGAAGCGTCTGGTGCCCACCGTCACCGGGATTCCGTCCCGCTTCACGCAGAGATCCGTCTCGCCGAAGGTCTCCGAATCCACGCCGCAGTCTTCCATCTCAAACCAGATTCCCGGGATCATACCGTGGGAACGGATGCAGTCCGCCGCTGCCTTCAGGCCGCTCGGGAACAGGATCGGACTCGTTTTCCAATCTCCCGCCGAGTTGAACCAGTTCTCATCCTCCCGCTGCCGGTACCAGCCGCAGTCGATGACGAGGTATTTTACGCCGGTCCCCTCCAGCTTCTCCGCCATCCGCGCCACAAGCTCCTCGGAGGGATTTCCCCAGGTGGCGCAATACTCGTTGAAAATGACGGACATATCCCGGTCCGGTGCCGCGATCCTCGGTTTCTGCGCCTTCACCAAGAGATCGCAGACCTCCTCGAGTGACTCTCCCTCCGCAATCACCGCGCGGGGCGTCTCGAAGGCTTCCCCGGGCGCGATGGTCTTCGTCCACTGGCCGAAGTCGCGGTCCGCCAGACCTCCCCGCACCTTCAGATCGCCGTACCCCACGGCAACCTCCATCTGCCAGGAGGATGCACAGTACAGCTGGATCCCCAAAAACTTCCCGTTTTCGCTGTCCTCGAGAACAAGGAACGGGAACCATTTGCGGACCGGCAGGGATCCGGTCTGGCCGAAATGCTCAATCCGGTATCCGTGACCTGCCCAGGATTCCTCCATGTTCAGGTCCGTAAGATCCTGCGAGAGAAGCTTGCCCTCCGCGCTCCAGAAGGATGTGGCCCGGTGCATGCGGTCCGCCTTGACGCCCTTCAGGGCAAAACTCGCGAGCATCTCAAGGACGGCGGGCTTGTCCGCCGCGTTCTCAAAAACGGTACGGCACACGGTGACCGACCGGTTTTGTCCGGGAATGTCAACCTTCTCGTGAACACAGCGAAGGACGTGGCCGCATCGGCCGCGAAACACCGTCTCACGCTCATCCTCCTCCACCTTAGTCATCTCCTGCACGGACTCGCCGTTGGCGAGCGTAAGGCCGTTTCCGTATCCCCCGTCGTACCGGTCGCCGCGAAGGCGCCATTCCGTATAAAATTCCGCCATTGTCATACCCTCTCATATCCGCATTTTATCTGCCGAGTGACTGCCGGCATATTGTGGTAATTGTATCATTTTCCGCGGAAAATAACAACTGCAAGCCGGTAGTTTTCCCGGCTTGCAGATTCCCCCGCACAAGCAGCTTACTTATTCATTATCCTCGTTCCAGAACAGCTCATCCAACGTCTTTCCGAGGGCCTTACAGATCGCGATGCACAGATTGATGGTCGGGTTGTAATCCCCCTTCTCGATGGCGCTGATGGTCTGGCGCGACACATTGCACAGGTCGGCCAGCTGCTCCTGCGAAAGGTCCTTCGCAGCCCGTGCCGATTTCAGTTTAAGATTCTTCATCGTCTTTCCTCCCTTGCCGCGTTTCGGTTACTCTTCCTCTTCCCTGCGGTCTGCCAGCATCTTCACCGTAAGGACGATCGCAACGATCAGAAAAGTACCACCCATCATGATATTGCCGCAGGGGGTCAGCGTCACCTTGCCGTCCACAAGAAGTGTCCCGTTTTTAATGTTCTTGAGAGCCGCTCCCAAATTGACCAGCATGACTCCGATACAGATGAGGAGATACGATGCCGGCTTCTCTTTTCTTCGGAAGAACGCATCGTGGGTGATGCAGTAGATGGCGAAAACAAGGAACGAGATCATCACGGCCGCGATCAGGGTGAACAGCGGATCCACCATGTCAACCCAAGGCTTCCAGGAGAAGAGAACCATCATTGCAAGTACCGCACCCAGCATGCTGAAAAAACCGATCCGGAATGCATCCGCCCTCACACGAAGCTGCCTCTCGTCAAACTGCTCTTCCTGGGTTCTGCGGCTCAGCACAAAGACCGCGATGATCAGAACAAGCAGTGCTGCAATAACAATAAAATTTGTAGGAGTATTCATATCCTTTCCTTCCTTTCTTTTTCTGCGGAGTCCCCCTGACCGGACCTTCCCGGTCATCCGCTCCCTTTGTGATTCGAATTGTATACCATTCTTTTCTGAATGTCAAGTATATTTTACAAATTTCTTTTATGAAATGATTTTTGCTATTGAATGCAGCTCGTGATCTCTCCTGTTTTCCCATGAAAACCGACAAAAAATAAGCGGCCCCGACAGGTTTCCCCATCGGTCCCGCTTACTTGCATGACAACATTTCTATTCTTTGATCCCGCCGTCCTCCGTCCGGACCGGCTCCAACGTCTGATCGTCAAATTGTCCCGCGGTTTCCAAAACAACGCCTTCAGGATCCGTACGGCTGATGGTATAGTATCCGGTCAGGTCTCCTCCGTTCCCGGTTCCCGGAACGTAAGAATGTTTGATTTCCCACCGATCGTTCTCTTTCCCGTCTGTAAATACGGCTTCGGAAATTCCGGCGGAGCGGATCCACGAAAGCAGCGCCTCCTCATTTTCCGAAAAGCCGGTCCCTGTCAGCTCGATGAACACCCTGAGATGATACCGCCAGGTTGACTCCAGATATATCCGGTTGGCGCGATAGCGTTCCCTGTTCATGTTATCCACAGCCGGGGTGCGGCCCAGCGACGCGTCAGAGATCGGTATCCCCGGCACTTTGTCATCCAACGTTTCCGCCGACAGATCGGCGGGTATCCGTCGGATACTGTACGGACTGTCCTTCTGGGTCCGCAGCGGAATCGCATAATACCGGCTATACCCGGTACGCATGTACTGACACCACACCGGAAGAACGATCTCGCTTCCGGCCTCAAGGCTGACTGCCCGGTGGGAAACCGAAAGATCCTTGCATAGTTCCTGCAATATCTCCTGTGACTGTTTCTCCGGAAGCTTGCTCACATACAGTCCCGGTTTTCCGGAACTGTCCGCTTCATCCGAAAAATCTTCCAGGTAAACAAACTTCACTTCCTCGTCATTTCTCAGATACGTTCCCGTAACGGCCCGGACAAACGCACAGTCGCTTTGTACGTGATCGATCTGAATGTAATTCGACAGCCCCATCGCCTTCAACGGCGTCTGAAGGACAGCTCCCGGCTCATTTTCCGCCAGCCAGTTCGAGACATAGGAATCCGCATCTGCAACAAGAGATTCCCGTGCTTTCTGATATTCCTCCTCCAAATGCTCCGCGCAGCCGCTGACTGTTGCTGTCAAAAGCATGATCAAAAGTGATACAACGATCCTTTTCCCAAATCTCATTTTATCCCCCCGTTCCGTGCCCTCATAGAAGTCCTCGTTTGGACCCGTCCCCATGATCACCATCGGGCTGATGTTTTATTCTACCACAGATCTGAAGATTTTTAAAGAAGCTGTATTCTACGTAAAAAGCAGGAGCCGGTACGTATCGGCTCCTGCGGGGATGTCATTTTGTTTTATCTCGTGAACTGCGAGAGGAACAGCCATGCGTTCTCGTTGGTGTGTCTGCGGCACTCGTGGATCTGGTTGTCGATGCTCGCAAGCGCCGTGCGGCATACACCGTCCTCGCTGTTGTAGTAGCGGATGGTCAGGATGCTTCCGCGGGACTCATCCGGAACCTTCTCAACGCGGTCGCCGGCAAGACCGTAAACCGGATCCTCCCAGTTGTCCTTGTCCGCGTAGGAAATGTCGAATTTCTTCACAAGCTTGTTGACCTGCGCGAGATACTGGATGCGGTCGAGGCCGGACTCCGCCTGGAACGGAAGCTCCGGAAGATGCGATTTCTCGCCGCCCGAGTAGAACACGGGAACTGCCACATCCTTGTTCATGCGGGGATCCTCGATGGAGAGCCCGAACGGGTTGTTGCGAACCGGGAACAGTGCACTGGCCGGAGCAAGTCCTGCGAAGAGCTGCGGATACTCCTGGAACATATCCCAGGTCTTTCCGCTGCCCATGGAGAAGCCGCTGGCATACACGCGATGCTCGTCAATATTATACTTCTTCTTGAGATCCTCCAAAACCTGAACAACCTCGGTTGCCGTGACATCCTGATGATTCTCAAGGGACACGAAGAGGAAACCGTACTTGTGGGCAACTTCCCACCAGCCTGCCACGTAGGTCAGGTACATCGAGGTGTCACCGCCGCCGTGGAATCCGATCACGAGGGGTGCCGGACCGTTGTCGAACGTATCGTTGTTGTAGTATGCAAAATAACCAACCTTATGCTCGGGCGCATCCTTGTAGCGGCCGCGGTTGTCGGGGGACGTCTTCACGAGCGTGTATCCTACATCCTCCGTCATGCCGAGGTCTGCGAAGTTCGGCTCGAACTCCATCACGCCGCACCAAACCTTGAACTTCCATACAAAGCTCTTGAAATCCGCACGATAGTCGGCTTCCGTC
This sequence comes from Lachnospiraceae bacterium, assembly GCA_017962105.1. Lineage (GTDB taxonomy): Bacteria > Bacillota > Clostridia > Lachnospirales > Lachnospiraceae > ISDg. The sequence goes on from JAGCVY010000049.1 coordinate 28,980, forward strand.
TTCACCAGAAGGTTCTCGCACTCGCCGAAGGCAGCGTTAACCGCTGCGGAATTGCCGACGCTTAAGATCGCAATGTCCTTGCGCTCCACCTGCGGGATCACGGACAGGCCTTCCATCGACAGCATCGCCGGCGTGATCTCGCCGGGTCCCCACAGGTACTGTCCCTGCAGCGTCTTGATCAGATGGGTTGCGACATAGTCCGCCGAAGCGCCGTAACTGTAAATATCCGCGCGGAAGATAGCGCCGCGGATGAAGTATCCCTCAAACTGTCTTGTGAAGAAGTTGTTGATCTCCACGATACCGTCCTTATAGAACGGATTCATCTTAACTTCCGCGATCAGGGAAATGTAAAGCTCTTCCGTTGCATTCGCCCAGCCGCCCTCACAGGTCGGATAGACAAACAAAACGCTGGAATCCACAGCGGATGCAATCTCTGCAAGGCCGCTCTTCTTGGCAAAGGCAATCGCCTCCTCCATGCTTCTCTTCGTCTCCTCAAACACCAGAAGAAGCGGTGCGCGGAATGTGTAATTATTTACCTCACCGTCGATCGTCGTCGCCGGTACATACACCTTGAGATCAAACTGCTCAAAAGTGTGCCCCCAACTCTTGCCGCCGTCCTCGTAGAACGTAACCTGCGGCCGTTCCATCATAGCCATATGCTAACCCTCCTTTATTTCGTGTATCACCATCGCCGAAACACCATTGTCCATGCCGTTTTTTCGCGGCGATACAGATACACATTACAGGAAGTTTATCATGATACCTTTTTTCTTTCAATGTGTATTGTTATCCGGATTCGTAACTCAGTGTTCCAAAAGGTTTTGTTCTACAATTTTACGGTCTCCTATCTGTATGGTTTGCACAATACATTTTCGCCAAAAAAGCAGGCCTGTTTTCTACTTGCAAGATGTCGTCCGGCGTATGTATACTTGTTCCACCAATGTACAAACAAGAGGATAAGCCATGGACTACTATCAACTGGAAAACAATCGCCACGCATTGTACAAGTTACTGACGGAGCGGAGAAGTATTCTGCAATCCCTTCTGAACGACATAAGAAAAAAGCCTGTCATCCCTCCGAAAGGAATGCTTCGTGTAACAAAATGCCGTAAGAACAGCCAATATTACTGGAAAGAGCGCGCTGAGGATACATGGAGATATCTTCCGAAATCAAGAATTGACGAGGCGCGTGTGTTTGTCAATTCGGAATATCGGAACGCCATTGCTGATCAGGCTTCCATGCAATTAAGGGTTATTAATCGGCTTCTTTCAGCCTCTGTTTTCAACAGTCTGGAGTCGTATTATGACAAACTGTGTGATGGGCGTAAAGCCTTGGTACAAAGGTTTACACCCGGCAAAGAAGATGTTGTAAAGTCTTTTCTCGATGAAACTTATAGCACATTCGATCTGTACGAAAACACAACCCATAAAACATCCAATGGCGAATTTGTTCGGTCAAAAGCGGAATGGATGATTGCAGAAAGACTCTACCGGAACAAAATTCCATATCAGTATGAGTATCCGATGACACTTCCCGACTATGGCATGACACGTCCCGATTTTCGCTGTCTGAATGTCCGTACTCGTGAAATCATCTTATGGGAACATTTAGGTCGTATGGGAGAGAGCGATTATGCTTCCAATGCACTGATAAAGATAAATGCCTATGAAAAGAACGGATATTTCCCCGGTGATAAACTCATTCTGACTTTTGAAACCTCCGATGTAGCACTGACTTCCGAAGTCATAGACCGTTGGATTAATCGTCTGTTAGTTTAAATGGGTTTGTGGCATTTAACCCAGCATTTCTCTATTATTCTTTGGGCATAAGCGGATTTGAGAATCATCAAGGATACTCACACAGTCAGCCAAAGAGGATTTGATGATTATTATCTTGTGACTTACCGCCCAAGTACCGTCTTTTTGGTTCAGGCGGTATATCCCAAAGCATGTGCATAATCTTTATCTTGCATCATACCGCCCGGATGCCGTCTTTTGGTTTTAGGCGGTACAAATCACAGGAGCAGTCTCTTAAACAACCACAACCGCACCGCCCAGCAACAAAAGAAGGCTTCTGGGCGGTACGTAACGAACACATCAAGCCCATTAACAATAAATTCGCACCGCCCCATGGCAAAAGAGGGCTCCTGGGCGGTGCGATTCTTCTTTTTTGTGGTTTCAGTCTAATACATCCGGTTTTTTTACTCCGCTGGATCCGTGATCACGATTCTTCCCTGTCCGTAAGGATTCTTGTATTCCTCTCCGATCACGCCGCCGAGGGAATCCAAGACATAATCGATCAGCACCTGGTTGTCCAGCTTCACGCAGTTCTGCAGAAGCTTCGCGCCCTCAAACATCGTGAACCCGTCGCCCTTCTCAAGAAGCATGTAGTTGTGACCGGCAAGGGTGTAGGTCTTCTTCGGATCGATCGGCTCCCCGCCCACAAGGACGTTGCGGACACGCCGAGCGCCCTCGATCTTCACAAACATGCCGTACTCATCGCCGACACAGGGGGAGGCAGCCGAGCAGTCGATCTCGTAGGACAGGCCGGAAACCTGCAGGAAACCGCCGTTCTCGCCGGGAGCCACGCGGGCGCCCCACTCCAGGGCATCCAGAATCTGCTGACCCGTGACCTCCACCACGCAGAGGTAGTTTCCGTAGGGGTGAACGCTTAAGATGTTCCCCAGGGTAAGATTTCCTTCGGGGAGATTCGCCCGGATACCGCCGCCATTCACAAACGCAATGTCCGCACCGGACTGTGCGCGGTAAGCATCCGTCACCCAGTCGCCCAAGTTGGTTTCCGCCCGGCGGATCATACGGATCGGTTTTCCGTCGTCATCCACCAGAACCGGATCGTTGATGGTCAGGGCGACATCGCTCTTCGCGACAACCTCATTCAGTTTGGAATCCAGTACGGAAAATGCATCATCCACCGCACGGGACATTTCATTTTCTATGCCGAACATCTCGGGTAAGGACACCGAGTTGGTCCAGGTATACAAACCGGTGCTGATCTTTCCGTCCGCAGCGATCCGGCACCAGCCCACGCCCTCCAGTTTCGTGCCGCAGGCCGTGCGGGAAACTTCAGCGCCGTCCTTATTTTTCACCTTGACCGTGTCACGGTCGTGGCTGTGAGCGTCGAGAAATGCATCGATTCCGTTCGTGTGGGAGATCACATCGGCGTACGTCCACGGGATACACTCCGCCTCGTTGCCGAGATGACCCATGACCACGACATACTCCGCACCTTCCGCGCGGGCTGCATCCACAGCGGACTGCACCGCATTGTAAACGCCCTCTCCCGTGCTGTCCTGAAGGAAGCCATAGACATATTCCTTCTTCTCATCCATGAAGTAGCCGGGCGTCGAGGTCGTCAGCGTCTGCGGCGTCGTCACGCCGACAAAGGCAACCTTCTTTCCGGCGAGTTCAAGGATCACATAGGGATCAAAGACCAGCTCGCCCTTATAGTTGAAGTTGCAGCTTACATACGGAAAATCCGCCTTCTTCGTCAGGGCAAGGAACTGCTCCATACCGTAGTCAAACTCATGGTTTCCCGGAATGGCAACCCGGTAGCCCATCTGATTCATCAGGGAGATGATGACCTCCCCGCGGGTCATGGTACCGAGAGGCTCCCCCTGAATGGAGTCGCCGTCATCCACCAGAATGACCTCGTCGCCCTTGGTTTCCAGATAGTCCCGGATTACCGAAAGACCCGCATAGCCGAAGCCCTGATCCACTCCGCAGTGCACATCGCTTGTGAAGAGGATCACGATGTCTCCGTTCTTCTCAACCGCCTGTGTCGGTGCCGCAGTCGGCGTTGCCTCCGGGGTAGGCGTCACGTCTTCGGTCGGCGTTGCAGACGGAGTAACATCCACATTATCCTTGGGAGTTGCTTCCGCAATCGGAGTTGTTTCCACGACAGTCGGCGTCGCTTCCGCAGCCGGTGTCTGCTTGTCCGTACCGTTGTCCTTACCGCAGGCAGTCAGCGCGAACATAACCGCCAGAACAGCAACCACACAAAACAAATATTTTTTCATCCTTGTCACAATCCTTTCCGTTCCCTGCTTTTTTATATTTTCCCGATGGTAATATCCCTCTTATACTGCTCCATAAACCGTTCCACAAGTTCCGTTTTCTCATTCCAAAGAGCCTTGCCTTCCGGCGTCACCATGGGGCTGTCGTACATCATCGGATGCGTGTACCGGCTGAAGTGGTTGTAACAGTCGTAAAATGTTGCCTTCTCGTTGCGGGCGCGCACGATCAACGTGTCCATTACCAGTCCGAGAACGCCCATGTCATCCAGATAATCCGCTTCCATGAGCATGAGAAGGTTGCGGTCAATGTCGGGTTCGCGCATGCGCCATTTGTCGGAGTGCGCACCGACAAGGCCTGCGATATACTCGGTCCGCTCCTCATCAAAGCCGTGGGCAAGAAGATAGTCTCTTGTGATCGGCACACCCGCTGCCGCATGGGACATCACCCCTTTGGCTGCCGACTCGGCGCGGCCCACGTCGTGGAAAATGGTGGCGATCATCAGGTCCGCGTACCGAAGCCCGGTTTTGCCCGGAGTCATGTCGTAGAGGCGTTTTGACCAGCCGAGAACACGCTTACTGTGCTCAAAACGGCTGTATCCGAACTCCAGCTTGTGAACGCCGACGCCGCCCTCGCCCTCGGTCTCGACAGATTCCAGAACGCTTTTCACATAGGCAAGCATCCCTGCGTAATCCTCGTCACCGAGCGCCCGGATTGCTGTGGCTTCCGCCTCCTCATAGTGTTTCCTGCGGATGACCTCGTCAACCATGTCCATGACCCGCAGTTCCCGCTCGATGATCCCCGGTTCCCCGCCCCGTCTCAGATGGACACGGTTCTCATGCACAAGATTCATGAGGTACGGCTGCCACTCCGGGACAAATTCCTCCTCAATCTCGTAATCCTCGGGTTTGCGTTCCACCGATTCCTCCGAGACCTTGCAGAAGTAATAGTAGTTTTCCTGTTCAAAGATTCCGTCCGGATTGTCCGTATCGAGCTCTCTGCGGAACACGCTTCCGTACTCCTCAATCGATTCCGGGATCACCACGCAGCCGGTCTCCTCCGCCACTTCGCGGATCAGCGCTTCCTTCGGATCCTCCCCCGCCTCAATCCCGCCGCCGGGGAACTTGTAGTACCCGTACTTCCGGGAATGCATCACCAGGAACTTCCCGTCCCGCTCGATAATGCCTCTGGCGGAGGGCCTGCGGAACACCGGCCCGTCCGGATTATAGTTCTGTTTATCCATGGAAAATAACTGCTTCATAATACCCCCTCAACGTCTCTTGACTACTGACTTCGCTGATTGTATCATTTTCTAAGAAAAAAGGCAATCTTCCACCAAGATTCCACATTGTTTCCATACATTTTCCCTATTTTCGTTGTATAGTCAGGTCAGAGGATAAGCAAAGCAGCTTATGTAGGGATTATCGTATTTACAACAGACAACAACGGAGGAAAAACATGAAAGGAACAAGACTACGTTATAAACTGTCCGCTCTCCTGCTTGCGGCGTTCCTGGTCTTCGGTCTGACCGCCTGCAGCGGCAGCGACGCAGAGGACCGCAAGATGGACAATGCCAAGGACACCACACAGGAATCTACAGATAACAAATCTGACAACTCGGAAGATTCCGAAAATTCAAAAAAAACCAAGAAGAAAAACAACTCCTCGGATGACGGAAGTGAGGATTCCACCAACAAGAAAGGCAAGAAAAACAAGGATGCCGACACGGACGGGAATTCCGACAAGGACAATACCGACAAGAAAACCGAGAAGAAGGCTGAGAAGAAAAACTCAGGTAATTCTGACAAGAAAGCCGGAAAGAAGAACGCGGACAAATCAGACAAAAGCAATTCCGCTTCGAAGGATTCCACCGGCACCGGGGACACCTCGGAGCTCGACATTGACAACCTCTTCAGCGACCGCGATTTAAACCAGACGCCGGATCTCTCGGAGGCGATCACGATCAAGGTGACCGACGGTGCAACCATCGACATCACCGAGTCCGGCACCTATCTCATCTCCGGCACCGCAAAGAACTGCACGATCCGCGTGGATGCGAAGGAAAAGGACAAGGTTCAATTGGTGCTTGACAATGTAAGCATCACCAATGAGGATTTTCCGGCCGTGTATGTCGTATCCGCCGACAAATGCTTCATCACCTCAACGGGAAGCAGCACCCTCTCCGTCACCGGTGAATTCCGCGCGGACGGGACCACGAACACCGACGCCGTGATCTTCTCGAAGGATGACCTTGTTTTCAACGGCACCGGCTCGCTCTCCGTGATTTCCGCGAAGGGGAACGGCATCGCCGGAAAGGATGACATCAAGGTGACCGGCGGCACGTACACCATTGAAAGCAATTTGGACAGCATCGAAGCCAACAACTCCATCTCCATCAAGGACGGAATGTTTACCATCAAGACCGGCAAGGACGGCCTGCACAGCGAGGACAGCGAGGACAATACCGCCGGCTATATCTACATTGGAGGCGGCAGGTTCACGATCGACGCCAAGAGCGACGGCATTCAGGGTACCACCTTCGTACGGATCGACGGCGGAACCATCAAGATCACCGGCTCGGAGGCCATCGAGGGAACTTACATCGTCATCAACGACGGAACTCTCGACCTCTACGGAAGCGACGACGGTATCAACGCTTCCCGCAAGAGCAAGACCTACAGCACTCCCACCATTGTCGTTAACGGCGGGTATCTCAAGGTTGAGGTCGGCAGAGGCGACACCGACGCGCTCGATGCCAACGGCGATATTTACGTAAACGGCGGAACCATCGATGTCACAGCGAACGGCATGTCCTCCTTCGACTACGATAACAAGGCCGAGTTCAACGGCGGAACCATTATCATAAACGGCGAGGAAGTCGATCAGATCCCGCAATCCATGTTCGGACCGGGCGGCAACGGCGGATGGGGCAACCCCGGCGGACAGGGTGGAAACGGCGGCTTCCCGGGTGGCAATTTTCCGGGCGGCAACTTCCCTGACGGCAACTTCCCTGACGGATCAGTTTTTCCGGGTGGAAACTTCCCCGGTGGAAATTTTCCCGGTGGCAATGGAAACAATTCAGACAAACAGCCGACGGATAATGATGATTCCTCTTCCGAGGAAAACAAAAGCCCGTCGTTCCAGGCATAACATAGAAACAGACTGATTCTTATAGACTCCCGGAGGTATCCTATGGCAAAGATCCTGATAGTTGACGACGAACCCGATATTGTCCGGCTGGTGGCCCGCTATGCGGAGCGCGAAGGTTACGAGGTGACCGAAGCCGGCGACGGAAACGCTGCGATTGAGGCCTGTCGCAGCGAGGATTTCGATGTCATCGTGATGGATGTCATGATGCCGGACACCGACGGGTTCACTGCATGCAAAAAGATCCATGAATTCAAGGACATTCCCGTACTGATGCTCTCCGCAAGAGGCACCGAGTACGACAAGCTCTTCGGGTTTGAAGTGGGCGTCGATGACTATGTGACGAAGCCGTTCTCCCCGAAGGAACTGATGGCAAGAATCCGCGTGATTCTGCGAAGACACAGTACATCAGGTGAAAAGGACAACAAAACCGCGATGCTGTGTTCCGGGGGAGTTGAGCTCGACACCTTGGGACATACGGTGCGCGTGGACGGCGAACAGATCGAACTGACGGCAAAGGAATACTCGCTTCTTTTGTGTCTCATGACCAACCGGGGGATCGTGCTCTCCCGTGACCGCATCCTGAATGAAGTCTGGGGATATGATTATTTCGGCGATGACCGCACCGTCGACTGGCAGATCAAGCTTCTCCGCGGGAAGCTCGGGAGCCGCCGTGACAACATCAAGACCATTCGCGGCCTGGGGTACAAATACGGTGATGACAAAGTATGATCACCGACATTCGAAGCCAATGGTTTCAAAAAGAAAATAAAACTGAAAACTCTGAATAGTTGATTCAATTAATCATCGATTGAAAAACGGGGGAAATGTATGAAAACAAAGAAGGCTCGTTCCTTTCGAACGAAACTCTGGCTTTTTTTTACGCTTTTTGCAGCGTTTATTCTTCTGGTCCTGTGGCTTCTGCAGACGGTATTCCTGCAGCAGTTCTATGACCTTATGATCGTGCGGAACACACGGAAAATCGCCAAACAGGTAGTTGAGAGGTTAAATAAGGGGGAGGATGTTGATCTGGACAAAATCGCCCTTGAGAATTCTTTGGCAATATATATCTGTACGGAATACGGAACACCGATGTACATGGCTGACGAACACAGTTCAAAAAAATCACTTCGTGTTCCCGTTCGACGCGAAGACGGGAATATTGATTTCATCCCGGCGGATGAGGCCGGTGATGATTACCAATGGCCCGCAGGTGTTACCGTAAATTACTATTATCCACTCGACGGCAAAGCTGAGAAGATTCGCGATGCTCTTATGGAAAGCAAAACGGGGCAGGCGGAGATCAAGGCCAAAGGATACTATGCCTATGGCTCAAAATTCAAAGCTTATCCCCTCGACCCCAACAGCAAATTAGAGGATAACATTCTTGTTCTTGCAAACATCAAACCCATCGGTTCCTCGGTGACCGTCATCCGCACCCTGTTGATCTGGGTCACCATATTGTCCCTGATCCTTGCGTTTATCCTCTCCTGGTTCTTAGCACGGAGATTTTCCGCACCGGTGAAATGCCTCTCGGAAAAAGCCAAGAAGCTCGGCGATCCGGACTACTCCGCAGAATATCCGAAGGGCTTCTCCGGCGAACTCGACGAGCTGAGCGATACTCTCGATCGTACCAACGAGAAGCTGATTGCTGCCAGGAATTATCAAAACGAACTGCTTGCCAATGTGTCCCACGACCTGCGGACGCCCATAACGATGATCAAGGGCTATGCGGAGATGATCAACGACATCTCCTTCGAGGACCGTGAACAGTGTAAGGAGGACATGCAGGTCATTGTCAAGGAATCCGACCGCTTAACCGCTTTGGTCAACGAAATACTCGCCTACTCCGAGCTGCAGTCCGAGGATAAGATCGATTGTTCTACAGTTGTAGACCTTAGTGAATTAACGAATTCCGTGGTGAACAATTTCTCCATTCTCGGGAAAGCGGAAGGAATTTCGGTATCCTCCGATCTTTCGGAAAATGTCTTCGTCGCAGGCAGCCGAAGCCACCTTGAGCGCATGCTGTTCAATCTTTTGGAAAATGCAGCCCGCCATGTCGGCGATGACAAGGCCGTTCTTGTCTCCCTGACAAGCTGCGGAACCACCGCGAAGCTTTCGGTCATCGACCACGGGGCCGGCATCCCCGCAGAGGAGCTCGCACACATCTGGAACCGCTACTACACCGCAAGACAGCGCGACGGCAAGGGCGTCTCCGGTCTCGGGTTAGCCATTGTCAAGCAGATTGCAACCCTGCACGGCGGCAGATGCGATGTAACATCGGAACCCGGCAAGGGAAGCACATTTTCCGTGGAACTGACCTCCGTCACCCCGGATGTTCCGGCATAATCTCGCAGACTGACCTTTCTGATGTAATCCTGCAGCCTTCTATTCCAATTGGCATAAACAAAACTACAGCCCGGATGAGGTCATCACCCGGGCTGTAACTTTTTTGATATATTTACTCCTGCCCCGCAAACACGGTGGTCTGTAATTTCGCCATGTCCACGCCGGTGTCGCGGCCGTAGTACATCTTATCGAAATAATCCATAAACAGCACCGCATCCTCCGCAAGGACCGCGTGTCCCTCCCGGTGGAAATGCAAAGCGAAATGATCCGCAAGGCCGGCCTCGGTATACGCCTTAAAAGCCTTCTTGCTGCACTCCCACATGGACGGCGCGTTGACCCAGTCCTCGCTCATGCAGGCCGCGATCACAAAGTAATACCGGTCCGGATCCATGGCTAAGATCGGCAGCCACTCCTGATCATACGGAAAATCCTTCGGCTCCGCATAGGTAAGGAACTTATCGTTGAACCATCCGCGTTCCGCATCGGACTGCAGGCAGCTCAGCGGCTCGTTTTTCTCGTAGGTGTAGACTTCCGGTCCGCCGACTCCCCTGAGGTCGTAGGTCTTTCCCTCGGAGAAGAAGTTGTATAATGCCAGTCCGCCTGCGCCGGAGCACGCCGGGATGGTCATGCGGAAACGCTTCTCAAAGGCGCCGCAGACAGCGGCGGATTTGCCGCAGCGGGACACGCCGGTCACCATCGAGGCATCGGCATCCAGATGAAACTCCGCTGACAGACCGCTGTACACCGCATCCAGGATTTTCGAAGCGCCCCAGGCCCAGCCCATAAGAACGCCGGTCTGGGACTCCGGATCTTCGCCATAAGGGTAAATGTCATAGAAATTGCCTTTTCGCTCCGTGTTGTCCGAAGCCATCGCAAAGCAGTTGAACACCAGCACGGCAACACCCCGGGCCATCAGGTCGTTTTGCGGCATCAGCGGATGCAGCGAGACGATATACGGCGAGCCGCCCGGGTAGTTTTTCTGCTGAATCTCCCTGTCGGGAAGATACGCGTGAATGGTGAACTCGGTGGAGCGGCCGTCCTTCTCCACCCGGATCTTCACAAGTTCCCCGCCGATGATCATGAAGGGATTGCGCGGCTTGTCGCTTAACTCGTTCTCCTGCGGATCACATCCGAGAAGCTCGTAGGTCACGGTCTCACCGTCACGCCAGCGGCCGTACATTTCCGTCTCGTAGTAACTTCTGACTTTTTCAATCTCAGCAGGATCGATCTTCCCCTGATTGAATTTGTTCTGTTCCCAACTCATAGTGTTTCACCCCATTTTCCGATTTTTTACAAAAAGCCGGTGAGCCGAAGCCCACCGGCTGTCTTACCAAAGTAATCTTATGCTCACTTACCGCAAAGAGCCTTGTCAATGGCCGCTGCCGCTGTCTTGCCTGCGCCCATGGCGCTGATGACGGTAGCTGCACCGGTGACGGCGTCTCCGCCGGCGTACACGCCCTCGCGGGAGGTTAAGCCGTCCTCGTTTACGATGATACCGCCCTTGCGGTTCACCTCGAGGCCCTCCGTTGTGGACTTGATGAGAGGGTTCGGGCTCGTTCCGATGGCCATGATCACGGTGTCGACATGAAGTTCAAACTCGCTCCCCGGGATTTCCACGGGACGGCGTCTTCCGCCGGCGTCGGGCTCCCCGAGCTCCATGCGGATGCAGCGGATCCCTGTGACAAAACCGTTTCTCAGGTCTCTCGGATCCTCGGGATTGTTGAAGCCGAGGATTTCGGTCGGGTTGCACAGAAGGTTGAACTCAATGCCCTCCTCTTCCGCGTGCTCGACCTCCTCGCGTCTCGCGGGCAGCTCCTCCATGGAACGGCGGTACACGATGTAAACCTTCTCCGCACCGAGACGAAGTGCCGTGCGGGCTGCATCCATGGCAACATTGCCGCCGCCGACAACCGCCACATATCCGCCCTTCATGATCGGCGTGCTGGAATCTTCGCTGTAAGCCTTCATCAGGTTGCTTCTCGTGAGGAACTCGTTGGCCGAATAGACGCCCTTGTAGGACTCGCCCGGAATGTTCATAAAGTTCGGAAGACCGGCTCCCGATCCGACAAATACGGCCTCATAGCCCATCTCGAACAGCTCGTCGATGGTCAGCGTCTTGCCGATGATGACATTGGTTTCAAAGACGACCCCGAGATCCTTCAGGGATTTCACTTCCTTCGCCACGATCGACTTTGGAAGACGGAACTCCGGGATACCGTAGACAAGCACGCCGCCCGGGGTATGCAAAGCCTCGTACACGGTCACGGCGTATCCCTTCTTGGCAAGGTCGCCCGCGCAGGTCAGTCCGGACGGGCCGGAACCGACAATCGCCACGCGATGGCCGTTGCACGTGCGTATTCTCGGAGTCTCGATCACATTCTCGCTGTGGTAATCCGCAACGAAGCGTTCCAGACGGCCGATGCCCACCGGCTCGAACTTGATGCCGAGAGTACATTTGCTCTCGCACTGGGTCTCCTGCGGACATACACGTCCGCAGACCGCCGGAAGCGACGACGTCTGCTGGATGATCTGGTATGCGGCCTCAAAATCCCTCTTCGTGATCATTGCGATGAAATCGGGAATATTGACGTTGACCGGGCAGCCGCTCACACAGGGGCGGTTCTTGCAATTCAGGCAGCGGGAAGCCTCTGCCATGGCAATCTCCACGGTGTAGCCGAGGGCCACCTCTTTAAAGTTGCGTGCGCGCACCTCGGGCTCCTGGGTCGGCATCTCATGTTTTTTCGGATCAATTGGCATTTTCCGCACCTCCCTCTGCCTTGCGGAAGAGGTTGCACGCCTCTTCGTAAGCGCGTTTTTCAAAGCCGGCGTACATTCTGCCGCGGGACATCGCCTCGTCGAAATCGATCTCGTATCCGTTGAAGTCCGGGCCGTCAACGCAGGCAAACCGCGTCTCCTTCGTGCCGTCCTCCTTCACGAGAGTGATCCGGCAGCCGCCGCACATGCCCGTGCCGTCGATCATGATCGGGTTCATCGATACCGTCACCGGCACGCCGTAAGGCTTTGCGGTCAGGGTCACAAACTTCATCATGATCAGAGGGCCGATGGTGATGATCATATCAAACTTCTCGCCGGCGTCCAGCATCTCCTTGAGGGGCACCGTCACGTTTCCATGGCGCCCGTAGGACCCGTCGTCGGTCATCACGACGAGGCGGTCGGAGCAGGTCGTAAACTCGTCCTCAAGGATCAGAAGATCCTTGTTGCGGAAGCCGATAATGCTCGTCACCTCCGCGCCGAGCCGGTGGAACTCCTGCGCAACGGGCATCGCGATCGCGCAGCCGACGCCGCCACCCACGATACACACCTTGCGGATTCCCTCCGTCTCCGTTGCCTTTCCGAGAGGTCCGGCGAAATCCTGAATGAATCCGCCTTCCTCCTTATGGTTCAACTTCTCCGTCGTGGCACCCACGATCTGGAAAATGATCTTCACTGTCCCTTCATCCGTGTTCATGCCCGCCACCGTAAGCGGAATGCGCTCTCCGTCCTCATCGACGCGCAAAATGATGAACTGCCCCGGTTTGGCCTTGCGAGCCACCAGCGGAGCCTCAATCTCCATCTGCGTCACGGTCGGATTCAGATTCTTCTTGTGAACAATCTTATACATAGTCTGACTACCCCGTATCCTCTGCAAAAAATCGGCGCCGTCAGCAGACGGCGCCGTCGTTGTCTTACATTGTACCATTCTTTCACGGTATTTTCAATGAGTATCTGTACTGTTTGACAGATCCTTACGGTTCGTCATGACCCTGTAGCTTATCCGGTCGCTCAGTCTGACGGTTGCGGTATCACCGGACCGTTCACCCTTCGCCCCATACGTGTAGGTATGCTCCTCGGAGTAGTTGGCTGTCATCTTCTTCGAAATGTAATCGATCTTCTCCGCAGCGATCCGGTTGTTTTCATCGTAGGTGTAGGTACAGGTATAAGCAGAATCGGAACCGATGTAACGATCCATAAAGAGCTCGGTGAGAACACGGCCCTCCGCATCGTAGGAATACGACTGCGTATAAAGCTCTTTATCCCCCGTGGTGTCATAGGATGTGTATGTCATCAACCGATCGTCCTTGTATTCTTTGTTCTCCGACACACTGCTCCAGGTCCACTGACCTCCTTCAACGGTAACCGTGCCTTCCTTCATCACATTGTCGGTATCCCACAGGGAGCTCTCAAAAATATACGGAACTACCGTTTCTCCGCGGAGTATTTTCCAATCGGCTTCGCTCGGACGGAGAACCCGGGCATGCTTCCACGTTCTTCCGGTATCCTCCGTACACAAGACGGTTCCGTCCTCTTTGTAGGTGAAGGTGTACGTCCCGCGCGGAATCTCCCATGTGTCCGTCCCGGTCTGGTCGATTGAGACGCTCAAAAGGCGGTTTTTATCGTCAAACTTGTAGGAGTAGACATTCTTGTATTTTCCGGTGATCCGGCCTGCCTGAGAATCGTACCGTCCGCCCAATTCCTCCGCAAGCCTGCCGTTTTTGTCGTATGTATATTCACACTGGTCCCAGAGCATCCCGCTGGTGGAATATCTCGCTTTCGTCAGAAGTCTTCCCGCATCATCGTAAGCGTAAGTGTAAATACTTTCCTTATCCTGCTCGTATACGATGTTTCCCTTGTCATCGTACTTCCGATAGTCAACGGTGAAGTCTGCCTTGCCGGGCGTTACGTAAACCGAGCCGTAAGTACCGTGGATCGAACGGGCGACTTCACGGTACGTGCCGTCCTCATTGCGGAGATAATATTCCGTCTTCCGGTAGTTTCCGTTCTCATCCAGGAAGCTTCTCCGGTAATTGTAGGTCGTCTGATCGCACCGCAGATCCCACGGCACATCATGGTCCAAAAGCTCCCGGTGATAATAATCCAGCGCGAAGCGGAAATCTTCCAGATACAGATCCTCGCGGACTTCCTCCTCGACAGTACGGTAAGAAGCCTCCTCCGCTTCGGCAAGCGCCAGTTTGAAGTATTCGCTGTCAGTGTGCTCAACAGTGATGACTGCCGGAGCCGTGGTCCGGAATTCATCCGTGACTTCGTAAAATGTGTCGTCCGCCTCGAAGCGGTCCTCCTCCAGCGAAAGCTCCGCTCCCTTGTACATCATCTTGATCGTGTAGTAATGGAAGAACGATTCGGCGTATGTGTTTACGGTAAAGACAATCGACACATCATCCCCCAGGGATACGCTGTCGGAAAATGTTACCTCAATATCCCCGTCGTCGTTCTTCTTCGTCCTGATCGATCCCTTGGGGATTACCGTGTACTGCAGATCCGCCGGGTCTTCAAGCGTTTCCAGACGCTTTAAGTTTTCAGCGAGATCCGACAGGCGATACCCAAACAGGATGTTGTCCTTCTTCGAGAAGATCACCTTTCCATCCGGTCTTATAAATTTCTGATCGCCGGGAACGACGTGCCAGTCTGTCGCCTCACCCCAGGAATTCTCCTCGTAAAGGATTGCCTTTCCTTTTCCGTCAAAATAGGCAATGTTATAAAACGATTTGTCGGAGTAGGAATAGTTCTCCGGCGAAATCCAGTTGCTCACGCAGGTCACCGTTGTCACCGGATCGCCGTGGAGGACAGAGCGCGTGACATTGATCTCCTCATCATATTGGCAATCCGCCTTCGCATCGTAGCTGTCGCCTTCGTTCCAACGGTCTCTCTGAACGAACATGGTTCCGACTAACATGTCGCTTCCGTTCGTAAACCGGAAACAGAACTGCACACTGTAGGAGAACAGGATGCTGTTATCCTCCGACTCCGCATATCCGATGGCAGCATGTTCCGTCACCACCAGCTCGCCGAAATTCTCAAAAGGGATCGTCTCCAGCAGTTTCTCCCGAACAAGGATGTTGTCCTTGAAAGCTGCCTGCAGCTCCTTCTTGTATACCAGGGCGCTGTTCTCAAATGTTTCCTTGTGCTCCGCCGCATAGCGCTCGCTTTGGAACTCCGCATACGGGCGATTATCCTTGTCCTTCGCAGTCAAATGAAGGATCGCAAGCTGTTCAAAAACCTCATCCCGATCACTCCAATACTCCTCCGTGTAAAGCGTATTGAGATTATAGCCGTATGTATTTTCCTTCTGCGAAAAAACGGGGGCATAAACATCCACGGAATCCATCCCGTCGAAGTGCCAGGAAGCAATCGGATAGTCATCCGTGACGCCGGATCTCCACACCTCTCCCCAGATCTTCAGGCCCTCCCCGAGATCATAGGTGTCCTTGTAGGCGTCACTCTGGTAAGCGTCGTCGTGGGTGACTTTTTCTTCAAACCCGGGAACCGGATAAACCTTTCCGTCGGCGTCAAAAATTTTGAACGATTTCCGGATGTCCTCCATCGTCGTTTTGAGGAACACGTCTTTCTCTCCCTCGGAATACAGAACGGTTCCATCCGCCGCCTGGATCACGACGTTTCTCACAATCTCAGATTCGCCGTACGGGATCGACTTCTTCGATGAATACAGGACCGTTTTGCCGGACGGCGCGACATAGGCGGTGACTGTGTTATCTTTCACATTTGAAAGAACCCGGTCGGCATCGCTCTCACCCATCGGAGTCTGCGCTCTCATTCTGACTTCGGTGTATACCGGAGTAATCTTCATGGGTTCATTGTTATCCGGGAACTCATACGTGCAGCGGACGTGGAAATCCACCGTTACCGGCACTGTCTCCGCCGTCTTGTTAATTGGTTTTTGCTCGCTGCAGATAACGCCGTGGATCTCACCTCCGTCACTGAATAGGAAATCGACCTGATAGGTAAACACCATCGGAAGATCCGGATCGTTCTTACCATCCCCGTTCAGTGTGGGAGCGCAGTACACCGCATGTTCATACACGTTGATGTACGCATTTTCCTGCTGCCAGCTGTCTCCGACTTCAATCTTTTCAAGGAGTTTCTCAAACACCACCGGCTTTCCCTGATACCGGGCAGCCAGCTCCTTGCAAAGCTCCTCCGAACGGCTCTTGCTGCTCTCCTGCATCCGTTCCGCATATGCCAGGGAGTCGAACATCGCAACCTCACCGTTCTTATCGATGTAGCGGACCAACAGATTGGACACCGTGCCGCGCTCTGCGCCGGCGACAGGATCGCTCCGCAGCACATCATAAGTATTTTCCGCTGCCTTGCTGTCCGGCATGACCATCGGCGTAAGTACCGCGGTCTCCGGCATCGTCAATGCACCGGTCGGCGTAACCGTTCCGCTGGGCTCCGCCGTCACCGAAAGCGTCGGCTCTGCGCTCACGGATGGTGTCACGGACGGCTCCTCTCCCGTAGGAGTAGGATTCTCCGTACCCGGAGTCACCTCCTTCGTCACCTCCGCTGTCGGAGTAAGACCGGCCTCCCCGCTGCCGCCCTTCTCACACGCACAGGCCATAACCATAACTGTTGCCAACAACCCACATAAAATCCTGCTCCGCATCTTCCCCGTCTCCATCTCTGTCCACTCCTTCGATTCGCGTTTTGGCATGGCGGAACACATCCGCCGAACTTGTCATTATCATATCGCAAAGATGTTACAAATCAAGTTCACTTTCATTACAATTCTGCTACGAAACTGTTACATTATTCTTACACATAAAAGCGCCGCATCTGTACGGGCTTAGCGCAAAAAAAGTCCGGCACAAGCCGGACTTTCCGTGAACATAACTCATCGGAAAATATAGTACGCCAAAAACGCAATTCCGATCAAAACGACAATCAGATAGAACGGCAGCGGGATCGACGCTTTGTCCGCGGGAATGTGCATCTGCATCACCTCGCGGTTAAAGTCGGCGCGGTAATTGATAACGCCGAGCTCCTCCAGATTCTTTTTCTTGTGGATGAGCTCCATGGTATTGTTGTACACCTGCTTCTCCCCCTCCGCGATCATCCAGCAGAGCCGGACGTCGCACGCGATCAGGGCGCCGATGGCAAGCAGCACGACAATCCACAGGATTATGTGTCCTTTCTTTCCGTCGACAAAAAGCGTGGCAACGCCTCCGAAGAGAAGCGCGCCGATAATGATCGCCTTGATCTGAGAGGACTGCTCCTTCCACCGCCGCAAGGTATCCTCCTGATGGGACAGCTCCATCTCATCCTGTAACCCGTTCATACATCTCCCCTTTTTCTCCTACCAAAGGGAAACGCCTAATCGCGTAGATTAGGCGTTTCCCTATGCTGATACTTTTTTATCCACGAAGGAGCCGTCGTTGTTACCCTTGTTTGATGAACACCGTTGTGTTCGTACATGCCCCACGCACTACATATAGTACAATCCTATTGTATACGCATATAAACAAAAAGTCAAACAACTCTTTCGCAAAAACGCCTTTTTTCCTAATATTTTTTTGTTTTTGTGACAGATTTTCAGTCCTTTACTTCAAAAAATCCCGAACTACATCTAGTGTTTTCTCCGCAACTGCCCTTCCGTGGTTGTAAACGCGCATCAATTCGTCGGGATCTGTCTCCAGATTGGCGATCGCCAAAGGCGCTTCCGGACGGATCACAAGGGCCGCTCCCGCTGCCTCGCGCTCCGCGACATACGCGGTTTCACGGTTATACATGATATGACGGTTTGCCATTGCCTCCACAGCCTTCGGATAGCGCCACAAGGAGGCGCGGATCAGAGGCATCAGGGAATTCGGTTCCTTGACGAACCCCTCCGGCTGGGTGAGGATCACAATGTTTCTCTCATACCCGCGGCTTTCCATAAAGTGAAGCGGGATCGAATCGGCGATACCGCCGTCGAGGAATTTGTATTTTCCGATCCGCACCACGCGGGAGACGATCGGCATCGAGGCCGACGCGCGAACCCAGAGCATATCCCGCTTTCCGCCGTCATACAGACGCTTGTACATCGCCTTACCGGTCTCCAGATTGGTCACGGTCGCGTAAAATTCCATCGGGTTCTCCCGGAACGCCTCCGTGTCGAAGAGATCCAGCTCCTCCGGCAGCGTCTCATAGCAGAACTTGGCACCGAAGATATCCCCGGTGAGAAGCAGCGACCGGAATCCCTTGTAGCGCCAGTCGTCGGCGTACTGCACATTGTACCGGATTCCCCGGCCGATCTGTCGCGACTTAAAGTTGCACCCGAAGGCCACACCGGCGGACACACCGACAGCCCCGCCGAATTCGATGCCTCCCTGTTCCATCCAGACATCCAGGATGCCCATCGTGAAGAGCCCGCGCATACCGCCGCCCTCCAGCACCAAACCATATTTCATCTCTCGTTCCCCCTTTTTTCGTTACTCCAGCGGAAAATCCTCCCTCGTGACAAGGGGCTTTCCCTGCGAATCGATCAGGGGCGTGATGCCCGCTCCGTTCGCGCTGGTCCATCCCAGATAGTTCACGCCCGTGAGCCGGTCCACGAAAACAATACGCTTTCCCTCATCGGACAGCTGTGTCCCCTCCTTGTAAACAATTTCAAACCGCTTGGGTTTTGCCATATTTTTTCCTCCGCTTTCTCTTGATAGTTCCCACACACAAATGTGATTACCTGATTATATCATATTATGGCAAATATGAGAACCTGAGGATTTCTTAAATAAATCTAACCTGATACGCTCCTCCCGGAACGGAAAATGCCCGTGGCCTGCAGTCTCCCGCAAACCACGGACTTCCCGAACAAAGGTTGCTTATTGTACTGATTCTACTTCTGTAGAATCTTCTCCATCCACACACGCTGCATCAACCGGCTCTTCTTCCGCCGAGGGCCTTCTTTCCTGCAGGCTCCGCACCCACCGTGCAGCTTACGGTGTTGCCGTTCTCATCCAGTTCCTCAACCATCTCGATGCGTCCGTCGAGCACGCGCACAAGCTTCGTGCCGTAGCGGGCTGCCTCCTCGGAGTGTGTTACCTGCACGATGGTCTTGCTGTACTTCTTGTTGATCTCGCGGAAGAGCTCCATGATCCGAAGACCGGTCTTGGAATCGAGATTTCCGATGGGCTCGTCAAGGAAAATGATCTCCGGATCGAACACCAAGGCTCTCGCGATCGCCACTCTCTGCTGCTGGCCGCCGGAAAGCTCACGGGGCGTGAGTTTTCTCTTGTCGGTCATACCGATGATCTCCAGCACTTCGTCGATCTTCTTCGCATAGGACGAACGCTTGCGTCCCGCGATCATGAGAGGAAGCGCGATGTTGTCCTCCACGTTGAGGTTCGGGACCAGGTTGTAAAACTGGAACACGAAGCCTACCGTGTCGCTGCGCATATCGCACAGAGCCTTCTCCTTCATGGTGCTCAAGTCGACATCGTGGATGCTGACGCTTCCGGATGTCGGGCGGTCAAGGCCGCCGAGGAGATAGAGAAGGGTGGATTTGCCGCAGCCGGACGGTCCCATGATGGAGACGAACTCGCCGTCCTCGACCGTTAAGTTGATATTCTTAAGAACATGGACAGTCTCGCTGCCGTTTACAAAAGACTTGTTAAGATTCTTGATGGTAATTGCACTCATTTTTCGATTCCTCCGATTTTCTTTGTTCGTATCGTGTTATGATGATTTCTTTGTTCGTTTATTGTTAAATTGGATTACTCGTATTTCAGTTCCGTGACTACGCTCAGCTTCTTACTCTTCCGCATTGTGGAAAGCGAAGCGATGAAGACGATCACGGTAAATGCCGCAAGGTAGACCGGCGTGCTCTTCCAGTCGAAGAGGATGTCGAACGGTACGCCCATGTAGTACAACATTCCGGTGACCAGACGGTTCACAAGGAGCGAGAACGGGATCGCGATGGCGATTGCGATCACCACACACAGCATGCTCTCCGTGAGGATCAGGCGTTTTCTGGAGCCTGCGTTCATTCCCACCGAAGCCATGACCGCGAACTCCTTGCGGCGCTGGTGGAAGCAGATCACGATGTTGTTGAAGATACCGATGCTGGAGATCACGATGGCGATGTAGGAGAAGATGGAGATCAGGTCGACGATCATCGCATTCTGATCGACGTTGTTCTGCATCTCCGTATCGCGGTCCATGTAGGTCGCACCGTATCCGGCAAGCATGGCCTTGAAGGAATCCTCCGCCGCCTTCTTATCACCGTTGATGCTAAAGTCGATGCTCTCCGCATCTACGGCATGGTAGATATCCTTCATCTCGCTTCTCTTGATGAGGATGAATTTGCCGCCGTTGAAGAGTTTGGCATCCGCGATTGCAGCGATGCGGAAGGTGTGCTTGGTGCCGTTCAGCTCCACCTCAAGGGTGTCGCCGATGTCCATTTTCATATCCCTTGCGAGGGCCGATGTCATCAGGATCGTGTCGGAAGAGCTCGTAAAATCCTCGTAGCCCCTGCGGTACGGATCTTCCTTCAGGTGCATGTACAGGTTCCAGTCTGCATAAGCCTTCGGTTCTACGCCCATGATCATGAGATCCGAATCGTCGTTCTTGCCGACGTGGTACGAGATCGGGTTGATGCTCGATGCAACCACATGCTCGTTGTTCTCAAGCTCCGCAATGATCTGCTCCGACGTGTTCACATCGGAGGTCGACGGCAGGATGTTGCTGATACTAAAGTCGTATTCCATCTCCTCGTACGCTTCGATGACCACCTTGGTCATGGTCATACCGGTCGAGGCGCAGCTCAGGATACCGTTAAGAGAGATGATCAACAGCACGATGTTGCTGATGAGAAGCTTCGAAGTGCGGATGTTGTTACAGGCAAGCCACATCGTGGTGTTTCCGCGGAAAATCCTGCACAGCACGTTCATCAGTCCCTTTACAAGGGCCGGCGTCACAAGGATGATGCCTACGTAGGAGGCTGTGGTCTCCAGGATACTGATCGGCGTGTAATCCTTGTGGGTGTATGCGCTGGCAACACCCGCAGCGATCAGCAGCACCGCACCGATGACCGCCTTCACGGCATGCTTCTTATGGGTCTGCTCAACACGGTTTAAGATGACATCCTTCGTCTCGAGCTTTCCGATCTTGCTGACCGGCTTCCAGGCCGATACCACCGACATCACTACGGCAAATGCCATGCCGAGCAGGACGTAGGTCCAATCGATCGAGAAGGGAAGGTAGATCCCGTAATCCTTGAGAGGAGATACATACCGGCTGACCGCATAGAGGACGCCCTCGCCGATAACGCATCCTATAACGCCGGCGATCAACGCGTACACAACGCTCTCGAGAAGCACGATGCGCTTCACCTGGCCCTTGGTGGAACCCTGGCTTAAGAAGGTTCCGAACACCGGAAGGCGCTCGGTGATGATCAGTTTGAAGACTCCGCTGATGATCAGCGCGCTTACGATCACCACGATGGCAAGCATGCAGCCCACCGACATATACAGGGAGGAGAGATCTCCGAAGATTGCCACGGTGTTCATGATGGAAGCCTTCACCGCGGTGTTGTTCTCGTT
Source organism: Lachnospiraceae bacterium (assembly GCA_017962105.1). Lineage (GTDB taxonomy): Bacteria > Bacillota > Clostridia > Lachnospirales > Lachnospiraceae > ISDg. Next base: position 50,840 of record JAGCVY010000049.1, read on the forward strand.
GAACTGCTTCACCGCATCCTTGACCTCATCATCCGTCGCGTTCTTTCCGGCCTTCGCCGAAACGACCTTGGCGTACATCGCATTGTATGCGCCGTTCGCTCCCGTCTGTTCGTTCATCCACTCATAGGGAACGATCACGCTGAAGTTTTCCTTGGTGTCCGAGTACAGAAGCCCGTCGGTAACGGCAATTCCCTTGACCGTGAACTCCACCGGGAATCCGTACACATTCATCTTGAGCGTATCGCCTGTCTTCAGGCTCCGCTCCTTCGCTGTCCGCTCGGAAATAATGCATCCGGCTTCGTTGGAGTTTTCGAAGCTCCCGTTCACCATTGCTCCGTCAAAACTCTTTCTGCCTCGCAGAGAAACATACGTGAGTTTCTCATTTTCCGAGATAACGCCCGTGCCTGCGATCTCGCCGATGAGATCCGTAAGCCCGTCTTTGGTAAAATCATTTTCCGTAAACCAGATTCCGTCCGCAGCGTTCAGGGCGATATCCCGGCCCTCCGCTGCCTTCCTCCCGGGCTCCGTGAAGCTGTCTGAGATTGTGTTCATCAATCCCATGCAGGTCACCAGAAGCCCCGCGCTGATCGCGACGGAGAGAACCACCAGGATCAACCGGCTCTTTTTCTCCATCATGTTTTTTCGGATGTACCGTAATAGAATACCCAACTTTGCAACCTCCTTATTGTTTCGGAACCGTTCTTTCGCCGGTTCCCGGCTTTTCGCCTGTGTTCTTTGTTCATCTGACAGTCGCAAGTATACCGCCGCAATCTTAAACGGTACTTTACCAAAGATTAGAGTTTCATTAAAACTTCATAACAAACAAAAAAAAGGCAAACGCCCCGCTTCTGCGAAGCATTTGCCTTACCTGTATTTTCAGTATGCGCTATTTTGTCTTTCCGTCTTCAACGGTCGAAAATCGGTCGCTGATAGTTATTTACAACGAAAATTTCGTAGTTGTCATATTCCCCGATATCCGACACTTCTGTCATGACATCCGGCTGGTCAACGTCCTCCCTATCTCCGTGCCCCATGGCCACACCGATAATCTCACCCTGTTTGTAAAATATCGCACGCAGGTCGTATCCGGAATTTTTGTCCGCGAGGTCCGCCAACCTTGTATCCACTTCGATCGTTTTTACTTTACCCGTGCTATCATCCCTGATAACGCGGGAACCGGTGACCTCCACGACGGGATTCGTATTGAGTTCCGCTGATATATTGTAATTGTCAATCTCCAGAGAACATTCCGCCGGATCAGTAATGTTCCCTACCCCAAACATATCCTTGCAGGACATCCTCCCGACATAGACTCCGGTGGAACCCGCCGGGATAGAATTCAGCGTAACCTCGATTCCTTTTGAATATCCCTCCCATCGCAATGTCGCATACGCCCAGTCGATAAGGAACGAATTGGGATTGGTGATCCGGATGCAAAGGAACGAGTCGTAGTACCCGTCTTTCGCCGCTCCGACGATGCTGTAACAATGTAGCTCGCCGATCTCCAGGGGCTTTTGAGACAAGGAAAGCTGATACGCCTGATCGAGGGCTTTCGACATCCTCACGACATGCGGATGTTCCTCTTCCGTTCCTCGGACGTATTTAAGCTCACCTCCGGTCAGAAATCCCCGTTGGTAAATTCGATTTTTCTTGAATTCGAACTCATACCCGTCACGGTTTAAAAGCCCGTATGTCGAACTCTGGGATCCGGTCCGTTCGAGGTCAAAGGTTCCTGTCCAGGAGACTTTGTTAAAACTGCCCTCCGGAATCGGTTCCATCACCATAGCGCGATACGTGTCGAAACCACTCGTCTCTTTCTCATTTGTCTTCTCGTATACCATAAGATCCATACGTCCGTCATGAATATACAAGACACAATGGCTGCCGCTATCCAGCTCGCAGGTCCATATCCCATTCAGGTCGTCAATGGTGTACTCCCGGGTATTCATGTAAATCTCATACCCGGCCACTGCCGCTACCGTCAACAGCAGCACCAGTGCAAAAACGATCAACCCCTTCTTCATCTGCGTCCCCCTTTCTCCTACTTTCGGCAGACAAACACCAACATTCCGTTGCCATAGGGATCGTCCTCCGCTCCGAATTCCTCCCTCACGAACGTGTATCCCCCCTTCTCGAGCACCCTGGCGGATGCTCCGTTCCCGTGGACAACACGCCCGTAGCTTACGGTCGCGTTGAACCTGTCAAAGGCAAATTCCGTCATCGCCCTGAGCGCTTC
>JAGCVY010000050.1 GCA_017962105.1 Lachnospiraceae bacterium
ACGGTCGCTGATGATGCGGAGCGTAACCGACTGTACGCGGCCTGCGCTCAGTCCGCGTTTTACCTTCGACCACAGAATCGGGCTGATCTCATAGCCCACCATACGGTCCAAAACGCGGCGCGCCTGCTGTGCGTCCACGAGATCCATATTGATACCGCGGGCACCGGCGATGGACGACGTCACGGCATTTTTCGTAATTTCGTTAAATGTGATACGCTTCGTATCCTTCTCGTTCAGGTTCAGGACCTGCATCAGATGCCAGGAGATCGCTTCTCCCTCACGGTCGGGGTCAGTCGCGAGGAACACTTTCTTAGCCTTCTTCACTTCCTTGCGGATTTCCGAGAGAAGCTCTCCCTTTCCGCGGATTGTGATATAGTGCGGTTCGTAATCCTGCTTTGTATCCACACCGAGGGTACTCTTCGGCAAATCTCTCACATGTCCGCCCGAGGCGATTACCTTATAGTCCTTGCCGAGAAATTTCTGAATCGTCTTCGCTTTGGCAGGGGACTCCACGATCACAAGGTACTTAGCCATACTTTCCTCCGTATACGCGATGCGGTAGACAGCTGTGCCGTTGTCCCGCATAGGTCATTGCGTGTCTGTGTCCTTCACACTGTAACACCCCGCGGAAATCCGCTCGATAAAGCCCTTCCGTTCCATGGAATCGAGAACATCCGCGAGCTCTGAAGGAGTCAAACCGGACTCCCAAACCAGTTGGTCAAAGTGTTTCGGACTTAAACGCAGAAAAGCATACACTATTTTTTCGTCGCTTGCAAGGGACTTTTTTGTATTTTTGTCACAAGGGGATTTTCCGGCCGATCCGCCGGCAAAACAATAGCTTCCGTCCTCCGTTTCCGACGAGAGGGGCAGACCGCGCTGAGTGGAGAGGTCCGCCAACACCTCCCCCGGATCGGTAACCAGCTGCGCTCCCTCCCGGATCAGCTGGTTACAGCCGATACTGTTTTGGTCGGTCACACGGCCGGGTATGACATACACGCCCTTTCCCTGCTCCAACGCGCGGTCCACGGTGATCAGGGTGCCGCTCTTCGCCTTCGCCTCCACAACGACAACGCCGTCGCTTAAGCCCGCGATCAACCGGTTCCGGTTCGGAAAATGATGCGACAGCGCCGGCACTCCCGGTCCGTACTCGGAGATCACACATCCCCTATCCGTGACATTCCGGTACAGTACCGTATTGTTTCTCGGGTACGGCGCACCGATCCCGGACCCTAAGACCGCCACGGGAAATCCTTCTCCCAGGAGACACCCCTTGTGTGCCGCTGCATCAATCCCCAGTGCAAGTCCGCTTACGACCGGAACGCCGGAATCCGCGAACCCCTGTCCGAACTGTCTCGCAACGAACTCCCCGTACGGTGTTGACTGTCTTGTGCCGACGATCGCAATTGCGGGGATTTCCGCTTTCGGAAGTCTTCCCTGAAGAAACAATCCGACGGGTGCGTCCGGGATCCGCCGCAGGCGCTTTGGGAACTCCTCCGAGTCATGCCAGAGGAATCGTATCCCGCCCTTTTCAAGGCGTGTAAGCAGTCTGTCGAGAAACGCAGCGTCCCTCGCCGACGCCAGTTTGCGCGCTGCGTCCCCGGTGAGTCCGCCGATGCCGCACAACTCTTCCTCGGAGGCCGAATAAACGCCCCCGGGGCTTCCGAACACGGCAACGAGACGTTTTCGCATGACATTTTCCGTCACAAGGCAACAAAGCCATGCGGCATAATACTCCTCAGGACACATCATCCTCCTCCGTTCGATAACTGATCGCTTCGCTCATATGGCGGCTCTCCACGGTTTCGTTCTCCTCCAGATCCGCGATTGTCCGCGCCACTCGCTTGAGGCGGTAATAGCTTCTGGCAGAGCAACCCGTTTTCTCCGCGTATCCGTTGAGTCTCGTTATCGCATCACTGCTTAAGGCAAAGAGGCGGTCCGCCGTATCTCCGGGCGCCTCGGAATTGTACGAAAACGCGAGCCCCTGAAATCGTTTTCTCTGCATCTTCATGGCACGCTCCACCCGGCTCCGGATCTGAAGGCTCGACTCCGACGGTCCTGGTTCCCTGCCCGTAAGTTCCCGCACTCCGATCCCCGGCATGGATGCACACAGATCAATGCGGTCCATGATCGGACGGCTGATCCTTCCACGGTACCGCCGGATCATATCCGCCGTACAGGAGCAGCGGTTTCTGTCCGGATAATAGCCGCAGGGACACGGATTCATAGCGGCAACCAACATAAAATCGGCCGGGAATTCCACATTTCCGTTCAGTCTTGCCACATGGATCCTCCGCTCCTCGAGGGGCTGCCGCAGCACCTCGATGCTCCCCCTCCGGAATTCCGGGAATTCATCCAAAAACAAGACGCCGTTGTGAGCCAAGCTTATCTCTCCCGGTCTGCAAGACGGGCCGCCGCCGCACATTCCCTCAATGCTCGCCGTTTGGTGGGGGGAGCGGAACGGGGCGTCCCTTTTCAACCCCTCGCCCGGGCTCAACAGGCCCGCGAGGCTATGTATTCGCGTGACCGAATGAGCCTCCTCTTTCGTGAGCTTAGGAGTGAGCGCGGGAAGAAGGCTTTGCGTCAAAAGCGTCTTTCCGCATCCGGGAGCTCCGGTGAGAAGGA
>JAGCVY010000051.1 GCA_017962105.1 Lachnospiraceae bacterium
CCTCCGTGGTGTTCAGAGAACCGAGATCGAGCGTGGCCAGGTTTTGGCTAAGCCCGGCAGTGTAAAGTGCCACAAGAAGTTCACCGCTCAGGTGTACGTTCTTACTAAGGACGAGGGTGGCCGTCACACTCCTTTCTTCAACAACTATCGTCCGCAGTTCTACTTCCGTACCACGGACGTTACCGGTGTTTGCGAGCTCCCGGCTGGTACCGAGATGTGCATGCCCGGTGATAACGTTGAGATGACCATCGAGCTTATTCACCCGATCGCTATGGAGCAGGGTCTTACCTTCGCTATCCGTGAGGGTGGCCGTACCGTTGGTTCGGGCCGTGTTGCTACGATCATCGAGTGAGTTTAACTCAATTGAACCATTCAATCTCCCGGCGGATTTCCGCCGGGAGATTTTTTGTCTTGCACAAAACCGTTGCAACGATACGGGAATGAGAGTATAATAATTGTGTATCGGCTTTCGGAAGGAAGCGATGATAAAGGCGTAGATAAAGGAGGCGAGACTATGGAACGGATCGTGAACAGTTTGCTGGAAACGGATGCCTACAAGTTCTCTATGGGACAGGGGATTTATCACCAGTTCAGTGACTACAAGACGACCTGGTCATTCAAGTGCCGCAACAAGGACGTGTTCTTCACACCGGAGATGGTGGAGGAGATCAAGCGGCAGGTACAACTGTACTGCGACCTTCGCTTCAGCGAAGAAGAGCTGGCGTATCTTGAGAATATCCGCTGGATCAAAGGTTCCTATGTCGATTTCCTTCGGTTGTGGAAACCGCGCTATGCGGATTTTGAGTTCGGCACGGACGACCCCTGCGGTCTGACCATCGAGACCAAGGGAACGTGGCTTAACACCTCGATGTATGAGATCCCCCTTTTGGCGATCGTCAACGAAGTGTATTTCCAGATGCAGTATGATCATGACGAGCTGATGGCCAGCTACGTGCAGCGGCTCGATGACAAGATTGCCAAGCTGAAGAGCGGCGAGTACGAACTCAACGTATTTTCCGAATTCGGATTGAGAAGAAGACTCTGCGCCGAGGCAGAGGCTCTGGCAATTGAAAAGCTTTCCCAGGAGAACATTCCCGGATCGAAGTTCGTCGGTACTTCCAACGTGTATCTCGCGAAGAAGTACGGCGTGACGCCGGTGGGTACCATGGCACACGAGTGGATCATGTGTGTCGGCCAGGGCAACCACAAGCACAACCCGGCCTACTCCAACTGGTTCGCCTTGGATGCGTGGGTGAAGGAGTACGGCGTGCTCAACGGAACGGCCCTCACGGACACAATCACCACCGACTGCTTCCTGCAGGACTTCCAGCTGACCTATTCGACGCTGTTCAGCGGCGTTCGCCACGACAGCGGTTCGCCGTACGAGTGGGGCGACAAGATGCTTGCCCACTACGAAAAGCTCGGGATCGACGCGACGCAGAAAACGCTTCTGTTCAGTGACAGCCTCGATTTTGCCAAGGCGACGGAGATTTACCGTTACTTCAAGGGCAAGGCGAAGGTTGCGTTCGGTATCGGTACCTACATTTCCAACGACACATTTGCCGAGCCGCTCAACATCGTTATGAAGACGACGGCTTGCAACGGTATGGATGTCGCCAAGATGTCCGACGTGAAGGGCAAGGGAATCTGCAAGAACCCGGATTACCTGCATTACCTGGAGCGCTGCATCGACTGGCGCATGACGCACGAAGCAAAGTAATCGGATATCGATTTTGTACGGAAATAAACCGCCGGACGGCGGAACAGCAGGACTGCGGCTCACACCGCAAGATTTCACCGCGGCAGAGATACAGCGGAGAAAGAAGGAATTATGGACGAGAACAATCAACATGGCAGACGGAAAAATGTCACCGGTTCAACTGACGGCGCACACCGCAGAGGTCAGGGACTGAACACCGGTCACGTAGGTTCACAGGACGGATATTCCGGAAGACGGAAGGGTTCCGTATCCCTCGGCGGCGGAAGCGATGAGAGCTATTCCGGCGGCGGACACGGCATCACAAGGGCCAGCGGGATCAGTCTGATCGCCATCATCGGCGTTATTCTGTATATGATCATCGGCGGCAAATTCGGCGGCACCGACACCGGTACGGATCAGACCCCGCAGGACGGCGATCATACCGCTGTCGGTGAAACGGGCGTTAACACGGAAGTTGCCAAGGGTTCCCGCGCAAAATACACGACGATCAAGGGCAACAATCAGGATACGGTTACCATTCTTGTGTACATGTGCGGTACCGACCTTGAGTCCAAGCACGGTATGGCTTCGAACGACCTTCAGGAGATGGCCAACGCCAATCTCGGAAGCAATGTGAACATCATTGTGTTCACCGGCGGATGCTCGAAGTGGAAGACCTCCGGTATCAGCAATTCCGTGAACCAGATCTATCAGATCAAGGGCGGCGGATTGACCCGCCTGAAGGATGATGCCGGCAGCGGATCCATGGTTACACCGTCGACCCTTTCCGGATTCATCAAGTACGGCGTACAGAATTTTCCGGCGAACCGTTATGAGCTGATCCTCTGGGATCACGGCGGCGGATCCGTCAGCGGTTACGGCTATGATGAGAAAAATAAAAACAGCGGTTCCATGAACCTTGCGGGCATCAACCAGGCTCTCAAGGATGGCGGCGTGAAGTTCGATTTCATCGGCTTCGATGCGTGCCTGATGGCTACCGCAGAGACGGCTTTGATGCTTGACTCCTACGCGGACTATCTGATCGCGTCCGAGGAGACGGAGCCCGGTATCGGCTGGTATTATACAAACTGGCTCAACAAGTTTGCGGCCAACACCTCGATGTCGACGGTCGATGTCGGTAAGATCATTGTCGATGACTTCGTGTCGGAGTGCAAGAGACGCTGCAACGGACAGAAGACCACGCTCTCGGTTATCGACCTTGCGGAGTTCGCGAACACGATTCCCGACAATCTGAACAAGTTTGCGAAGTCCATCAGCACGAAGCTGGAGAAGAAGGAGTACGAGGAAGTATCCAATGCCCGTAAGCTGACGAGAGAGTTTGCGACCAGCAACCGCATTGACCAGGTTGACCTTTGCGACCTTGCCAATAAGGTCGGTACCGACGAGGCAAAGGCACTTGCCAGTGCAATCCAGAAGGCGGTCAAGTACAACCGTACTTCCACCAATATGAGCAACTGCTACGGCGTTTCAATCTATTTCCCGTATAATTCCACGGGCAAGGTTGACAGCGCATGCAACACCTACAACCAGATCGGCATGGACAGCGAGTACTCGAAGTGCATCCGTCAGTTTGCAAGTCTTGAAACCGGCGGTCAGGTTGCTTCCGGCGGTTCGACCACCGCAACGTCCCTGATCGGTACGCTTCTCGGTGGCGGCGGAACAAGCGGTTCCTCGGGAAGCTCCGAGCTGATCGGATCCCTTCTGTCGAGCTTCCTCGGCGGCGGACGCAGCATCACGGGTCTTGACGATTCCAATACCGGATTCATGAAGGACCTTAACGTCAACGATGCGGCGGATTACTATGCGAGTCATTATCTCGATGCTTCCAAGCTCGTTTGGACGCTTCAGAACGGCCAGTACACCATGAACATCGGCAAGGATCAGTGGGCGATGGTTCGCAGCATTGACAAGAACATGTTCCTTGACGACGGCTACGGCTACATCGATCTCGGTTGGGATGCACTGTATGAATATGAGAACGGTGTGATCACCGCGGATATGGAGAAGACATGGCTCGGCATCAACGGCCAGCTGGTTGCCTACTATCGCACGGATTCCCTTTATGATGTGGAGACCAAAGAGAATCTGTACTATGGCTACATCCCGGCGCTCCTCAACGGTGAGCAGGTGAAGCTGCAGGTTGTCTTCGGCGCGGACGGCAAGGGTACCGTGATCGGTGCTACTGCCGCTTACGTGGATAACGAGACCGAGACGGTTGCAAAGAGCGTGACCGAGCTTGTTCAGGGCGATAAGATCGATTTCATCTGTGACTACTACCGCTATGACGGAACGTACGATAATTCCTACAAGATCGGTGAGCAGATCACTTATGTGAACACCCTCACCGTGACGGATCTTCTTATCACCGGACAGCAGGCGAAGATTTCGTACCGCTTCACCGATATGTACAACAAGGAATACTGGACAGATCCGGTTATCAAGTAATCTCGGGGAGAAAATAACCGAACGATGAGATACGGAAATCCCGCCCAAAAGCGGGATTTTCCGACGAAATCGGGCGGAATGACAAGGAAAGTGTGATATGAGTTCAGACAGTATGGAAAACAAGAAGAAACATAAGAAGAAAAGACACGGCCATTGGGCCCAGTTCATTATTTTTCTTCTGCTGTTCGTTTTGATCGTGGCCATGATCATCCGGTTCGTTGCAGGACGGAGGATCACCATGACACTAAACGGCGAGAGCGAGGTCACAGTGGAAATCGGCTCGCACTACATTGAGAAGGGTGCGACCGCCGTGTATGACCACAAGGGCTTCTCCTTCCTTCGGAATCAGCCTCTGGCGGTTGGTATCTCGGGAACTGTGGACACCTCCACCCTCGGCGACTATGAGGTTACCTACACCACCTCCTACGGCGGAATGGAACAGAAGCTGGTGCGAAAGGTTCACGTGGCGGATACGCAGGCACCGGTGATCACGTTGAAGACGGCGCCGGATTATTATACGCCGATCGGCCAGGAGTATGTGGAAGAGGGCTTTGAAGCCATCGACGCCTACGACGGGGATGTCACGGAAAATGTGCTCCGCGAGGAGCCCGGTGACGGAACGATCCGCTACACCGTGAGCGACCGTGCGGGCAATAAGGCAGTGGTGACACGGCAGATCCCGTACGATGACCGTACGCTTCCGGAGATTACCCTTGAGGGTGACACGGAGGTGGTTGTCGATTACGACAGCACATATGCCGAGCCCGGTTATACGGCAACCGACGACGTCGACGGCGATATCACCGCAAAGGTGGTTGTGACGACGGCTCCCGGAGAAAAGAAGAACCACACGATCTACACATATTCTGTCGCGGATGAACACGGGAATACCGCAACGGTAACCCGTCTGGTAGTCCACATGGATCCCGATGTTCCGACTCTTGTGCTGGCGGGCGACGAGGAGATTACCCTGGTCGGCGGCGTCTGGTATAAGGAGCCCGGTTTCAAGGCGACGGACCGCAAGGACGGCGACCTCACGGATTCCGTGAAGGTGGACGGGGAAGTGACTTACTGGCATGTAGGCACCTACACCCTTACCTACTCGGTGAAGGATTCCGACGGAAACGAAGTGAAAGCCCAGAGAGTGATCACTGTCAAGGCGCGCGAGCTGCCTGAGCCTGTCACGCCGGACCCGAAGACGATCTATCTGACATTTGACGACGGCCCGAGTGACTACACGCAGGAACTGTTGGATGTGCTTGCGAAATACGATGTCAAGGCGACATTTTTCGTAACCCACAACAACAAGCTGGCCAACGAGATGATCGTGAAGGAGCATGAGGCCGGCCATACCGTGGCAGTTCACACCTATACCCACGATTACAGCAAGGTATACAAGAGCGAGAAAGATTACTTCGATGACATGAACCGCATGAACGATGTCATCGAACAGTTGACCGGCGAGCGGGCGGCTATCATCCGTTTCCCGGGCGGCAGCTCCAACCAGGTCAGCCGCAACTACAGCACCGGCGTTATGACCAGACTGGTTGCGGACATGGATGAGATGGGTATCCTGTTCTACGACTGGAACGTCTTAAGCGGCGACGCCGACAAGACCGGCGCCATTCCCACCGAGAAGGTCTACGAGAACGTCATCAACGGCGTTGCATACAACGCAAAGCGGGAACGTTTCTCGGTTGTTCTCCAGCACGACGTGAAGCACTTCTCCGTCCGTGCGGTTGAGGACATCATCAAGTGGGGCCTTGAGAACGGCTACACCTTCAAGCCCTTGGATCTCACCACACCGACCACCGGTGGTATCCACCAGACGGTTGCAAACTAAAACCCAAAAAGAGCCTCTGCGGAGGCTCTTTTTTCATGGCAAATGCAAAAGAGGCTGCCGCACTGAGTGCGACAGCCTCGTATTAGTTTGCAGTGAATCTGGAATTAGAAGTTTCCGTGGATAGCCTTTACCAAAGACTGTGCATCCGGAGATACCTTCTTCGCCTCGATGATGGAGACGAGGTCGCGGCGGACGAGATCGGCGAGAGCGTCGTTCATGGTGCTCATGCCCTGTGCACGGCTCTGCTGCAACATGCTCGGGATCTGGATGGTCTTGCTCTCACGAATGAGGTTCGTGATGGCAGGCGTTGCAAGCATAACCTCGGATGCAAGGATACGGCCGTTGCCATCCTTGAGAGGAAGCAGCTGCTGCGTGAACACGCCGCGGATAACGTTGGCGAACTGTGCACGGATCTGCTCCTGTGCTTCCAGAGGGCTGGCGTCGATGATACGCTCGACCGTCTGTGCTGCGGAGGTCGTGTGCAGAGTCGAAAGGACGAGGTGACCGGTCTCGGCTGCGGTGATTGCAGCGGAGATGGTCTCGTAGTCACGCATCTCACCTACAAGGATAACGTCCGGGTCCTCGCGGAGTGCGGAGCGGAGAGCAAGCGAGAAGGACTCGACGTCTCTTCCGACCTCGCGCTGATGGATCATTGCCTTGTTGTGAGGATATACGTACTCGATCGGGTCCTCAATCGTCATGATGTGACGAGCGGAGTTCATGTTGATATAGTTGACGACGGAAGCCAGCGTCGTGGACTTGCCGCTGCCGGTAGGTCCGGTTACGAGAACGAGTCCGCGGGGCGTCTCGGCCATCTGGCGGATTGCCGTGGGAAGACCGAGCTTTTCAAACGTAGGGATGGTCTGCTGCAGAATACGGATGCTGGCTGCCAGATTGTTACGCTGATGGTACACATTGGCACGGATACGAAGGCCGTCGGGAAGCATGACACCGACATCCAGGTCCTTACCGGAGTTGACATAGTTGATCTGATCCTCGCTCAGGATGGAATAGATCATCTGCTTCGATTCCTCCGCGGTAGGCGTGGGATCCAAAATGGTCAGAACACCGTACCGTCTTACGGCCAGAGCAGTACCGACAGTAATATGAATATCGGAGCACTGCTGCTTTCTGGCATAGTTCATAATTTCTTCAAACGTCATGAAAGGAGCCCCCTTTGTATAGTTTTGCGCATATCTGAAAGCCCCAACGGCTCAAAGCCGAATACCCTCTCTCAAGGCTCCCAACATACATATGTCAGTATATCACATTTGCTGCTGTCTGTGTGTCGTTTTCAAAAAAGCAAGTATAACAATTTCTAATACGGAAAATAAGCAATGCTAATTTAATTAGTTAATTTTCCTGTTGACAAACGCCTTTCCCGGGAGTATCATTAACGCGTTAATTGTTAATGTGTTAACATAGCAACGGGGCAGAGGGTTGTCCGGTTGCCTTTATGCCGGAAAAAGGAGGTATATCGTGGACATCAAAAATTCCGAAATCGATCGTTTCAACATCGTAATGTCGTTTTTGCGAACCGACCGGTTTCACCGCTGTGCTGCCGAGTCCCAGGTGAAAAAACTGGGGATTCACCGAAGCCAGCATATGATGCTGATGCATCTCGCCCGCTGTACGGAGCCGCCGACTCAGGCGGAGCTTGCGAAGGTGTTTGAGATCAGTCCTGCCGCAGTCACTGTGACACTCCAAAAACTGGAGAAAGCGGGGTTTGTATCCCGGACCGAAGCGGACGGCAACAACCGCGCCAAATTCATCGCCATCACACCGAAGGGAATGGACATCGTGCGCCGTTCCTGGGAGCTGTACAAGACGCTGGATGAGGCGATGCTCTCGGGACTTACGGAGGAGGATCTGACGCAGTTTGCGAGAATCCTTGCCCGCATGCAGGAAAACCTGCGAAGCTTCAGCCCGGAGGTTGCGGGACTGGAGTAATTCCTTTCGGGGACAAATGACATGAACCCGAAAAATGCCGAAAAACTAATGTTGAAAGGAATAACACATACATGGAGCCAATGAAATGGAGCAAGTACGTAAAACCGTATCTTGCGTTCTTCATTCTCGGACCGTTGTGCATGATCGTGGAAGTTATCGGTGAAGTTGTGATGCCGAAGCTTCTCTCGGTCGTGATCAACAACGCGAATGACGGAACTCTCACAACAGGCACAAGCCTCGGGATCATGGGATTGATGATCCTGACCGCGCTTGTGATGATGGCCGGCGGCATCGGAGGCGCTTATTTTGCGTCGAAGGCCTCGGTCAGTTTCGCCGCTGATCTACGTGCGGACGGTTACCGCAGGATCCAGCAGTATTCGTTTGCAAACATCGACAAATTCTCCACCGGTTCCCTTGTGACGAGACTTACGAACGACGTCACGCAGGTGCAGAACTTCGTCGCGATGGCACTCCGGATGGCGCTGCGTGCGCCCGACATGATGATCGCCGCGCTTGTCATGGCGATCCTGCTCAACCCGCCGTTGTCGGTTGTGTTCGCCGTCTCGGTGCCCGCGATGCTTCTCGCGGTCGGCGGGATCATCCGTACCGGTTTCCCCCGGTTCGGCCGTGTGCAGAAGAAGGTGGATGAGCTGAACTCCACGGTTCAGGAAAATGTCACCAACGTGCGCGTCGTAAAGAGCTTCGTCCGTGAGGACTTTGAGATCGACAAATTCCACGATGCGAACAGAAACCTGAAAAATGCGGGTATTTCCGCTTCGAAGGTTATGATCTTCATGTCCCCGGTCATGACACTGTTCATGAACGGAACGGTCATCGCGGTCATTTTGATCGGCGGTCCCATGGTTTTGGAAAACGGGATGAAGATCGGCGATCTCTCCGCATTCTTAACCTATGTTACGCAGATCCTGTCGTCCCTTGTCATGGTGACCTTCCTTCTGATGTTCTCCTCGAGAGCGCTGGCGTCCGCCAAGCGTATCCGCGAGGTTATGGACGAGCCGCTTGACCTGACGGATGAAAATGCACAGCATCTGGAGCTTCAGGTGGAGCGCGGCGACATCACCTTCAAAAATGTCTCCTTCCGCTACTATAAAAACAGCGAGGAGAAGGTTTTGAACAATATCAACTTAGAGATTTCGGCCGGTTCGACGGTCGGCATCATCGGATCCACGGGCTGCGGCAAGACAACCCTGGTATCCATGATCCCGAGACTGTACGACTGCGACGAGGGCGAGGTCCTTGTGGACGGCGTGAACGTCCGCGATTACTCCCTCTACAATCTTCGCGAGGGCGTCTCCATGGTATTGCAGAAGAACACCCTGTTCTCCGGCACGGTTACCGAGAACCTGCAGTGGGGCGATGAGAACGCCTCCGACGAGGAGATCCGCCGCATGGCGGAGTACGCTCAGGCCGACAAGTTCGTGTCCTCCTTCAAGGACGGCTATAACACGATGATCGAGCAGGGCGGCGCCAATGTATCCGGCGGCCAGAAGCAGCGTCTGTGTATCGCCAGAGCGCTTCTGAAGAAACCGAAGATCCTGATCCTCGACGATTCGACCAGCGCCGTGGATACGGCGACGGAAGCTCAGATCCGCAAGGCATTTTCCGAGAAAGCCGTTGCCGGCGAGCAGACCGATCCGTATACGGAAAATCTCCGCAAGGCCACGAAGCTGATCATCGCGCAGCGCATCAGCTCCGTGCAGGACGCCGACACCATTATCGTTATGGATGAGGGCGTCATCACGGGTATGGGTACCCACGATGAGCTTCTTGCGAACAACACCGAGTACCGTGAAATTTACGAGTCTCAGACGGGAAAGGGGTCGTGACACATGGCAAGATCATTGGAACAACTGCAGCAGCAGTACAACAGCATCGCTAAGAAAAACGCGTTTAAGCAACGCCCGCAGGGAGGTCCGAGAGGCCGCGGCATGATGGGCGGAAAGCCGAAGAGCGCGAAGAAGACGATCGCAAGACTTTTGACTTATATGAACGGGTTCCGGTTCCGGTTTGGACTCGTGTTGGCTTGTATGCTTCTCACCACCGTGACCAGCCTTGTGGGCAGCTACCTTCTTGCCCCGATCATCAACAAGCTGACCAAGGCAGTGCTTCCGGACAAGGTGATCAAGGTTTCGCCCTTTGAGCGGATCGCCGACAACGCGATCACAAAACTGGCGGGCCGTTTCTTCCCCGGTGACGGGAAGGTTATGACTTACGTGCTGATGGCCCTGATCATGCTCGGTGCGATCTACTGCATCGGCGTTATCACCACCTACACGCAGGCGAGACTGATGCTCTCCATCTCCCAGGGAATGATCGAGCGCATCCGGAACGACCTGTTCTCGAAGCTTCAGCGGCTTCCGGTAAGATATTTTGACTCGAAGCAGACCGGTGAGATCATGTCCCGGTTTACCAACGATATCGATAACATCGATGTCATGATCAACAACTCGTTTACGCAGATCGTATCCGGCGGCGTCACGCTGGTCGGAACGTTCGTCTTCATGATCACAACGAGCTGGATCCTTACGTTGATTACCGTGGCCTTCATTCCGGTTCTTTTGTTCGGCGGTTTCACCATCGGCAAACTGAGCCGCAAATACTACGCCGCACAGCAGAGCGCCCTCGGCGCCGTGAACGGCTACATTGAGGAGACCGTCACCGGACAGAAGGTTGTCAAGGTGTTCAACCACGAGGAGTGCTGTGTGGAAGAATTTTCCGCACTCAACGACGACATGCGCGACAAGCAGTTCAAGGCGCAGTTCTGGGGCGGCGTGACTGGTCCGATCATGGGCAACACCTCCCAGATCTCCTACGCTGCGACAGTGGGTATCGGCGGCGTGCTTATGATCTTCGGCAAGATTACGGCCGGTGGTCTCACGGTTTTCGCAACCTACTCGCGTCAGTTCGCAATGCCGATCAACATGCTCTCCCAGCAGATGGCAACGTTCTTCTCCGCACTGGCGGGCGCAGAGCGTGTCTTCGAGGTGATGGATGAAGTTCCGGAGGCTCCGGACGCAGAGGATGCAAATCCGTTGATCGGTATGAAGGGGCATGTGGTGCTGGATCACGTCACCTTCGGTTACAACCCGGATAAGATCGTTCTGCATGACATCAGCCTGTATGCTAAGCCCGGTCAGAAGATTGCCTTCGTCGGTTCCACCGGCGCCGGCAAGACCACGATCACGAACCTTCTGAACCGCTTCTACGATGTCGACGAGGGTACGATCACCATCGACGGTGTGAATGTCAAGAATATCAAGCGCAAGAACCTTCGTGAGAACATCGCCATGGTATTGCAGGATACGCATCTCTTCTCCGGCACGGTGATGGAAAATATCCGTTACGGCCGGCTGGATGCCACGGATGAAGAGGTTATCGCCGCGGCCAAGACCGCGTCCGCACACAGTTTCATCATGCGTCTGTCGGACGGTTACAACACGAAGCTGGAGGGCGACGGCGCGAACCTTTCTCAGGGACAGCGGCAGCTTCTCAACATCGCGAGAGCAGCGCTCTCCAAGGCTCCGATCCTTGTCCTCGACGAGGCGACAAGTTCGGTCGATACCCGTACCGAGCGTCACATTGAGCACGGTATGGACCGCCTGATGAAGGACCGCACGACATTTGTCATCGCGCACCGCCTTTCGACGGTACGAAACGCCAACGCCATCATGGTTTTGGAACACGGTGAGATCATCGAGCGGGGCAATCACGACGACCTGCTTGCACAGAAGGGCCGGTACTATGAGCTGTACACCGGCGTGAGGGAACTGGATTAATCTGATAGTGCGAAGTGATACAACGGCGTTTCCGCAATATTGCGGAGACGCCGTTGACATATGTTCCGTTCTGTGGTATGATTTCGATAATGTAAACACAATTTACCGTAGCGGTAAAGGAGGGGGAAATGGAGAAAAAACTGTATCGCAGTCAAACTGACAAAGTATTTTCCGGACTGTGCGGCGGCCTTGCAAGGTACGCAAACCTGAGTCCGGGTCTTGTTCGGCTTCTGACGTTCCTTTCCATCTGTTTCGGAAGCCTCGGCTTTTGGGTGTATATCGTTTTGGCGATCGTAATCCCGAAGGAGCCGCAGCCGGGATATATGGACAGCTGTGGGCTTTACGGAAACGATGCCATGATGAATCCGAACATGCCGGGTGCCGGAGCCTATGGTGCGACTAGGATGGGGATGTACCAAAACGGAATGGGCGGCTATCCTCAACAGGGGATGTATCAGAACGGAATGGGAGTTTATCCCAATGCCGGTATGAACGGTTATCAAAACGGTATGAACGGCTACCCGAACGGGATGAACGGATATCCGAACGGAATGGGTGGCTATCCTCAGCAGGGGATGTACGGATATCCGAACGGGATGGCCGGTTACCCGAATGACGGGATGAACGGCTACCCGAATGCAGCAATGAACCCGGGTTATGGCGATCCGACGTACGGCACGGCAGGCGCAGTCGTCGGCTACGGAGACCCCTACGGGATCCCTCCGATGGCACCGATGCCCGCAATGACACCGATGCCCGCGTCGGAGCCCGCAATGATGCCCGGGGCGGAGGCCATGACGATGCCTCCGACAGAACCTTTGACAATGCCTCCGGCAGAGGCGGTGACGGTTCCCCCGATGCAGTCGGAACCGGAAGACCTGCTGCCCGCGGAGGAGGTGCCGGAGATCACGCCGGAGGAGCGTCCGATCCCCGAACCTACGCAATACTATCTGTAAGCAAATTTATGAGGAACATTTTTCAAGCGGCGGTCCATTTCGACCGTCGCTTGTGGTATAATAAACAAAATCGGGTTTTGTGAGGGAAACGGCGCTGGCCGTGTCCCGGTAAGGAGAGTGAAAAATGGGTGTGATTCCGATGGACCGGGTTTTGGACCGGCTGGACCGGCTGACGGCGGCAAACGATGCAGCGGGAGCGAGAAGGCATCTCCTCTACTGGCTTGAGGAGGCGCGGATCGGACAGGATGAGCGCGCCCAGCTGACCATATGCAACGAGCTGATGGGTCAGCGGCGGATGGCCGGTGACGCCGCAGAGGCGGTGCAGTATGCGGAGGAGGCGCTGGCGCTTCTAAAGCGCCTGAAATTGGAGGACACCGTGACCGCGGCCACCGTTTATGTCAACTGCGGTACGGTCTACACGGCGTTTGGGAGGACTGCGGATGCAATCCCTCTGTACGAGCGCGCGCAGGATATTTACACCCGGAGACTTGAGGATGCGGACACCCGGGTCGGAAGTCTCTACAACAACATGGCGACGTGCCTTACCAAGGCAAAGCAGTACGACAGAGCGGAGAGGACATACAACAAGGCCTGTGAGACCATGAAGCAGATCCCGGGGTCCGAGCCGGAGATTGCCATCACGATGCTCAATCTCGCGGATATGCACCGGGAGGCTCACGGCATCGCGGACGCCTACGAGCAGATTGACGACTGCGTGCAGAAAGCCCACGATCTGCTGGAAACCGAGGGACTGACGCGGGACGCAAACTATGCACAGGTCTGCGGAAAATGCGCCCCGATCTTCGAGTATTACGGCTGGTTTGCCTATGCGAAGGAGCTCCGGAAGAGAGCGGAAACATTTTACGAGACAAACGGGAGAAGCGAATGAAGGGGCTTGAGATATCGAGAGCGTTTTGGGAGGAGCACGGGAAGCCGATGATGGAAGAGCGGTTCCCGGAGCTTTTGGACCTTACGGCAGTCGGACTGGTAGGACCCGGCTCGGAGTGCTTCGGCTACGATGATGAGATTTCCAGGGACCATGACTTTGAGCACGGCTTCTGCATCTATCTGCCGGACGAGGAGCGGGTGAGCCGGCGGCAGGAATTTCTGTTGGGGCGGGCGTATGAGTCGCTTCCGAAGGAATTCATGGGGCTTCGGAGAAGTCTGTTCAACCCGGCCGGCGTCAACCGCCGCGGCGTGTTCCGCACGGCGGACATCTACCGGCAGCTCACCGGATTTTCGGGGCCGCCCGGGGATTGGCGGGCGTACCTCTCCGTACCGGACAGCGCGATGGCGGAGGTGACGAACGGGGAGGTATTTTTCGACGGGCTCGGAGAGTTCAGCGCCATCCGTGAGGCGTGGAGAAATCCGCCGGAGGACGTGCAGCGCAAGAAGCTGTGCGGATACCTGATCCGCATGAGCCAGACCGGCGAATACAACCATCCCCGCTGTCTGGAGCGCGGGGATGAAGCCTCGGCGTTTCTGACAGCCGCGGAGTTTGTCAAGGCAGCGGCGGCAGTCTTCGGATGGGTGTACAACCGGCCGTCGCCGTATTACAAGTGGTGCCTCCGATTTGTGCAGGACCTGCCGAAAGGGGAGATGTATGCGGGTTACCTAAAGAACGCGCTCCGCCCGGACGGGTCAACCTGCATCACGGAAGCCCGCATCCTCTTAACGACGGTATTGCAGGAGCAGGGGCTGGTTCCCGAGGGCACGGAGGATCTGCAGAAGGCGGCGTTTATCATCAACGACGGAATCCGTGACGGCGTGCTGCGGAGCTTGAGCCCGCTTGCGGCGGTGCGCCTGGAGTGAGGTTTGCGAATGAACGGATATGAGTTTGAAACGGTATGCGCGGAGTACCTGCGGGCCCACGGGTTTCGGAAGGTGCAGGTGACGAAGGCGAGCCGTGACCAGGGGGCGGATATTATCGCCCGGCGGAAGAAGGAGAAATACGCCTTCCAGTGCAAATACTATGCGACTCCTGTGGGCAACAAGGCCGTGCAGGAGGTTTATGCGGCGGCGACATTTTACGGCTGCGACCGCGCCGTGGTGATGACGAACTCCACCTTCACAAGCGGTGCGAAGGAGCTTGCGGAATCCCTCGGCGTGGAGCTGATGCCGGGGATCGAGCCCTTGCGGCGCAGGTTCGGTGCGCTTGACGGATTGATGATCCTGCCGGTGCTCTTTTTGGCTGCGCTCCTTGCCCTTGCGGTGTTCCAGCCGGAGATCCCGAAGCTTCCGGGATTTCTTCGGGGAGACAGGCTTGCGGGGTACGGAGGTGCATTTTTCGCCGCGATCGCCCTTGTACTTGCCGGCGGGTTATTGTTTTTCTTCCGATTGTCCTTCTGGGGGCTGCTGCTGTGCACGGCCGGAGCGTGTACCGCCCGGCTGGCGGACATTCCCGAGAAATGGCAGATCGGCCTGATCGCGATGGGCGTGTTCTGCGCATTTCTCAACTTAATCCGCACGATTGCGGGGATACCCGCAAAGCTTCGGACGAGACGGGCTCGAAGGGACGAGGCGGAGCTTTCCGAGGAAGCCCGTGATGCGGAGGTTTGTGACGCAGAGTCGGAAGAGCCTGGACAGGATGTGACGGAACCGGGTGAGGCCGTTGATGGAGACATGACAACCGGTGAAACTGATGATGCCCCGGCCGGTGAATCCGATGCTGAGGACGAAACCGGGGATGAGAATGTCGAGGAAACCGGCGAGGCTGAGGATGTCGGTGAGAATGTTGAGGACCAAGGTAAGAATGAAGCCGGTGGGACGGAACCTTCCGGAGACGGGATCACGGCAGAGGTCTCGGAAACATTTTCCGAGGGTACGGACAAAATCCATCGGCGGGCAGTGATCTACGAGCTGATCGGCATCGCCGAGAAAAGCCTGTTGAACACCGACAAACCCGACGAGCAGGAGCGGATCCTTGCAGTGCTTGACGACGCATACAAACTGATCCAGGAGGAGTACCGGAGACGATGAAACAGTATTACGGGGCGGGGGAACTGAGCGATATCGGATTTGTCGTGATCTTTGCGCGGTACGAAGACCGATGGGTGTATTGCCTGCACAGGCGAAGGAAGACGTTTGAACATCCGGGCGGTCACGTGGAGCCGGGCGAGACGGCGCTGCAGGCGGCGTTTCGGGAACTCTACGAGGAGAGCGGGATCACCGACTGCGACATGATCCCCCTGTGGGACTACGAGCAGATCTGGGATGACGGCGTCGGCCGGAACAACGGACGGGCGTATGTCGCTGTCGTCCACTCCCTCGGGGAGCTGCCGGAGAGCGAGATGGAGCGGGTTGCCCTCTTTGACACCGTTCCGGACGATTACACCTATGACAGGGATGAGGAGCTTGCGGATCTTCGAAAAATAGAGACAATCCTGAATTGTGTGCCGGAGGGGCGAAAGCACGTGGTGGTGCGGCCGTACGATGCCTCCTGGGCGCAGGATTTCCTCGATATCCGGCGGGAGTTGGAGGAGGCGCTCGGCAGCCTTGCGCTTCGCATTGAGCACGTCGGGAGCACTTCCGTGCCGGGACTTTCCGCGAAGCCGATCATCGATATCGACGTGGTGATCCGGGATGGATCGGTGCTTCCGGCCGTCATTGAAGCCATGGAATCCATAGGGTACCATCATGAGGGAAATCTGGGGATCCCCGGACGGGAAGCCTTTAAGTATGACGGTAAGGAACACCTGCGGAAGCATCATCTGTACGTGTGTACGCAGGACTCGCCGGAACTGCGGAGGCACATCATTTTCCGGGATTTCCTGCGGGAAAATCCGGACGCGGTGCTTCGGTACAGCACGGTGAAGGAGGAAGGCGCCGCCAGATATCCCTATGACATTGATAAGTACATTGAGTACAAATCGCCGCTCATTGAGGAGATTTACCGGAAGCTGCATTTGACGGAGGGGTGAGACCCGGGTGGAGCAAACGACAATAATCGCGCTGTGATAGAACAAGAGAAAATACGGTTACGGAGGTGTTGTATGAAGGACTTTACGAGGATGAACAGGTTGTTGGAGAGCTTCGTGGAGCAGGGGACGAACCCCGGCTGCGCGGTGGCGGTAATGCAGGG
Source organism: Lachnospiraceae bacterium (assembly GCA_017962105.1). Taxonomy (GTDB): domain Bacteria; phylum Bacillota; class Clostridia; order Lachnospirales; family Lachnospiraceae; genus ISDg. The sequence goes on from JAGCVY010000051.1 coordinate 16,793, forward strand.
GGATGAGCTGATCTACCACGGCGAGGCCGGGTACGCGGACATCGAGTCGGGGAAGAAGGTGGACATCCACAGCATGTTCAGCCAGGCGTCCACGACGAAGCTGTTCACGTACGCGATTCTCGGGATGATCTACGAGGAAGGAAAATTCCTCTTCAGCGACCCGCTGTATTACTATCTGCCGGAGTGGAAAAATACGCGCAAGTATGTTGCGCTCCCCAACGGGGAGATCACCACGGCGCCTTTGGAGAAGCCCATCACCATCCGCGACGCGGTGGCGATGATGTGCGGCCTGCCGTACTGCATGGTTCCCGCTGTGGACCCGTCCACGCCGACGCTTGCAGCCATGAGCCGGCAAATGGCGGAGCTCCTTAAGAACGGGCCCACCACCATCCAGCAGGAGGTGCGCGCCATGGCGGAGGTCCCCGTGATGTTCGAGCCGGGCTCCCATTGGCTGTACGGCTTCGGCTCCGAGATCACCGGCGTTCTGGTGGAAACCTTTGAGGGGAAGCCTTTGCGGGAGGTATTCAAGGACCGGCTGATCGATCCGTTGGAACTCGAGGACACGGACACCCTTGCTCGGCCGTGGAACATCGGCCGTATCGTGACCAATTATGTAAAGAAGGGACCGGGACAGTTCGAGGCGACGGCGAATTTTTCGTCCCTTGATCCCGACAGCGTGCCGGCGGGAGCGCGTCCGAACCTTCTGACAAGCGCTCACGATTTCGCGGTGTTCATGCAGATGCTCGCCAACGGCGGGACGTACAAGGGAAGAAAATTCTTGGGCAGCGGCACGGTTGCGATGCTTCATGAAAACCAGCTCGGACCGGTGCAGCTTGCCGATTTCGAGAACGACTATCTTGCCGGCTACGGGTACGGCCTCGGCTTCCGCACGCTGCTCACGCAGAAGTACGGACACAACGGGCACCTCGGCGATTTCGGGTGGACCGGCGGTACCGGCATCTGGGTGGAGGCGGATCCGGTCGAGAAGTTCTCCGTGGCGTACATGCACAACATGCGACCGAATGACGAGCTGTACCACCATCACAGAGTCCGTGCGGTGGTGAACGGGATCATGCTGTAACTTCAGATGAAAGAAGAGAAACAAAAAAAAGAGAGGGACGGGGGGTAAGCCCGTCCCTCTCCGCATAAGGGGGTTGGAAATCATCCTTCAATGGAGATATATTTCTTCTCTTCAACCTTCGGCTGCTCTTCCTTCTTCGGACTGGTCACGATCAGGATACCATTCTCGAATTTCGCCTTGATGTCCTCCTCGGTAACCTGCTTGCCCACATAGAAGCTTCTGCTGCAGGAACCGTAGAAACGCTCGCGGCGAAGGTACTTGCCGTTCTTGTCCTTCTCGTCGTCCTCGGACTTCTTGGTAGCGTTGATCGTCAGGTAACCGTTCTTCAGCTCCGCTGTGATATCTTCCTTGCCGTAACCCGGCATCTCAATGTCCAGCTGGAATCCGGTATCGGTTTCCTTCACATCGGTCTTCATCAGTCCGTTGAAAGGATGTGCACCCGCGAAACCGGGTTTTGCAGGAACCATAAAGTCATTGAAAAAGTCATCAAAAAGGTTTTCACCGAAAATACTAGGCATCAACATATGTCATCCCTCCTTTGCGTGAAATAACTCACGATCTTGCTTGAAGTAACTCGGGGATCGTGTTCCCTTCGGTGGTCTATGGACGCTCCGTAAGGTCTTTCCCTTCGTTCTGACTGCATTGTATCACAACTGTTAGCACTCGTCAAGAGTGAGTGCTAACAAAATTTGTGAATTATTTGTGTCTCCATCGTTTTTAAACTTAGAAGGAGGGGATCGCACTATGAATTTTGTCTGTCTTGTGGTAAGATAGGACAGTGCGGGACACATTTTCCGATGCGCGTTGATCCCGCATTATAAAGACAATCACGGAGGTTTACCATGGCTCATTTTCTGGGAACATTCTTTTCCAAGACCCTCAGCAGGCCGGTTCATTTTACGGCGGTCCTGAGCAACGACATCGCGTACGGCGCGGAGAACAATCCGCATTATCAGAGACCCGCGAAAAATGTATATCTGCTGCACGGCTACAGCGGCTGCGACACCGACTGGTTCACAAACGCGCCCCTCGGGGAGATCGCGAACCGGTTCAACGTGAACTTCTTCCTGCCGAACGGTGATAATAACTTCTATCTGGATCAGCCGCAGACAGGCTGCAAATACGCAAGCTACGTGGGAAAGGAATTTGTCGAATACACCCGCAAGACCTTCGGTCTCTCAGATAAGAGGGAGGACACCTTCATCGGCGGTCTCTCCATGGGCGGCTTCGGCTCGCTGCATACGGCCTTCATGTTCCCGGAGACCTTCGGCAAGGTGATGGCGCTCTCGTCGGCGCTCATCCAGAACGGACTGTCGTTCTTCAAGCCGGATATGGAAAACGGCATGGCAAACTACGAATACTATACATGGATCTTCGGCGATCTGCAGAACGCCGCGAAGACGGACATCAACCCTGAGGTCCTGGTGCGCAACCTGAAGGAGAGCGGGGCGCAGATCCCCGACGTGTTCATGGCATGCGGCACGGAGGACTTCCTGTACCGCCCGAACTGCGATTTCAAGGCGTTCCTCGATTCCATCGACGTTCCGGCAACCTACGTAACCGCTCCGGGCGTACACGATTTCGAGTTCTGGCGCAAGCATCTGGTGACCGGCCTCACATGGGCTCTGGAGCCGGAGAAGTTCGCGGAGGAGTTCGGAAAATAATAGTAGAAGAGTGAGAAATAGCGGGTGCCCTCGTTATGGGGAGCACCCGCTTGGTTTTTGAAGAGATTGTTTTGATGAATCAGAACTTGCCGACGGTCGTGCCGACCACGGGCAGAGCCGTGACGTCGAGGATGATCCATGCCGTCATGCCTGCTTCGATGGTGTGCTTGTGCATGTTGGCCGCAAGCTCATCTTTGAAATCCATGGCGTCGCACTTCATGACGTCGAGGATCGGTACCAGCATCGGGCTGCCGTTAATGAAGAGAACAACGGCGTCGTTCTGCGAGAAGGAACCTGCGGTAACCGGGCCGCGGACTACGCAGCGGTCCTTGTACAGCTTGGCACGCTTGATGCCGACTTCCGTCGACTTGGGAGCGATCTGGAAAGCCTCGTCGATCCTGAACATGTTGGCATATACGCCGTTGGCCGGAAGGGACTCCGCGGGGAACGGCTGAGCAGCCGGCGCGGGAGCTTCCTTAGGCCCGAAAAGCTTACTGAAAAACCCCATAATACTTTCCTCCTTATTCGGCGGTTTGTTTCCGTTGCGTTTACCCGCAGGAAACCCGCTTTTTTGTAACTTACAGTATACCACAGCCGGTTTTCGTATGCAATGAAGAATGGCCCCGGAAAGCGAGGATTTAACGGAAATGTAACAAGCGGATTCTCTTCTTAGTCTTGCGTTTTCCGCGTTCGTGAGTATAATATACTTGGTTCATTGTGTGGGTACGAAATAAAGCCGTTTTTTCTGACCGTGCGCGCAGCGGTCAAATACAGGATAAAGAGGTTACAGTATGCCGTTTTTGACGATGGATGCGGATATCCTTCTGTACATTCAGGATCATATCCGAAGCAGCTTTCTGGATAAGATTTTTCCGAACATAACATTCTTAGGGGACGCCGGGATCTTCTGGATCCTGCTGACCGTCGTGTTCCTCTGCTTTAGGAAGACGAGGCGCGCGGCCGTCTGCTCGGCCATCGCTCTGGTCGGTTCACTGCTTCTGAACAACTGTATTCTCAAGCCTCTTGTGAACCGCACGAGACCGTACGAGCTGATCGAGGGCCTGGTGCTGATCGGTGAGAAGGCGAAGGACGGATCGTTCCCGTCGGGACACACGGCGGCGAGCATCGCATCGGCAGTGGCAATGTGCCGGTACCTTAAGAAGCGCTGGTACCTGCCGTTGATCGGTCTCGCGCTGATGATCAGCTTTTCACGGCTGTACATCGGGATCCATTACCCGACAGACGTGCTTGTCGGATTGCTGGACGGTATTCTGCTGGCAGTGATCGCGTGGGTGATCGAGAGCAAGCTGTACCGCGGAGTGCCGAAGTATGCGGCATTTGCCGGGACGGATACGGCGATCGCCGGAAAGAGCCCGGATGACAAGAGCAGTGATGACCATAAGGAAAATGATGATACTACAACTGTAGTATAGCACAGGTTTGTGTATAGCACAGGTTGCAGGGAGGTACGGTTTGAACGTAACGATCGTTCTTCCGTCGCTGAACCCCGATGAGAAAATGATCCATACCGTGGAGGGTATCCTCGCGGAAGGGTTCACGGACATCGTGGTTGTGGATGACGGCAGCGCAGCGGAATATAAGAAGCCCTTTGAAACGGTGGCGGCGATGAACGGCGTGACCGTCCTTACGCACGAGGTGAACAAGGGCAAGGGCCGCGCGATGAAGACGGCGTTTGAATATATCCTGGAAAACCGGCCGGAGTCCGAGGGAGTGGTGACGGTCGACGGCGACGGGCAGCATTTGCCGAAGGATATCCGCGCCTGCGCGGAGGCGATGCTCGAGCAGGGCGACAAGGTTGTTCTCGGCGTGCGCGATTTCAGCAAGCCGGACGTTCCGTTCAAGAGCCGCAACGGCAACAACATCACTAAGGCGGTGTTCCGCATCTTCTGCGGCATCCGCATCAGCGACACGCAGACGGGGCTCCGTGCGATCCCGCGGCAGCATCTGCCGCTCATGTGTGAGATCGGGGGCGAGCGCTATGAGTACGAGACCAACCAGCTGCTGATCTTCAAGGACAAGGGAGTCGGGCTGCACGAGGTCGTGATCGACACGGTGTACATCGACGACAATGCCTCCTCGCATTTTCATCCGTTCCGCGATTCGTGGCGGATTTACAAGATCATATTCAAGCACATCGGGTCCTCCGTGTTCGCAAAATTCTTAGGAGCGTCGCTTGTGTGCTTCCTTGTCGACACGCTGCTGTTCTTCCTCCTGAACGTCGGGCTGGAAGGCGCGGGCATGCGCAAGGCGGACAGCCAGCTGCGCATCGCGCTTGCAACGGTGGGCGCGCGCGTGGTCAGCACCATCGTGAACTTCTGCCTGAACCGCAGGCTTGTGTTCAAGAGCGAGAACTCGGTGGGCGGAACGCTGGTGCGATATTACATATTGGCGATCTGTCAGATGACAGCGTCGTTCCTTCTCGTCGATCTCGTTGCGGAGCGTGTGTTCGGCATGAGTGCGGGCATCGGGGAGTCGTTCGTCAAGTTTGTCGTGGACATGTGTCTGTTCGCGGTCAGTTTCTATGTGCAGAAGCATTGGGTATTTGCCAATCGAAATAAGAATGGGGAGAATAGTTGATGGGAAAGAGGATTTTACGGTATTTTCTGCGGTTTCTGCTGTTGTTGCTCGTGACGCTTCTCGTCCTTGCGGGTGCGCTGTACGGCGTCATCTACAAGTGCTGCAACGGCCCGTCGGAGGCGGCAAAGGCAACGTTCATCACGACGATCCTGGAGACAGGTCAGTTAAAGTTCCTCGCGTCGTGGGTATGCTCTGCGGATGAGATTCAGGCGGTTGTCGATCAGAACAAGATGAAGCCGATGGAGACCGAGAGCGACCGAAGCCTGATCAAGATCAACCGTGGCCAGGGCCCGGACATTGAAGATCCGGTCACGCCCGAGGGACGGAAGATCGTGTACGATGAGAACGGCGTGTATATCGAGGAAGTCGCCGGAAGAACATTTTTCGGGAAAATGATGGTCATCAAGGACCCGGCACAGGTGATCGTGGGAACGACTTACCCGTGGGGTGAGTACGGCAAGGATCTTGACAAGATCGTCAAGGAGTGCGGCGGTGTCGGCGGCGTGAACGGCGGCCTGTACCAGTCAGACCAGAACAAGGGCGGCAAGCCGTACGGCGTTGTCGTGTCGAAGGGTCAGATCCAGTACAATTCCCCGTCGCAGCGAGGTCTGTATCTGATCGGTCTGGATGAATCGGACATCCTGGTAGTCAAGGACATTCAGGGTATGAAGGCGGCGGATGTGGAGAAGTACGTCAAGGAAGCAAAGATCCGCGATGCCGTTACGTTCCAGGAGGAAGCCTCCGATGTGAACAACCACTTCGTTCCGCTTGTCATAGACGGCAAGGGGCGTGAGCTGAGCGGACAGGGCAGCGGCAGCAACCCGCGTACGGCCATCGGTCAGCGCGCGGACGGCGCGATCCTTCTGTTCGTCACGGACGGACGAGGCGCGGGCGGACATCTCGGCGCAACCGCGTCCGATCTGATCAGCGTCATGCTGGACTTCGGTGCGGTGACGGCTGCAAACCTCGACGGCGGCAGCTCCTCGACGATGTACTACAAGGACCAGTATGAGATGACGAGTGTCACCTTCTATTATCAGAACTCTTCATGGCGTCTGCCGGATGCCATGGTTGTCATGCCGCCGGCAAAATGACCGGACGGGGGACTGTTGAGGAAACGAAGGAAGATTTGAACAACGGAAGTACGAAAGAGTAGGGGGATTATTTCTCTGTGGCAGTAGATGAGAATAACAAGAAACAAAGCCGGGGCGAGCGGTACCGCAATCTGTACAACGCCTACCGCGACGAGGCGGATGCCAGTGAGGATGACTTCTGGGACTCGCTCGGAACTGCAAAGCAGGACGAGGATGACGAGGAAGTGCAGGAGCTGATCCGGAGCATCGTTTACGGCGATCAGGATAAGAATAATACAGATGATGACGATGACCTTGCGGAGGTGGATCCCGAATACATCCGCAGGAAGTCAGAGGCGTTCGGCGTGAGTTCCTCGGGATCGGAGAGACAGTCATCAGCACCGGCAACCCGGTCGGCAGGAGCTGCGAAGAAGGCAGGCACGAGGAAAAATGCACAGACAAAGGCGGCGAAGGAGAAGAAGCGCAAGATCAAGCGCGGACGCAGAATGTTCCTTGTGTTCCTTGCGTTGTGGGTTATCGCGCTGATCATCCTCGGAGGGTGGCTGTGGCGCTACACGGACCGCTGTCTGGTCGACTACGAGAATTCGCAGCCGGAGAACAATGTGGAGCGGCTGCTTGAGGAGTTTAAGGCCAAGGTAAAGGACGGCTCCATCGAAAAGGAGATCACGATCAAGGCGGAAGGCAGTGAGTTCGAGACCGACGAGGAGATCACTGCATTCGTGAAGAACCGTTATCTGACGGAGCTTAAGAATGTTCAGCAGTACACCTGTGTGAAAAATAAAAACAGCTACAGCACGACCAACCCGGTTTACGACATCTTAGGCGACGGCAAGGTTGTCGCGCAGATGCGCATGACCTCGTACAATCCCAAGAAGATCCTCGCGATCCTCGAGGTGTGCGAGTGGAAGATCGATTCGATCAAGCCGGTTGTGAATACGGATGATCTTACGACGACGGGATACCTCTATACGGTTCCGACGGGATACAAGGTCACGGTCAACGGCAAGGAACTGACGAAGGAGCATATTGTGAGCATCAGCGAGGTGCCGAAGGAGCTTGAGTATGTGAGCAAGTACGTTACGATCCCGACCAATGTAACGTACGCCGTAAACCATATTCTTCTCGAGCCTACGGTCGTCATCACCGACGAAAACGGCGAGATCGTCGATGCCGAGAAGGATGAGAAGGGATACATCAACATCTCATACGCGCCTAAGACCGGTATGGAAATGCCTCAGGACCGGTATGACGTTGCCCTGGATATCGCGACCAAGTGGGGCGATTTTACGACGAATGACATGCCCGGTGAGAAACGCGGTCTGTACTCGATCCGCAAGTACATCGTGACCGATTCCGATTTCTTCTACGCAGCGGAGAGCTACGCGAAGAGTATCGATATCACGTTCGTCAGTTCGCACACGACCGACAAGCCGGCTCTCACGAACCTGTCGGTTACCGAGTACACGGAGTACACGGAGAACTGCTTCTCCTGCCACATCGATTACATCAAGAACATGCATCTCACGAAGAACAACAAGCATGTGACGCAGCATATCGATGAGTACTTCTATTACATTTACATCGACGACAGCGACGACGGTGTTGACAATCCCCGCTGGGCGCTGGTCGATATGCTTTCCGCCACCAAGCAGAGGACGGAGACGACCGACGATCAGACAACGGACGGTCAGACAGACTGATCCTGCGGGCGATTGACCAACTTCACGGAAACAACGGGAAGGATCCTTCGGGGTCCTTCTTTTTGTCTATGCCGGAGTGATTCATTTTCCGGAAAATGACGACGGGATAATGAATGTTCGCCGGCAAATAGAAAGGATACTACAAGCCTTTTGCATTGTGTGCGGCGGTGTTATGTGGTAGAATAAGCGATAGGATTGCCGCGGGGCCGAGCTCACGAAAAGGAAGCTGCGGAGGCGGCGAAGAAACGGAGGAGAACGAACCATGAACCGAGAGAACAAGAGAAGATCCTATGAGAAGGGATACTATAAAACGCATCCGTGCGACGAGACGTTCGTGTGCAAGGAATGCGGCCGTACGGTTGTGCCGGACGGAGCCGGCAGCGACCACAGAAATCACTGTCCGAACTGTCTGACGAGCCTGCATGTGGACATTGAGCCCGGTGACCGCGAGAGCGACTGCGGCGGCCACATGGACGCGATCGCAGTGTGGGTGAGAAAGAACGGAGAGTGGGCGATCATCCATCGCTGCCGCGTGTGCGGCGCGATGAGTTCGAACCGCGTGGCAGCGGACGACAATCCGATGAAACTGATGTCGATCGCGCTTCGCCCGCTCACGAACCCGCCGTTCCCGATCGAGCGCATCGAGGAGATGACGCGGCTGATGGGCGGCGAAGGAAGAATTCAGTAGGACGGCGCCGGGAAGGCGTTCGGACAAGGGGACAAGTATGGTTACAGCGATAGTGTTTGATATGGACGGCGTACTGTTCGACACGGAGCGGCTGTGCAGAGACTGCTGGTACGCGCTTGCCGAGGAGGACGACATACCCAACATGCCGGAGGTGTATGCGCTGTGCATCGGTGTCAACGCGCAGACGACGGAGCGGATCGTGTACGAGAACTACGGGAAGGATTTTCCGTACGAGGAGTACTGCCGGCGCACGAGCGCGATGTACAACAGTTACGTCGAGGAGCACGGCGTGCCCGTGAAGGACGGTGTCCGTGAGACGCTTGCGGCGCTCGCGGCAGCGGGACTGAAGATCGCGGTGGCGTCGTCGACGCGGCGTGAGAAGGTGCTGCGGCATCTTGCCAATGCGGGGATCGAGCAGTATTTTGCGGCGGTGGTTGGCGGCGATACGGTGACACACTCGAAGCCGCACCCGGAGATCTTCCTCAAGGCCTGTGAGGCACTCGGGGTTGCTCCGGAGGAGGCGATCGCGGTGGAGGACTCGCACAACGGGATCCGCGCGGCGCATGCGGCCGGGATGAAGCCCGTGATGGTACCGGATCTGCTGCCGGTGACGGAGGAGATGCGGGAGCTGTCCTCCTATATCGCGAAGGATATGAACGATGCGTGCGGGTGGATGCTCGCGGCGGCGAAGAAAGATGAATGACAGGGGGAGTTGTGACGACAATGGACTCGAACAACAAGGCAGAACAGGCAGTGAACAGTGAGATTGCGGCGCAGGATAACGCAGGACGCGAGGCCGCGGGCGACGGGACGGCGATCCGTTCGTTGGCGGAGAGACGGCCGATCCTCAGGAAGAGAATTTTCCTCTACATGACCGAATTCTTCGCGGGCATGTCCGTGATGGCGGTGGAGCTCGGCGCAAGCCGCCTGCTGGCGCCGTATTTCAGTTCCTCGCAGATCGTGTGGACGATCATTATCGGAACCATCATGATCGCGATGGCACTCGGAAATATCTACGGAGGCCGCAGCGCGGATAAAAAGCCGGATCCCGACAGGCTCTATGCCCGTGTGATCATCGCCGCGATCTGGATCGCGCTGATCCCGCTGGTGGGCAAATACATCATCCTCGGAATTTCTGCGATCCTGATCTTCTCGGTGAGCAGCAACTTCCTTGTGATCGCGGGCTTTGCCGCGTGTATGGTGATTTTCGTGTTCCCGCTGTTTCTGCTTGGAACCGTTACGCCGTCTCTCGTGAAGTTCGCGACGGACAACCTTGAGGACAACGGCCGCCTTGTGGGCAACCTGAACGCGGCCAACACGATCGGAAGCATCATCGGCACGTTCGTGCCGACGTTCATCAGTATTCCGGCAGTGGGAACGGCGATCACATTCCTGATCTTCGCGGGCATCCTGCTGGCGCTTGCGGCGGTGTACTTCATCACCTCGGGTGTTGCGGCCCGGAAGGTGAAAAAGCTGCCGGCGGGCGTGATCATTTTCCTTGTGTGCTGCATCTTCGGACACAGCAGCAGCTTTGCGTTCTGGCAGAAGGACCTGACCTACGAGGGCGAGTCCATATACAACTATCTGCAGGTGTATGAGGATGAGCGGCAGGTGGTGCTCTCCACCAACGTTCTCTTCGGCGTGCAGTCCGTGTACCGCAAGGACGGCGGTCTCACGGGAATGTACTACGATTACGCGATGATGGCGCCCTATATGGCGGGCGTGAAGGAGCGGGATTCGCTGTCAATCCTCGTGCTCGGAAACGGGTCGGGAACCTACGCCACGCAGTGCGAGCGGTATTTTCCGAACGTGACCGTGGAGGGCGTGGAAATCGACGGGAAGATCACGGAGCTTGCGAAGAAATACTTTGAGCTCCCGGCGGATGTGAAGGTGACGACGTACGACGGGCGTGCGTTTCTGAACGCGGTCGACACGAAGTACGACGTGATCATGGTGGATGCGTATCAGGATATCACGATCCCGTTCCAGATGTCGTCGGTAGAGTTCTTTACGCTTGTCAAGGATCACCTGACGGACGGCGGCGTGATGGTGGTCAACATGAACATGAAGGCGGACCGGGAGGACGGTATCAACCGTTACCTGGCCGACACCATTGCGAAGGTGTTCCCTGCGGTGTACACGGTGGACGTGTCGGGTTCGACCAACATGGAGCTGTTCGCCTCCTGCAATCGGGAGATGATCGCAAAACTCGGCGAGCAGATAACGTTGGAGGAAAATGAGGCGCTTTCCGCGATGATAAAGAACGTTTCGGGAAACCTTACAGCCTATGAGGCGGGCAACCGCATTCTCACCGACGACTGTGCGCCGGTGGAGCTTCTCGGAATGCGGATGATCGACGATCTGATCCGCGAGGAAGTGGAGTACTATCGTGAAATATACAAGAAGGGCGGACTGAAGGCCCTTTTGGATGAGCTGTAGGCTCCTTCGAAAAATGGGGGAAATTACATGAAGACTTTTCGGAAGCGGGCCGGGATCGTGCTCCTGTCTCTGCTCTTTTTTGCCGGCATCGGCGCGGTATCGGTGTATTTCCAGTACCAGCATACATCCGTAAAACGCCTGCCGGACCGGTACCGCGGAAGCGTTGAGAAGATCCAATGCAAGACGGACCTCGACGGGGACGGCGTGGACGACCAGAGCGATATTCTGGACGGCGCGTGGGCGTATCTGAACAGCAAACACCCGAAATACAAGAGCGTGTATTATGCGGAGACCGGCTGGTCCGACGATGAGTACGGCGTGTGCACGGATGTGGTCGCCAATGCGCTCCTGGCTGCAGGATACAATCTGCAGGAGCTGGTGGACGCGGACATCAAGACGCACCCGGAGGACTACGATATCGAGGAGCCGGATCCGATGATCGATTTTCGGCGGGTAAGGAATCTGATCGTGTACTTCCGCCACACGGCGATCTCCCTGACCACTGACACTTCGAAGATTGCGGAGTGGCAGGGCGGCGACATCGTCGTTTACAAGAGTCATATCGGGCTTGTCTCGGATCGGCGGAACGCGGATGGCGTTCCGTATCTGATCCACCACAGCGGCGTGTGGCAGAGCCGCTACGAGGAGGATATGCTTGCGAGCTGGGGCGAGCCGGTGGGCCATTTCCGGATTTCGCAGTAGACAGCGCAACAGGAGGAAAGTACGTACATGGAAAATGTTAACCCGCTCACATGCATGGATTATCCGGACCCGGATGTCATCCGCGTGGATGACACCTACTACATGATCAGCACTACGATGTACTTTATGCCGGGTGGCGTGATCCTGCGCTCCTACGACCTGGCCAACTGGGAGATTGCGGCGTACATCTTCGACGAGTTGGACGGGACGCCGGCGGAGCGGCTGCAGGACGGGCAGAACAGCTACGGCAAGGGCATGTGGGCAGGGAGCCTTCGTTACCACAACGGTCGGTTCTATGCGACATTCGTGAGCCATGGACAGGAAAATACGCATCTCTTTACGGCGGAAACCGTTGAAGGGCCGTGGGAGCACCGGATGATCCGGGGATACTACCACGACTGTTCGTTGTTTTTTGCCGAGGACGGACGGGTATTCCTCACCCATGGAAACCGGGAGATCCGCCTGACGGAGCTTTCCGAGGACCTCAGCGGGCCGAAGGAGGGCGGCGTCGATACGGTGCTTGTGTGCGATGACCGCGAGAAGGTTTTCCTCGGATATGAGGGGTCACACCTGTATAAGATTCACGGACGGTATTACTTGACGCTCATTCACTGGCCGAAGGACAAAGCACGGCGGACGGAGGCGGTATTTTCCGCTGACACCATCGAGGGGCCGTACGAGGGCGGCGATGTGTTCTGGGACGACGGAGGATACTGCAACATGGGCATCGCTCAGGGCGGACTTGTGGATACGCCGGACGGAAGGTGGTTTGCGGTGCTGTTCCGGGACTCGGGCGCCATCGGGAGAATCCCGGTGCTCGTGCCGGTGACCTGGGACGGGGATACGCCGGTCTTCGGTGATAACGGCAAACTTCCGCAGGAAATTGAGATCGTCGGTACGCGCCCGGACTATGAGTATCAGCCGTTGTTTGTCAGCGACTGGTGCAGGAAGGAAAATGGGACGATCACCTGCAGCGACATGGACGCACAGGACGGCATCGGCAGCTATGCCGGACTGAGCAAGACGCGCCGGTTAATCGCACCGCAATGGCAGTGGAACCATGTGCCGGACGATTCGATGTGGGGGCTTCTTCCGGACGGAACGTTGGGTATCCGCACAGGCGCTGTGTGCGTAAACCCGACGCAGGCCCGCAATACCCTGACACAGCGCATGTACTACCCGTACTGCGAGGCGGAGGTCAACGTGCTTGCCGCAGGACTTCAGGACGGTGACCACGCAGGCCTCATTGCGCTTCAGGGCTGCTACGCCATGATCGGCATCACAAAACTGGACGGCAAATACTTCCTCGAGATCATCGAGAGGAAGGAGCCTACGAAGGGCTTCGGCATCGGCGGCAATGACACGGAGCCGGGAGAGGTGACCTACCGGGAGCCGCTCATCGGACCGAACGGAACCGCCGCAACAGAAGCTGACGCCTGCGCAACCGTGGGAATTGCGGCGGACTTCACGAACATGAAGGATACGGTGACATTTTTCGTGCGGGAAAACGGCGTGAAGAGGGTTGTCGGCGGTGAACACAAGATGTATTTCCGTCTCGATCATTTTACGGGGGCACGGTTCGGCCTCTGCATGTGGTCCGAGAAAAAGGCTGGCGCGAATGTGTTGTTTACGCAGTTCCAATATCGCCTCCACGGGAATTACGGAGTTGCATCCCTCGTCGGAAAGAACAGAATTCTACGACAGTAGAACAACATAGCACAAGACTTTGATAGGAATATGTTGACAGGGCGGGACCGCCCGGAAAGGTTGAGGAAAAATGAGTTTAGAGCACAGAAAAGCAACAAGAAAAGTGAAGGTGACCGACAAAGCCGGACAGGCGATGGCCAACACGAAGCTCACGCTTCGGCAGACGAACCACAAGTTTCTGTTCGGATGCGGCGCATTTGACTTTGTGATGTATGCGCTCAGTCAGGATAAGAAGGCGTTCGAGATGATCCCGGCGCAGTTCCGGCCGGACACCGGTCTTCTTCAGAAGAAGATTGATCAGTGGCTTGCGGTATACAACTACGGCACACTTCCGTTCTACTGGGGACGGTTCGAGCATGAGGAAGGCAAGCCCAACACCGAGGGACTGTTGAATACGGCGAAATTTATGCAGGGGAAGGGCGTCACCGTGAAGGGGCACCCCCTGTGTTGGCACACCGCGTGCGTGGACTGGCTGATGAACTATGACAACGAGACCATCATGCGCAAACAGCTTGATCGTATCACCAGAGAGGTCACGAACTTCAAGGGCGTGATTGATTTCTGGGATGTCATCAACGAAGTCGTCATCATGCCCATTTTTGACAAATACGACAACGCCATCACACGCATCTGCAACGAGTACGGCCGTGTGGGCCTGATCCGCAAGGTGTTCGCCCAGGCCCGTGAGGCGAACCCGGATGCGACCCTTCTTCTCAACGACTTCAACACCTCAATCTCCTACGAGATCCTGGTGGATGGCTGCCTCAACGCAGGTGTTACCATCGATGCCATCGGTATTCAGTCCCATCAGCACCAGGGTTACTGGGGAGCTGCGAAGGTGGAGGAGGTTCTCAAGCGGTTCGAGCACTTCGGGAAGCCGATCCACTTTACGGAAAATACCCTGATCTCCGGCGATCTGATGCCGGCGCACATTGTGGACCTCAACGACTGGCAGGTGCCGGAGTGGCCGACGACGCCCGAGGGTGAGGAACGGCAGCGCCGCGAGATGGAGGAGATGTATCGCATCCTCTTCGAGCATCCGCTGGTGGAGGCCATCACGGGATGGGATTTCACGGACGGCGCATGGCTCGGCGCACCCAGCGGCGTGCTCCGGAAGGACGGCTCGCCGAAGCCTGCGTATGAGATGCTCAAGGACCTGATCCGCAGCGAGTGGTGGACGGTAGAGGATGTGACCACCGACGAGGAAGGTTATGTGACGCTCACGGGCTTCAAGGGCGACTATGAGCTTACGGACGGAACGGACACGATTGCACTGTCGCTTCGCGAAAACAGCGACGTGATGGAGACGATCGTTCTGTAATTCCGAAGAAAGATTGAATACAGGTAACCGGACATGGTTCATTTGCTGTTAGCTATCATATATCTGGCATTCATCAGCCTCGGGCTGCCGGATTCGCTTCTCGGAGCCGGCTGGCCCGTGATGCACGGGTATTTCCGCGTGTCGGAACAGGCTATGGGAATCGCCACGATGATCATCTCGGGTTCCACCATCGTTTCCAGCCTTCTCTCGGAGAGGCTGACGAAACGGTTCGGAACCCGCTTTGTGACGCTTGTGAGCGTCGTGATGACAGCAACTGCCATGTTCGGTTTTTCCTTTTCCGGATCCTTTTGGGTGCTCTGTCTGTGGGGGCTGCCATACGGGTTCGGGGCCGGGTGCATCGATGCCGCGCTCAACAACTACGTAGCGCAGCACTATTCGTCCCGGCATATGAGCTGGCTCCACTGCTTCTGGGGCGTCGGGACCATCGTGAGCCCGTATGTCATGAGCTATGCGCTTATCCACGCGCGCTGGCAGACCGGCTACCGGATCATCGGAACCGTACAGTTCGGGATTGCAGCGGTGCTTCTTCTGACCCTTTCCCTGTGGAAGGTTCATGCGGATTCGGAAAATGAGACCATGAACAGCAAGGTGATCGGCGTAACCGGTGCCCTTCGCACCCGCGGTGTTTTTCCGCTGCTGATCGGGTTTATGTGCTACTGTGCGGCCGAGACGACCTGTATGTTCTGGACGGCGTCGTTTTTGCTCGGAACACGGGACATCACCGAGGAGAAGGCAGCGGCCTATGCGGCGCTGTTTTTCATCGGGATCACCGTCGGAAGATTTCTGTCCGGCCTGATTTCCAACCGATTCGGAGACCTCGGCATGATCCGCTTGGGAACCTGCATTGCCGCTGTGGGAGTTGTGATGATCGCGGTACCTGCTCTTCCAACGTCCGCAGCCCTCGCGGGATGCATTGTCATCGGGCTTGGCTGTGCGCCGGTGTATCCCAGCGTGATCCACGCCACGCCGGCCAATTTCGGAAGCGATAAGTCGCAGGCCATCATCAGCGTGCAGATGGCAAGCGCCTATGTCGGTTCCACGTTTATGCCGCCGTTGTTCGGCGTGCTGGCATCGCTCACGGGAATGTGGCTGATGCCTTACTATATCGGAGTCTTTTTCGCAGTTATGATCCTTCTGATGGAACGGACCTTCCGACTGACAAAAAATGGGGAGAAAAAACATGAATAACGAGGAACAAACACTGATCCGTCTGTTTACTTCCGACACGGTAAAGGAGTTTCGGACGGTTGATACCGGCCACGGGGATGACGATTTCCGGGAGGCAATTTTCGTGGAGACGGAGAGCTTCGGAAAGCTTGTCATAAAAGCTGCAGGCAACGCGTTCACAACGCCGGACAGCGTCAGAATGTGGCAGCGCTGTGCGGAGGAATACCGGAAACTGGGGTATTACAGCCCGCAGATTTTCGCATCTCTGTCCGGGGAGTTCCCTGTGGTGGACTATAAGGGGCACAGGTGCGTTGCCTATGCGGAGGAATACTCGAAGTACGGTTCCGCGGAACATGTGAAGGATGCGAGGTATCTCAACGACGACCTCTATATCATGACGGCCAGGATTGCGGCAAAGCGGTTTGATTACACGGATATTCCTTCGGGATATACGCTGTTTGACCTGTATCCCGGGGATGAGATGGATGAAGTGACCTGCAATGCATTGGATTTTCGGGAGTACTGCAAAACCCTGCCAGAGCGCTTCCGGGAGCAGACCGACCGGATGTTTCAGCGGTGGGAGGAGAACCGCCGTGAGCTTGAGAAGATTTATTTCAAACTCCCTTTCTCCGTGTTCCAGGCGGACTTCAATCCGACCAACGTTTTGATCGACGAGGACGGGAGGTTCGTCGGGATCTATGATTTCAATCTTGCCGGCAGGGATCAGTTCCTCAACTATCTCTTCCGGGAGATTCTCGGAAGCACCATGGAGAAGGAGCTTGCCGAGATACTGCGGGCTCTGAGGATTGTAAGGGAATACTACACATTTTCCGAGGAAGAAATTGCGGCGGCACCCCTGATCTACCGCTGTGTGAAACCATTATGGTTCTGTCCGGTGGACGATCTGAAAAACGCCGGGACCGACCCGGAAGCCATACAGAAGCAGCTGGATGAAATGGAATATGCACAGGTGCGGGAGATCGATTTTGCAAGTGCCATGAAGTGAGAGGAACAGACTAAATTTGGGATACTCTATGTAAAGGGTGAACATCGGGATTTGAAAGGAGGACAATGTATGGCATTCTTTAAACCGATATGGGAGAAAAAACAAGATGTAATACTCAGCTTCATATATCGCGCAGACATAAGGATACCAAAGGATCTCAGAAAATTATCCGAAATTGTTCTGTATTGCTCATCAGAGGAGTTGCAAATATGCCTTGATGAAGTACACAATGATTGATATTTACTATATTTCTGAAAAATTTTTCAAAACCACCTAATAATTTCCTTCCGTTATGTGTCTATAGGGTAGATGCGGATAAGGAGGCAAAGAAATGACGCCCTCAGAATGCGAGAAAATCTACAACGAAGCGTATCGTGCGGTGTACTGGACGGCCATGTCCCTTCTCGGGAACGAGGCTGACGCAGAAGATGTTGTGCAGGATACTTTCGTGACTTTGCTCGAATCCTATGACACATTACAGGACAAGACCAAGGTTGTTCCGTGGTTGAAGAAAATCTGTGCCAACAAGTGTCTGAATCTCCTTAAGAGAACAAAGACAGACAGCGTGGAGCAGGAGTTCTTTGACAACATCGAGTATGTTCCGGAGGATTTTCTGCCGGAATCTATCGTGGAATCGGAAGAGAGACGAAAGATCATCATGGACATCATCAAGAAAGCGCTGTCGGAAGATGTCCAAAGGACCATCATCCTGTTTTACTTCGATGAGATGAGCACGAAAGAGATCGCAGAGGCAATGGGTATTACTCAGGGAAACGTTCTGTGGCGTCTTAATTTTGCCAGAAACAAAATTAAGAAGGAGGTCGAAAAATATGAGAAAGAAACCAACACGAAGCTGTATGCCGTGGCTTTGCCGTTCTTAGCATTGCTGTTTATGAAAGAAGCAGAGCAGGTGCCGTTGCGGCCCATGCCCGCTTCGCTTGCCGAACTGTCCGCATCTGCAGCGGCTTCCATGGGGGGAGCCGAATCCGCTGTCGCCGCAGAGGCGATAAAGAAAGGGACAGGGCTTATCATGAAAAAGTTAATAATCTGGTTGATTGCATTAATTCTCGGATGTGGTGTTGCTATCGGTATCTATTTTACTGTGAGAGGAGATAAGGACAGTTCAAAAGGAAACAATAAGAAACCGGGTAAAAAGATGGAGGCCGATTTGACCGGAGGTGCCGCGAAATCCGGCGAAGATGACGGAAACGGCGAAGGAAAGAAAGACGAAAAAGCCGGCACGGTCGGCGGGGATTCCGGGGAAGAGGAATATGAGTTCGGAACGGAGGAATACTGGCTCAGCAAGATGTACCTGATCGATGTAAACGATGAGGCGGCGCTCCGCAGGATTGCGGATACGCTTTTCTCCTGCGACCCGAAGCTCGGGGAAGACAAGCATATCCTTTATGACAAGGTTGTGGCTTCCATCGGCAAGGATCCGTTGAGCACAAGCATGGGAAGCAATCATAATACCTATGACTTCGAGTTTTCCTTTAAAGCCGGTTACCACGGGTACGACCGCCTGTGGGATTTCGGATACTGGAATTATGATACGGAACCGAATTCGGACATCCGTGATCCGGGCAAAGTTATCGCCTATGAAAACAATGTTCTGAATCCCACAAGAAAAGGTGCAGGTCATTTTATCCTGCATATTTACGATGGGGAACGCGCGCAGAAGGCATATGACTTCTACTGCGATTATATTACCCGATACTATGCCGAGTACAATCCGCCGGCGGAGAACAATTTCATCGGGTATTGTCTTCTGTGCGGTGACGGCGGCATGGAGTACTATGCTTATGTGCGTATGCTTCACAAGGATGGCAGCGATTTTTGGGAGCTCATGGTAGAGAATTATTTCGCTGATCCGGAACTGATGGCGGCATACGATGAACTCCATAAAGAGACCGAATGAGGCCGTCAGCAGAATCCATTGCATAAAACAGTATTGACATTTTCCGAAAGAACCTTTATAATCGGCAAGTGTCAGAGTGCTGACAAAGAAATACGCTTATAAGCGGGAAAGGGAGGTTCACAATGATTATTCGTTTCAAATTCACAAAGCTGCATTTAACTGCGGAGAATGCCTCCCGGAGACGCGCCGAATAGTACAGTACGATATCTGTGCCTGATTATTTGCGGGTACGATTGCGAATACTGCTCACAGGCCCCGACATCGGAAGGTGTCGGGGCTCTTTCGCGTTTATGGGAAGCAGCCGCCTTAAGAAACGAAGGAGGTGAGCTTCATGTTCCAGATAAGACATGTTACCTTAACACACAAAAAAGACCTGCATACGATAGTCTCGGATTTATCCCTCGCATTGAATGACGACGACCGCGCCGTTCTGATCGGGGAGGAAGGCAACGGAAAGTCCACGCTGATGAAGTGGATCTATGATCCGGAGCTGGTGGAAGACTATATCGAGTATGAAGGCGAAAAGATTGTAAGCGGAGAGAAGTTGGCATATCTCCCGCAGGAACTGCCGGAGGAGACGAAGGCGAAGAGCGTCTACGAGTATTTTACGGATTGCGAGGGGTTTGCGGAGGCGTCGCCGAGAGAACTCTCGAAGATGGCCGCGGACTTCCGGGTGGAGCCGGAGTTTTACTACCGCGATCAGCCCATGGGAACGCTTTCCGGCGGCGAGCGGGTGAAGGCACAGATGATGCGGATTCTCTGCGAGAAGCCGACGATCCTTCTTTTGGATGAGCCCTCGAACGACATCGATATCGAGACGCTTGAGTGGATGGAAAAATTCATCAACAGCTGGCCCCATGCGGTGTTGTTTATCTCCCACGATGAGACATTGATCGAGCGGACCGCCAACCGTGTAATCCACTTCGAACAGCTCCGGAGAAAGACCATGTGCCGACATACGGTGGCCAATGTGCCGTATCGGCAGTATGTCTCGGAGCGTCTGAACGCGTTTGAAAAGCAGGAGCAGATCGCGGAGTGTGAGCGCCGCGAGAAGCGCATCCGCGACGAGAAGATCCGCAAACAGGAGCAGGCGGTAAACGCACAGCTCAGCAACGCGCATTACTCGTTTCACGATTCCCTCGGCCGGATCCTCAAGAAAAAGATGAAGAACGTCAAGTCGTTGGAGCACCGCTTCCAGCGGGAGGACGAGAATATGACGGAATTCCCCGAGCAGGAGGAAGCAATCTACTTCAAGCTCGGCGACGCAAACAGCGCAGTTCCGTCCGGAAAATGGGTCGTGCAATGCGAGCTTCCGGCTCTCAACACGGCGGACGGCGCCAGGGTTTTAGCGGAAAATGTGGAGCTTAGGGTCCGGGGTTCCGAGAAGATTGCCATCATCGGCAGCAACGGCAGCGGTAAGACCACATTCCTCTCGAAGCTGGCGGAGGATCTGCTGGCCAGGAAGGATCTTCGGGTGGAGTATATGCCGCAGAACTACGAGGAGCTGCTTCCGATGGATCAGACTCCGGTGGATTTTCTGGACAGGACCGGAGACAAGGAGGAGCGGACACGGATCCGCACCTATTTAGGATCCTTAAAGTACACCTTTGATGAGATGGACCATCCGATCCGGGAACTTTCGGGCGGACAGAAGGCGAAGGTATTGCTTCTTAAGCTCAGCATGTCGGGAGCCAATGTGCTTCTTCTCGATGAGCCGACACGGAATTTTTCGCCGTTGTCGGGGCCGGTAATCCGGCGGATGCTTGCGGATTTTCCGGGGGCGATCATCAGCGTCTCCCACGACCGCAAATATCTCTCCGAGGTTTGCGACACGATTTACCGGCTGACGCCGGATGGGCTTTCCAAAATCGAGGAAGGCATTCAATAACAACGACAGGAGACTGTTAGGCATGGACACGATCGGGACAAGGACAATCGAGACGGAGAGACTCATTTTACGAAGATACCGGGTAGAGGACGCCGAGGATATGTTCAACAACTGGACGTCTGATCCGGAGGTTACGAAGTTTCTCTCATGGCCGACGCACACAAGCATCGACTTTACGAGAAGCCTTCTGACGAAATGGGTTTCGTACTACGAGGATGGGAAGACCTACAACTGGGGGATTACCCAAAAGGGCGATGACCGTGTCATCGGCAACATCGCGGTTGTGGAGCGCGACGAGCGGACCTGTTCCTACGAGCTCGGCTATTGTCTGGGCAAAGCCTTCTGGGGGCAGGGAATTATGCCGGAGGCTCTCCGGGCCGTGATCGACTACCTCTTCGAGGGCGAGAGCGACCTGCAGCGGGTATACGCGACCCACGACCTGCGCAACCCGAAGTCCGGGCGTGTCATGCAGAAGGCCGGCATGCATTTTGACGGCATTTTACGCGGATCCAAGAAGAATATTCACGGGATCCACGATACGGCATACTACTCGGTGCTTCGGAGCGACCGCCTGACACAGGAACAGTACGAGGCGTTGTTTGAGGAGATGTATCCGAACTTTTTCGAGAACGAATACGTCAGAAACATCCCCGAGGATGAGACCGTGTCGGAGCAGATCCTGCGGCTGCAGGAGTTTGACCCGGGCTGTTATGAGAAGTATTTCCGGGAAAATGTGACCTTCGGGTACTTCGACGGCGACCTTGAGGAGCTTCGTAAGGATGTGGCGGCGGTGGTCGGCCACTGGCCGCAGTTCTTCAACGAGAACAGCCGCATCTACTGCGGATACATCGACGGCAGGGTCGCGAGCTTCTGCCTGATCGAGGACTTCGGCGAGCATGTCGTGAACGGCGTTCATTGCAAGATCGGCGGTCCGGGGTGCGTGGGTACTCTTGCGGAGTATCGCAACCGCGGGATCGGTCTTTCGATGATCCGCAATGTCACGCAGATCCTGAGGGATGAGTTTTACGATTACAGCTATATTCACTACACCTATGAGCCTCAGTGGTACGGGCTTCTCGGATACAAAACGGTGCTTCGGTGGAACGGGCGAGGCTATATCAGGGACGAAGGGAAACAGTGATGAAGATTACGGATGTTGATATTGCAAGAGGGCATCTCTTGCTCGGCCTTTCCGACGGGCGATGGGCGTATGTCCAGGGCGAGATGGTTTTCGGAATGAAATTTTATGCGGACTACCGCGGAAAATGGTACTGGATCCGGAAGCCGGAGGGCACAATCTACCTTCTTTCGGATTCTGATGTCGTTGCGCCGATGGGCGATGCGGATAAGGACGCTTTGTCCGCGGCGATCAAAGAGTATTTCAGCAACACGAAATATAAAGTTATCGTGGATTGATGAGGAGGATACAATGGTAATGTTTTTAAGACTTCGGAATATCTGATTGCATGAGACCGTTGATGAATGGTTTCATGCCCTGAGTGACTAATGAAACTATGAAATCAAAAGGAGAAAAACAATGATATTCCAGGACAATATTATCAAACAGTATTTGAAAAATGTGTACTTTATCGCGGGCACGCCCTGCGGCGGCAAGACCACCGTATCCCGGGCACTCGCAAAGAAATACGGGATTCCGGTTTATGACATCGACGAGCGTTTCCCGGAGCATCAGGCAATGTCGGATGCGGTTTCGCAGCCGGCGATGAACAAGAATTTCCGCGACGCCGACGAGTTCTTCGGGCGGAGCGTCGAGGAGTACAAGGCGTGGCTTCTTCAGAACATGAGGGAGCAGCTGGATTTCGTTCTTCTTGACCTGATGCGTCTCTCAAAGGATCAGATCGTGCTTTGCGACTGCCATCTTACACTGGAGCAGGCAGCGCAGTTTACGAATCCCGCGCACGTGGCATTCATGTTGAAGAAGCCGGAAAATCTTGTGGACGAGTATTGCAACCGCCCGGATCATCAGGGCTTCAGCGATTTCATCCACAGCGCGACGGACTTTGAGGCGGCGAAGGCCACCTGCAACGAAACGCTTCTCTCGCTCAATGCGAAATATTATGAGGACGTGAAGGCGAGCGGATACTTCTATGTCGATCGGGCGGACGGCTTGAGCGTCGACGAGACCGTGGCGCTCACGGCGAAGCATTTCGGGTTTGACCGGTTAATGCAGATTGTCAAAGTCGAGAAGGACACACCCTTCGCGGCGGAGTTTCTCCGGTTCGTGGAGAACTGCTCGTGGACGGAGGTTCGCGATCACATCGCGGGTCTAGTCAGAGATTGGCAATTCACGGACTGGGAGACGATGTTCGCGGCGGTGAAGGACGGTAAGATCGCCGGTATGGCATCGCTTCTGAAGACGGACTATTATCCCCTGCCGCAAATCTATCCGTGGGTGTCGTGCGTGTTCGTTGAGAAGGAGTACCGCGGCGACCGGATCAGCGGAGCGCTGATCGACGCGGCTAATCGGTACGCGAAGGAGCAGGGCTTTACGAAAACCTACATTCCGACGGAGTATACGGGGCTGTATGAGCGGTACGGTTACACCTACGTAAAGGACATCGTCAATTACGGCGGTGGCACGGACAGACTGTACGAAAAAGAGTTGTAAAGCGCTTAAGACAATGACTCTACAAGCGTAGAATAGAAATGCCCGCGAAGTGGGCAAAACCCTCGTTGTGTGAAGTGAGGTGGTCAGACGTGAATTATTTCGTGGAAGGCATACAGGGCGCCGGCAAGAGCACACTGGTGAGCCGTCTGGCGAAACATTTTCCGAGGTATCGGGTGTTTCGAGAGGGAGACTATAATCCGGTGGAGCTTGCGTGGTGCGCATACCTGACGGAAACGCAGTACGAGGAAGTGCTGGCGCGGTACGAGAGCCTCCGGGGGGAAATCGTTGCCAATACGCACACGGAGGGCGACCGAAAGATTGTCACCTACACGAGGATCATCACGGACGTTCCGGGGTTTCACAAGGACCTGGAGCAGTACGAGATTTACAATGACCGTCTGGGGCGTGCGGAGTTTGAGGAGATCATCCTCGGGCGCTACGCGCGGTGGGACGGCGACAATTCCATTTTTGAGTGTTCTATTTTCCAAAACATTGTGGAGAATCAGATACTATTTTACGAGATGAATGACGAAGAGATCGTGGATTTTTTCCTGCGGCTTAAGGCCGTTCTCGCGGGGCGGGACTTCCGGATCCTGTATCTGGAGGCAGATGACATTGCCGGGTCTCTTCAGATCATCCGTAAAGAGCGCGTCGACCAAAGCGGCGCTGAAATGTGGTTTCCGCTAATGGCCGGATTCTTGGAGGGGAGTCCCCATGGCGTGCGCCACGGACTGAAGGGATTTGAAGGACTTGTAAAACATTTGGAACATCGCAAAGTTTTGGAGAAGCGGATCTTAAGGGAAGTTTTTCCGGAGCAGGCGGTAATCCTTAAGTCAAAACAATATGATTTGAATGCGGCCTTGGACAGCCTTTGAGCTGTGCCGCAGGATTCGGAGGACAAAAAGACGAACAATTTTTTTGAAAAGGCAAGAGAACTTTATCAACTGAACGGTTATGAATTACAGGCGGTTGCCGGACATGAGGGCGGCCGCAATGACATTTACATTTGCTCCTTGAACGGAGAGAAAAAGTATGTGCTTCGCATCTCGGCGACGGGCGACCGCAGAGAGGAGAATTACCTCGCGGAGACCGAGTTCGTGCATTATCTGGCAGTCGGCGGGGCGCTTGTTGCGGACGTGATCCCGTCGAAGAACGGGCGACTTGTGGAGCACATCGCTTCGGAAAATGACACTGACAAAGCGGTTGTCTTTGCAAGCCTTTTCGAGTTTGCAAAGGGGATGCTTCTGTGTGATAACGGCTATCGTTACCGCGAAGGAGCGCCGCTTACGGAGTACTTTTATAACACTGGAAAGACGCTCGGTGCGATCCACCGGCTGGCGAAGTCTTTTACGCCGAAACACCGCCGTGCAGACTATTTCGATAAGTTCAACATGGACTACATCGGGAAGCTGATCCCGGACGAATATGCGGAGTTAAAGGCGGCAATTGCCGATCGTATCCGGCAGTTTAAGGAATTTCCGAGGACACCGGATAACTATGGATTGGTGCATTTTGATTTTTGCGATGGCAACTATCATGTGGATCTGAATACCGGCGATGTCACAGCGTTTGATTTTGACAATTGCTGCTATTGCTGGTACATGTTCGATCTGGCGCATCTGTGGACGCACGGCATCGGTTGGTTTATGCAGGAGCGCGATGCGGCGAAACGCAGGGAAGGCATGGAGTGGTACTTTAACCACATCCTGAGCGGTTACCGCAGTGAAACGGACGTGTCCGAAGAGGAACTGTCGAGGCTTCCGCTGTACATCGATATGACGATCATCGAGTCCGTCGTTGACGAGTTCGAATGCGCAGCGCGCGAGGGTGAGGACGTGGATCCCGAGGACATCGAGGATGAGGCGGAATGCCTAATCGGCGGGATTCCTTACGCGGGGTACTTCGAGGAGTAACCGGCATCGAAACAAAGGAGGGAAGGCAAATGATCTCACTGACGAGAGCACAGATGAAAGCTTCGTTTGCTTCATTTTGCGAAGAGATATTTCGCCTTCCCGAAATTGAAAGCATCATCAGGGTGAGGAGCGTGACCGTCCGGCGCGAGGATTTGCGAGAGACGGCGAAGGAGGCTGTTGCAGTTGGCTATCACGACTGTTACAGCGACACGGACATGTCTCTTACCGTGTGCCTTCCCGCAGACGGCTCCGTCACGCCCGATGAGTACATGAGACGGATCGACCGGTTCGGTGTGAATGAGGAGACCGCGCTCGGGTGGATGTTTGTGTCGGAAGGGTCGATGTACCGCATCATTTTCCGAAACGGTATGAGGTACGATTTCGGCTTTTCTTTTGTGTATACGGAAAATGTGACTCTTGATCTCGGTGAGGCTCCGCAGACTATAGAAAATCCGGACTGGCCGCTTGCGAACATCCGGCGGTTCTGGTTTGTGCAGATTCAGGCGCTCGCAAAGCTGTACCGGAAGGACTATCTGATCGGAGCGCATCTTGCACACATGAACTGCAACGAGACCCTGGTGATGCAGATGGTGCTTCGGGATCTTAAGTACGGGACTAACCATCATCGTTACGGCTACGCGGAAGAAGCGGAGTACGTGAAGGAATTGGGGCGGATGCCTTACAAAAACGACGATGCGGAGTTTCTTCGGATTGCGGATCAGCTGTACGCGGCGGCGCTTGCTTATGATCGTCTGGCGGCAGAGTTTTACCCTGCATATAAGGCCCAAAGC
>JAGCVY010000052.1 GCA_017962105.1 Lachnospiraceae bacterium
AGCGGATCCCTCCGCCCACGGTGAACGGGATGAACACCTGCTCCGCCACGCGTCTGACCATCTCCTTCTTGATGGTCCGGGCGTCCGAGGACGCCGTGATGTCCAAAAACACCAGCTCGTCCGCGCCGGCCTTGCCGTAGGCCTTGCCGACTTCCACGGGATCGCCCGCGTCGCGCAGGTTGACAAAATTGATACCCTTGACCACGCGTCCGTTGTGAACGTCTAGGCAGGGAATGATTCGTTTCGTAAACATTGTATTCTCCTAGAAAGCTGCGAAATTCTTCAGTATCTGCATTCCCACGTCACCGCTCTTCTCGGGATGGAACTGGCACGCGCACAGATTGCCGTGCTCCACCGCCGCGTGGATCGTCGCGCCGTACTCCGTGGTCGCCGCCACGTCCGCGGGATCTCCCGCCTGCAGATAATACGAGTGGACAAAGTACACATAGCTCTCCCCGGGCACATCCCGGAACAGCTTCGATTCCTTCGGAAAATGCAGATCGTTCCACCCGATATGCGGGATCTTCCGCCCGCCTCCCTCGGGGATGCGCACGATCTTGCCGGGCAGGAGCGACAGTCCCGAAACGCCGGGAGCCTCCTCGCTGGATTCGAACAGAAGCTGCAGTCCCAGACAGATGCCCAGGAACGGCTTCGTCTGTGAGACCTCCCGGATCACGCCGATAAGGTTTCTCTCCGCAAGCTTGCCCATGGCGTCACCGAAGGCTCCGACGCCGGGCAGGATGACCCTGTCCGCTGCGCGGATCACTTCGGGATCCGATGTCACCGTGTTGTCAATGCCGAGAGCAAGCAGCGCATTTTCCACGCTC
Organism: Lachnospiraceae bacterium; assembly: GCA_017962105.1. Taxonomy (GTDB): domain Bacteria; phylum Bacillota; class Clostridia; order Lachnospirales; family Lachnospiraceae; genus ISDg. Next base: position 828 of record JAGCVY010000052.1, read on the forward strand.
TTGATATTGCCGGCATCATAATCAATGATTGCTATCATGGGTTTCGTTTCTCCGTTCCTCTTCGGCGGGTTCCAGTTCAAACCAGAACTCCACGCCGTTCTCATGGTTTTCCACGCCGAACCGGCGATGGTGTCGATCCATCACGGCCTTGACGATGGAAAGACCTATGCCGCTGCCGCCGTACTCCCGGCTGCGGGCTTTGTCCACCTTGTAGAATTTCGTCCAGATCTTGTCAATCTCATCCTCCGGGATCGGTTCTCCGGTGTTGTATACGGACACGCGGATCGAACCCTCGGTATCGGAGAGGGAGACAGCGATCTCTTTCTGTTTGGATGCGTAATGAATGGCGTTGCTGATATAGTTCGTCACAACCTCCTCGATCATGTACTCATCAGCCCAAACATACACCGGATCCGTCTCATGCCAGTGCAGCGTGATCTCCTTCTGTGTGCGGAGCACCTCCGTGGAATTCAGCACCCCGTTGATCAGGCTCACGATATCAAATCGCTCGTACTCCACCTGGTTTCCGCCGAACTCCAGCTGGGTGAGGGTCATCAGCTTCTGGACCATACGGTTCATCTTGCCTGCCTCGTCGGAGATGACGCCGCAGTAGAATTCCCTGCTCTCCGCGTCATCGGAGACATTTTCCGCCAACCCCTCCGCGTATCCCTGGATCAGCGCAATCGGCGTCTTCAGTTCATGGGATACGTTCGCTATGAAATCCGATCTCATCTCATCGAGCTGCGTGCGGTAATCCAGATCCCGCTGCAGTTCGCTGTTGGCATTCTTCAGTTCCCCGATGGTCTCCTGCAGCCGCTCGGAAAGGCGGTTGAGGGACCCCGCGAGAACGCCGATCTCATCGCCTCCGTGCTCGGTGCACCGCGCGTCGAAATCCAGACCCGCCATGCGCTCCGCCACCTCGGACATCTGCCGGATCGGCTTCGTAACGGTACGGCTCACCAAAAAGGCTACCACCACCGAAACGATCAGGACCGCGACGCCGACCAGAAGGAGCCGGTCGGTTATATAGCGGTTGTCGCTCTCCATCTGCATGTAGCTGGCACGGATCAGCACGGTAAATCCGTTGCTGAGCTTCCCGTACAGGTCAAGGCTCATCAGATTGGTCGTTTCGTCAATATTTTTGTAGACGGCGTACCGCTCCGTCCGCACGATCTCCGACACCGAGTCCGAATTGCTGTACCCGGTGTAGCGCAGGATGGGATCCATGTACCAGTTGTCCGTGCTGGAGTTGTAGCTCGCCCTCGTCTCCGAGTTGTACATGAACACCATGTACTGCTGCCCGATGCGCACCGTGATGGCGTTGCGCTCGTCGCGCTGGATTGCGGTTTTCCCCTCCATGATGCTGTCCATCTCCCGGTAGCATTCCTCGATCTCATTGACAATCTTCCGAAACGAAAAATCATCGATCAGGATTCGGAACAACAGCCACATGGCGCCGAGACTCGCGATGATCATCACCGCAAATGTCAGCATCATTTTGGAACGAAACGATATCTTCTTCATGCCTTTTCCCGCCGTCAAATCTCCGGATCAAACTTGTAGCCCATCCCCCAGATGGTCTTGATATAGTCGCCCTTCGCCCCCATCTTGCTGCGCAGCTTCTTCACATGCGTATCGATGGTGCGGGCGTCCCCGTAGTAATCGTAATTCCATACGTTGTTGAGGATTTTCTCCCGCGACAGCGCCACGCCGCGGTTCTCCATAAAGTAGCTCAAAAGCTCAAACTCCTTGACACTCAAGTCCACCGGCGCGTCGTCGATCTTCACCAAATGCGCCGTCTTGTCCACGACGATGCCGCCCAGGGAGATCGTTTCCTCGTCCTGCCCGGTCCTGCGGAGGATCGCATCGATCCGCGCCATCAGGATCTTCGGACTGAAGGGTTTGCTGATGTACTCGTCAACGCCGAGTTTGAAGCCCAGAAGCTCATCCCTCTCCTCCGATCGCGCCGTCAGCATGATGATCGGCACCTTGGAGTACTGGCGGATCTCCTTGCAGACGGCCCAGCCGTCCATCTTGGGCATCATCACATCCAAAATCACAAGATCGATATTCTTGTTCTCAAAAAACTTGTCGACGGCCTGCTCGCCGTCCTCGGCCTCGATGAAGCTGTACCCCTTCTTCTGAAGAAAGTCGCACACCAGCTTGCGCATGCGCGCCTCGTCGTCAACCACCAATACCGTAATTTCTTCCATCCCTTTTTCCTCCTCCGGAAAATGTCTTTCGTTTCATTGTACCACGGTTATATGTTCGTTCTGTGAATGTATCGTGTTGTCTTAGGGTGCTGTCTTATTTTTCCCCGTAGTGGAACACCCGGACCTTGGAGATCAGGATCGCGGGGTTCGGCCGGAATTTCGACGTCACCTTCGTCTCCATAACCGCGTCGAGCACATCGTACCCCTCATAGATCTGCCCGAATACCGTATTGTGTCCGTACAGCCACGGCGCGCCGCCGTACGTCTCATAAAGCTGCAGCTGTTCCTCCGTAACCTCCGTGCCGTAGGCTTCCTTGAGGTACTGCGACAGCGTGATGTTATACCGGTTGTCCAGCGGATCCTTCAACCCGCGCACCACAGCAGCCTTCGTCTGAACGAAGAAAAACTGTATGGTGTTCGTGGAATCCTCTCCCAGATTGGCCATGCACAGCGAACCGCGGATCGGCGCCAGGCGCTCGGATATCTCGTTGGCAAATCCGCCGCCGTAGATGCTCTTCCCGCTCAGTCCGAGGCCGTCCTTATCCCCTGCCTGCATCATGTAGTCCCCGACGACGCGGTTGATGGGAATCCCGTCATAAGCGCCGTTCTCGGAGAGGGTTTTGAAGTTCTCCACCGCCTTGCGCGCATCCTCGGAGAAGAGTCGGACGAAGATCGATCCGTACCCGTCGATGACAATCTCCGCGCACAGTTCCCCCTGGGCCGGCGTCTGGAGCTGGTAGATGCTCTGGGCTGCCGGCAGAAGCGCCGGCTCGGTATCGTCGTCCTCCCAGGGCGTCGGCGTCACCGTGCCGGTGGGCGTCCCGTTGTTCGTGCCGTTGGAAGGCTTCTTCGTGCAGGCGGTGAGCCCCGCGAGAAATGCGGCCAGAACCAGCACCGTAATTGAAAATTCAATTGTCCGCCGTCCTCTGTCCATAGAAAAAACGATTGCTCCTTTAGCTGAATTCTTCCCCTGACCAAACTGTCCCTCACAATACCATAATGTTATACCAAAAGCGGTTTTTTTGCAAGCAAAACAGCGGATCCCCCCGCAGAAGGATCCGCTGCAGCCGTATCATTTTTCGATTTGGTATCACTCGTATGTTCCGATAAAAACCGGAAGTCCGTCGGCGTCCACGATCATATAGACAAACGGACGGTCAAGGGTCACATAAAAGATCTGCGGCTGCTCGATGGAGGTGGCCGTATCCATGAGGATCGCGGTCACCGCTGCCGCCTTCGTTCCCTCGTTGTCCACGCTGATGAACGTCTTGTGGAGAACGCTGTTGACAAAGGTGTTTCCATCCTTGTAATCCATCAGCTTCGTGAAGTCCGCAAGGTCCTGATCGAAAGCGTTCTTCATGCCGAGCTGCTGCAGGGCATCGTTGAGGGTGACGGTATATTCCTCCTTGTACTTCGGAAGACCGATATGGACTTCGCCGGACCGTTTGGTCTGCCAAAGTTCCTTCACAATGCCGGGCTTCAGGGATTCCGTCAGCTGGGCAAGGCTCACGCCCTCCTTCGGCAGGAGTGCCACATAGGAGAATTCGCCGCCCTGATATGCCTTTGTGAAGCCGGTAGCCAGGTCATTTTCCAAAAGCCCGTAATCGGCCTCGCCGAACATCATCTCCACCTTCTTGGTGGTTCCGTCTTCCCTCGTAAAGGTGTAATCCTCGCGGATGTAGTCCGTCTTGAAGGGATCCGCCCATTTGGCGTCCAGCGCGATGGCGTTGAGAAGGATCATCGACGCCGACGGGGAGAGCTCGTCAAGGATCTTGTCGATCATCCCCATGGTGTTATCGAAGACCCACTGGTTCACGGCGCTGATCGTCGATCCGTCCATCGGTGTGGAGTACACCGACGCTTTGTAGTACTTGGCGCAGGCATCCAGAAACTCCTTCGGGACATAACTCTCCAGGGAGTTCCTGATCCAGATGGAGTCGGCGTTAGTGAACTTCGCACCCGCCGCGCTTCCGCCGGTGAGCTTCGCGATCCAGGACGCCATGTAGGCGTTCCGCTCCTCCGCCGTCAGTCCCAAAACCGCGTCGATCTGCGCAAGGGTCTCGGCGTCCGCACCGTTGTCGAGCATAGCCAGAGCGGTGTAGATGGAGAACGGGGAGATCATTTTCGTGGAGCCCGTCCCCATGAGGCCGAACATCTTATAGGCAAATGTCTCATAGGCCGTCCGCATCTTGTCGTCCATGGCCTTTGTCTCAGGCGCTTCCCCCGAGGAACCTGCGGTCAGGTTCCTGGATTCGCCGGAAACCGGCGCTCCGGTGGGCTTTGCCGGATCTGTCGGCGAAGGCTCGGACGGTTTCTCCGTCGGCGTGGGTTCTGACGGCTTCTCCGTCACCTTCTTCTCCTTTCGCTCGCCGCCGTTGTTCTCAGCGGCTCCGCAGCCGGTGCATCCCGCAACCAGCACTACTGCACACAGGATTGCGAGCAGTCTTCTCATTTTCCTCATTACCAACATGGTTTTCTCTCCTTTTCCTCTTTCAACGGTAAGTTCCGATAAACAACGGCAGATTGTTGCCGTCGACGATCATATATACAAAGGGACGGTCCAGCTTCACAGTACGGGTTTTCTCCATCCCCAGGTTTCTCATGGTGACCGCCGTGACTGCCGCTGCCTTGGTTCCCTCGTTGTCCAGACTTAAGTATGTCTTGTGGATCACCCGGTCGATCTTGGCACCGGTGCGGATCATCCGCGTAAAATCCGCCTTCCCGAAGCTGAATGCATCGCCCATCCCGAGTGCCGCAAGGATATCCTGAAGCTCTTGTTTATACTCCGTGGTATACTTCGGGATCCAGAGGTTCACCGTGACCGTTTCCGCCCCGGAGAACAGGGAGTCCACGCTCCCGGGAGTCAGGGACGCGATCGCCTCCTCCATGCTCACGCCGTCCTTCGGAAGAAGCGCCACATACCGGAATTCCCCGCCCTGATAGCTCTTCGCGCAGCCGGTAAAATACTCATTTTCCAGATAACACCGGTCGGCCTCTCCATGCATCATCGCAACCGTCTCTTCCCTGCCGTCCCCGTGGATGAACACCCCGTTTGCATCAATCCTCTCGGTGTCAAAGGGAATCGCCCATTTGGCGTCTAAGGTGATGGCGTTGACCAGCACCGCGACGATTTCCGAATACAGATCCCCATGCTCCAGGATCGCAGGGATCATCTCCTTCGTATTTTTGTTTGTCCAGTCGTTGATATCGTCAACGGTCTTGTCATTCATATCCGCAGCGTATACCTCCGCGCGGTAGGAATCCGCACAGGCCTTGAGGAATTCGTCAAGGACCTCCTCGCGGAAGCGGTTGTTCACCCAGACGGAATCCGCGCAGGTAAACGCAACCTTATCCTGCCCGGTCAGGGCAGCAATCCACGCAGCCATAAACGCATTACGGCCGGCCTCGTCCAGCCCGAGAATCTCGTTCATCTGCGCCGCCGTGTTCCCGTTTGCCCCGCAGGCAACCATGGACAGTGCCGTGTATACGGAAAATGGCGAGATCAGGCAGTTCCCCGAAGCCCCGTTCTGACTCTTCACACAGGAGTTGAACAGCCGGTAGGCGAAGTCCGCGTAGGCTTTCCGCATCGTCTCATCCATCGGCTTTTCGGCCGGTGCCGTTCCCGAGCTTCCGGTGAGCACCTTCGTTCCCAGCGCCGTCTCCTGCACGCTGTCCGTGGGCGTGGTCTCCGGAGTGCCGGTGGGCGAGGCTGCCGGTGCGGATTCCTGTTTTTTGTCTTCCGGTTTTGTCTCCGCCGGCCCGTCCTTTCCGCACGCCGCGCATGCGATCATCATCAACCCCGCCAGTAACAGCGCTGTTATCTGTCTCATTTTTCTTCTCATATGTCACCCCTCATAGGTTCCCAGGAAGATCGGGATCCCCTGATAATTGATGGTGTAGATAAACGGGCGGTCCAGACGGACCGTGATCTCGTCCGGATAGTCCATCGGAGCCGCGGCCTTTTCCATCATGATCGTAGCTGCCGCCGCTTTTGTTCCCTCTTCGTCGACCTCCACCTTTGTCTTGTGCAGCACTTCCCCGAGAACGATCACCCGGTCGTCGGAAATGCTGTCAAGTCCGGTGCTGAACGGTGCGGTGAATCCCATCTCCATGAGAATATCCGCCATATTGTCACAAAAGTATTCGCTTGTGAATTCCGGCAGCTGGAGGGTGATCTTCGCCTCATGACGCTTGCCGTAACCGTTCATCCCGTACAGATACTGCGACGACATCTGCGCAAGAAGCTCTTCCACCGTCACCCCTTCCCGCGGCTGATAGACGCTGAAGGAAAAGTATCCGTCCTTGTAGGACTTTCTTACCTGAGTACACCATTCATCCTGATAGTAGCTTCCGCTGTAGGTTTCCGTCATAAGGTCCACAGTCCCCGTCTTCGTTCCCGAAGCATCGTAAAATGCGGCACCCTTCTCGGTCTTCTCCTTATCAAACGGATCTGCCCACTTTTGGTCAAACAAAACGGCGTTGACCAGAACGAGGTTCCCGGGAATCCCTCCGTCATTCAACATTTTCTCGATCATGCCGTCGGTGTTATTCATGATCCACAGATTGATATCGTCAACCGTCGACTGATCGAACGGAGCCTTGAACACGCCGGCCCGGTATGCGTTCGCGCACATCTGCAGATACTCTTTTTTCACCGAATCGGCAAAACTGTCACGGAGCCAGACGGAATCCGCGATCCGAAGGCCTTCGTTCCCGTTCACCTCCGACAGTAACGTGGCGAGATAACGGTTCATCACGTCCCTGGAAAACCCGAATTTCTCCTCCATCTGGGCAAGGGTTTCCCCGGAGGCTCCATTCTCCGCCATACCCAGGGCAAACATCACCGAGAGCGGCGACACAGCCATGGTCTTGCCTGCCGATTTCCGGGTGAGCTGAAACATTTCGACCGCGAAATCCAGATACTTCAACTCGAAGGTTTCGTTGATCTCCAGCGGTTCCAGCCCCGTACCCGACGACGAGGATCCCGGCTCAATGAGCGCCTCGGCCCCGATGTATTGTTCGCTGCCACATCCGGCGAACGCGGTTACAAGCACCGCGGCAAGCAACAGGGCGAGTCCCTTTTTCATCCTCTGTCTGATTTTTGTTCCGTGCATAAAGCACCTCCTCCCACAACCCGTCGGTCTCTCTCCGACCATTGTATACCCAAGATACGACCGCACACAAGGTTTTTATGGGATGGCACACACTGCAATTGTGTAAAGTTTGTGAAAAAAGAATTGTGCCCGTTTCCCTTTACTTTACGAGGAATCTGTGCTATCATACGTTTCGTTGTCAGCGCTTGTAGCTCAGTGGATAGAGTAGTGGCTTCCGAAGCCAATGGTCGGGGGTTCGAATCCCTTCAGGCGCACACACAGGAAGGCCCGCGGATTCCGCAGGCCTTCTTTTTTTGTCCCGGCGGGATTGACCCGCCGCCTCTGTTTTCACCATTCAGGCGCCCATCTGCAGCTGATGGCGGAACTCCTCCGGCATCAGATTCTCAAACTCCTCGTAGCTGTACACCTCATCCGAGAGAACCTCCTGCGGCGGGACCTGCGTCTCGTTGATCTGACGCACCATCGCCCGCAGCCTGTCCCGGTCTGCCATCTGCGATACCGGAACGAGGATGACTTCGTGGATGCTGGAGGGCAGGATCCAGAAGTCCTCTCCGATCCGTTCCCGGAAGCCGTCAAGGAACGGAATGTCCAACAGTGCCGAGGCCCCCATATGGCTCTGCCGGTTGGTCAGGACATACATGGGAAACTCCTCCGGTTCGGCCTCCGTCAGTTCCTCCTCCGAAAGCCCGGCAAATCTCCCTCCGTTCTCCCTGACGATCTCCAGAATGACATCCTCGATATTCCGGAGTACCGGCGGCACCTCCCTCGCGGAATTCTCCACCGCCAGCTGTGTCAGCTCCTCCGTGGTAACCCCCCAGAACTCCGCCTGCTCATCCGTCACCCGGACCGACCCCAGGCGCCGGTCGTCCGTGTTCACGACCCACTGGAATCCCACCGCCAGGTCGCCGATCTCGATGTGCGGCATGTGCATCAACTCCTCCTCGTTCATCCCCCGGTTGATGACGCGGAACAAAATCTTGTCGCGGATGTCGGAAAATTCAAAGCTCGGCGCCTCCTTCCAGGGCTCCCGGTTCTTCTGATAAATCTGCGTCACCTCCTCCGCGATATGGGCGATGGTCCGCCCCTCCGCGTACTGCTCATAGTACGGATTGAGGTACACTGTCGGCGCGATCGCGGAATCCGGTCTGCGGATCAGCATTCCGTCCATTGTGATATTGTTGTTCTTGCGAACGGTTTTCATCGTAATCTCGTATTCTTCCCCTAACAAATTCCGCGCATGCTCGCACACACATACACAAAATTCCTGAAAATTTTTCATAGCAAACACACACCCGGATAGTTTCCCCGGGTCCTTTCCCCAATATAGTCATAATCGTTGTACGCCTCTGCGTACCGTATCAATCTCACGCGTGGATCTGTCCGGGCGAACGCCCCGAAATACAAAAAAGAGCTGCCGGGATTCCGGCAGCTCCGATTGTATCATACCCTGTTCTCTCTCCGCAAGGGAGAGGGCCATTTTCCGACTGAGAAGATAGCCTGTCATTTTTGTTCAATACATCCTCTTTTTTTCTCCTGCGGGGCACGCTTTCCGCGGAGTGCGGATGGCAGCGCCGGCATTCGCTGTGCGTTGTGAACAAAGAGGACTCTTGCGGCTGTACAACAGTGACAAAAATAGAAGAAATCTGAATTTTTACATGTGGGTCCGCAGAGCGGTGATCATATGCCCTACCAGTTCCGCTCCCATTGCTTCCCCGTACAGGGTTCCCTGGGCGATATCCAGACCGCATTCCGCGGCAAGGATCTCCTGTTCCCTGCTGTTTACGCCCGTTCTGATCAGCTTCACGCCAAAGAGATGGGCTGTCTGAGCCACCACGGAAAGCGTGTGCTTTCCCGCGGCGTCGCCGGTTTCAGGAACATTGCTGTTCTGCATTTTCCAATAAGCCACCGGCAGTTCCGTCAGCTCCGCTGCCGGGATTGCAGGGATTCCCGCAGTGTCCAGCGCAAATCGGATGCCGAACACCGAAAGCTTTTGGAAGATCGTCTTGGCGCGGGCAAGATTCCGGTTTACGGTATGCTCAGATATTTCAAACACCACCCGGCGCAGACCCGAATCCAGCGTCTGCATTACATCGTATGTCGTCTTGATAAACTCCCGGTTGCTGAACACCCGCTCCGAGACAGGGATCGCTACGTTGACATCCTCTATGCCCATCTCGGCAAATCTGCGCAGGCACTCGCCGGCACGCTGCAGCATTGCCTCATAGACAACCATCGTAAGACCACTTTGGTCGAGGCAGGCAAACAGCTGCTCTCCCCCGGTCACTCCGCCGGCTGTCTTGAGCATCGGGGAGATCTCCAGCTGCTCGATCTTCTCCTCCGCAAGGGATTTGCGGGGGATCAGCGGATACTCCACGGCCCCGTTCCGCACGGCGTCTGTAACGGCCGTCTGGAAGCTCATCCGATCGATCGTCTCCTGTGCAAGTCTCTTCGAATAGAAGCAGTACCGGTTGTCCCCCTCCTCAGCGGACTCCTTCACGGCCTCAGCCATAGCCAGCCCGAGGTTCATATCCAAAACCTGCATGGTGTCTCCGTCCTCCGGAGCGATCGTCACGGCCCCGTACACCACCGGAGCAACCTCCACGCCGTTGTTCATCACCGGAAGCGCCAGCAGTTTGAACAGCTTGTCAATCTTACTCTCATAGTCGGCACGGCGCAAAATCCTTCTTGTCAATACGGCAAATGCGTCATCGTTCAGGACGGCGATCTCATCATCGTCCTCATTGACCGCACTGCGAAGGCGCTGCAGGATCTCCTGCTTCATCTCCGCATTGTTCCGTCCCAAAAGGCTGGGACCCGCGTCCCCTTCCCCGCGAAACGCAAACATCGCCAGACCGATCTCCTCGCCCTCTCCGCATTTGCGCTTGGCTGTCTCAAAGGATTCGGCTAACTTCGCCCGGTTCGGAAGATCCGTTCCGGGATCGGTGAACGCCAGCCGCTTTGCGCGTTCGAATTTCTTCTTCAGCGCGTCATAGTCGTCCAGCAGGGAGTTCCTGGCACTCGCGTTCTCCTTGCCGAAGGATTCCGCCTTCGCCAGCTGCGCCTTCGCGTCGTTGAGCTGCTTGGCCAGCGAGGCAGCGCGCTGCTGAGCCATCCTCTTCTGCATAAGGAAAATAAATGCAGCCGTCAACGCCGCAATGGCTGCCAATGTAATTATGATCAACGGGATTTTCATCGAAAGACCTCCATAACAGCAAAGAAGCCCTACCTCCGGTTGGAGATAAGGCTCATAAATCGAGGCGACGTGACTTGAACACGCGACCCCCGCGTCCCTAACACGGTGCTCTACCAAACTGAGCCACGCCTCGAGTTTTCGTTGTTGCTCCGAGCGCATATTCCGTCCGAAGTACAAACAAAATGTATGTTTTGTTGCCGGCCAAAACCACTTACATTCGCAAACCGCTTGATGTCAGAAAGCAAGCTTTCACATCAATCGCTTCGAGCCCGCATGGTTTTGCCACGGTAACAAGCTGGAAATCAGATTTGAACTGACGACCCCTTCATTACGAGTGAAGTGCTCTACCGGCTGAGCTATTCCAGCATGCGCATATGCGCTTCTTCCAAACGGCATACCGTCGAAAGAGAAATCGAGGCGACGGGATTCGAACCCACGACCTCTGCGTCCCGAACGCAGCGCTCTACCAAACTGAGCCACGCCTCGAATTTTCGCGTGCTTTGTAATTATGCAACAAGGCACGCGAAATGTCAAGCACTATTTATGATTTTTTACGGGCGGGAAAGGTTTTCGGATTTCTCCCTTCCCGCCCGCATTTTACGTATTGTTTCCGAACTATCCTGCTCCGGGTTACGGATTGATGGACATGTACGCTTCCGCCGTTCCCTTCGTAAAATAATCCGTGAAAATGACGTACAGATCCAAAGGCTTCCACATTACGGACTGCAGTTTGATCGTGGTGTCGCCGTACTTATCCTTGAGCTTCTCGTCAAGCAGCTCGATGCCCGTCCCTGCAAATTTGGAACCTTCGTGAAGCAGGATCTCCAGCTCGGTCTGCCCGTTGACTGCCTCCATGACCGCCGCGTTGATCACGGGATCCTTGATCACTTCCCTCATGTAATTGAGGTATTCGTTCACCATGGCGACATCGGCGTCGACACGTCCCTCAAGGGCATCCGTCTCGTACTGCAGAAGCCAGTCAAGACGGTCTTCCACAGGCTCGCCCACGGAGGTGTTCTTCTTGGCTTTCTCAAACTCTTCCGCTTTTGCTTTGGGAAGAACGATCTCCGTTGTTCCGATCTCGGAAAATTTGATCTCGCTGTTGATCTTCGCATAACTGCCCGAAACGGTGGAGACAGTGATACGGTCAAGGATATTGCCGTTGAATTTTACGGTAACCTCAAAGTCTCCGATCTGGGAGAGAATGCTGAGACTGCTGTCCCCGAAATAGTAAAGGATTCCCTTGAAATTGTTCTGGCAGTACCCGATCACCTTGGCGATCAGTTCCTTCCGGATCACCAGCACCTCGGAACCGTCCTCCGCCTTGTGGTATTCGAAATTCTTCGTCAGGATTTCATCGTTGTTCAGAGGCGCAAACACGGTGAGAAGCTTACCGTCCAAAGGAAGCAGCGTCTTCGGCCAATCCGGTAAGAACGCCGCCAGCATGGACACATAACTCTGGTAGGCTGCGTCTGCCGACTCATGGAGGGAACGGACAACCTGATACATATGGCCGCCCTCGTTCTTTCCGATCTGCTGCATAAAGTATTCCATCTTGACATCCGCCCACCAGGAGCTTAAGTAAACGCCGCCGTTTTCATGGAGATACGCGTACTTGAGATCTTTTGTACCGTCCTCATAGGTGTTGTTGCTATACACCAGCTCGCCGTCTTCCAGTTTGTTAAAGCAGATTTTCTTGCTTTTCGTCTTCTCATCCTGCTCGGGCAGCTGCCCCGTGATGGAGTAATCGATCGTCAGGTTTCCCTGCGCAAATGTGTTCTGCGCAGCGGCAACAAACCGTTCTAAAAGCGTTCCCTCCGGAAGATCCGGAACATCCGGCTCCTCCGTAGGAGTCGGCGTAGCCGTTCCGTTTGCCGGCGCCGCAGGCGTTGCTGTCGCCGTCGGTGTGGTCTTGTCCGACCCATTTGACGCGGGCTTCCCGCATCCGGCAAGCAGCACCGCAATCATCAAAACTGCCAATAATACCTTTCCCCGTTTCATATATAAACCCCCAAATAATAAAATGATGATCACTGCCCATCAGCGATTCTTCTGTCAGTATACCACTCGTATTTACCCATGTCAACCATGTTTACTGTTTATTTTTTCTATTTTCGGTTGAGTTTTTCAACCTCACGACCGCCTCAGCCGACGACCTCAGTACGAAAAATGCAGCCGCTCTCCCGGAAAGGTTGCGGCTGCATCGTATTTCTGTTTTTCGTATTGTCCGACGATGTTTACTCGTCCTTCAGTCCGGCGAACAATCCCATAAGCTTGTTGCTGCGCTCCAGGAACGCCGTCATGTCGTCGGGCTCCAACGGTCCCTGGGAAAGTCTAGCAAGGTCGTAAATCTGTGCGCACAGAAGGGTCGAATCCTCCGACTCCCCGTTTGCGCTGATATGCTTGACCAGCTTGTTGCCCGCGTTGAGCACCAGCGTCGAGTCATCCGGCATACCGGTCTGTGCCATGCCGTACATCTTCATCATGTCCTGCATCCGGCGGCTCTCCTCGGAGAGAGTGATCACAGCGGGTATCTCGGCGTTTCTGAGTTTTTCCACCTTAATATCGAGGGAGTCCTTCTTAAGGGCCTTGCGGAACGTTTCGGTAAGCTTCTCCGAAAGGCTCTTCAGCTCCTCCGCATCCGATTCCTCCCGGCAGGCGTCGGTCACATCCGCGTCGATGCGCTTGAAGGAAACCGTGTCGTTATCCTGCTCCAACTGCGAGATGAAGGGCTGGTCGATCCGATGGGTCATGATGACCGCGTTCATGCCGTTCTCGCGGAACATGTTGATATACTGACTCTGCTGCTTCTCATCCGTGACGTAGTACACGGTGGTCTTCTCCGGCTCCTTCGACTCATCCGAAGAAGTCTCCGCAGCCTTGTCGTCCGACGCATCCGTTTTCGTCTCGCCGGCCTTTGCCTCATCGGCCTTCTCATCCGCAGCGTCGCCCGCTTCCGCCTTCTTGGCAGCCTCGACATACTCCGGCAGCGTGATGTAGTTGCCGTCGAGATCCTTGTAGATGATGAAATCCTTGATCTTCTCGCGGAACTTCGAATCGCGGAGGCATCCGTACTTGATGAACGGGCAGATGTCATCCCAGCATTTTTCGTAGTTCTCGCGGTCGGTCTTGTACATGCCGGAAAGCTTGTCGGCAACCTTCTTCGCGATGTAATCGCTGATCTTCTTCACAAAACCGTCGTTCTGCAGCGCGCTCCGGGACACGTTCAGAGGGATGTCCGGACAGTCGATGACGCCCTTAAGGAGCATCAAAAACTCCGGAATGACCTCCTTGATGTTGTCCGCGATGAACACCTGGTTGTTGTACAGCTTGATGGTCCCGTCAAGGCTGTCGTACTCCGTATTGATCTTCGGAAAATACAGGATGCCCTTGAGGTTGAACGGATAGTCCATGTTCAGGTGGATCCAGAACAGCGGCTCCTTATAGTCATGGAAGGTCGTGCGGTAGAACTCGCGGTACTCCTCGTCCGTGCACTCGGAAGGCGTATGCAAAAACAGCGGGAAGATGTCATTGATCGGCTTCGGGCCTTTCTTCTCCTTCTTCTCGTCCTTCGCCTCTGCGGCGTCCTCACCGTCCTTCGCTTCCGCGTCCACATCCTTGGCTTTGCCGTCGGCATCGACCTCCGCGTCGATCACCTCGGGTTCCTCTGCCGGAGCGGGTTTCGTCGCATCCTCAAAGAAGATCGGGACCGGCATGAAGGAACAGTACTTGGAAAGGACTTCCTTCACGCGGTATTCGTTGGAAAACTCATAGCTGTCGTCGTTTAAGTACAGCGTGATCTCGGTGCCGCGCTCCGTTCTTTCGGAGTCGCTCATCTCGTAGTTCATGCCCTCCTCGGACTCCCAGTGGACCGCCTTGGCGCCTTCCTGATAGGAAAGGGTGTCGATGGTCACCTTGTGGGCAACCATGAAAGCGCTGTAGAAACCGAGGCCGAAATGACCGATGATCTGGTCCTCGTTGGCCTTGTCCTTGTATTTTGCAAGGAAATCCGTCGCACCGGAAAATGCGATCTGGTTGATGTACTCCTTCACCTCGTCAGCGGTCATACCGATACCGTTATCGATGACCGTCAGCGTCTTCTCCTCGGGGTTGCTCCGCACGATGATCTTCCACTCGTTGTCATCCGGAAGCTCCGCCTCGCCGATCAGCGCAAGCTTCTTAAGCTTCGTGATGGCGTCGCATCCGTTGGAGACAAGCTCACGAAGGAAAATGTCGTGATCCGAGTACAGCCATTTCTTGATGATAGGGAATATATTTTCCGAATTAATGGACAAATTGCCTTGTTCCGTTGCCATAAAAAACACCTCCGTCTGCGCATAATTCTTCACGCAACCACAAGTATACTCCGCACCTGTAGGTTTGTCAATAAAAAATTAGCACTCATTTTGTCTGAGTGCTAACAATCACAGTAAATCCCTTACCGCAGCCAGATACTCTGCTTCGTTGCGGCATTTATGGATGTGCTTTTTCGCGCGGTCCGCATCGGGAAACCGGTCGCCGAGGTACCCCCAGACCTCCTTCATCTTAAAGAGCGTATCCTTCACGCCCCACAGGTTGACGTAGGAACGGTACAGGTCGTCGTGGAACTCCCGAAGCTCCGCGGGGCTCATGGAAACCCCCGTGGCAATCTCCCGGAAAATGCCGGGGTCTGCCACCGCACCTCTCCCGATCATCACAGCCTTCAGGTTCGGAAACTCCTCCGTGAGCTCCTGAAACTGCGCGGCACTTGTGATGTCGCCGTTATACACAAGGGGCGCCTTGCTGTTCTCACAGGCATACGCAAACGCCTCCCGGTTCGGCGTACCTCCGTACCACTCCTCCCTCACCCGCGCGTGGACGATCAGCTCGCTTATCGGAAAATGATTGTACACCGCAAGGATCGCCGGCCACTCCGCCGCATCCGCAAACCCGAGCCTCGTCTTCACCGACACCGGCATCGGAAGTTCCTGTGAAAACAACCGCTCAAAGAAGCGCTCCATCGCCTCGGTGTCCCGCAGGAATCCGCTGCCCCGGTTTTTCTTGACTACCGTCCCGGAAGGGCATCCGAAGTTCAGGTTGGCCTCGGTGTAACCGAGCGTTGCGAGGAAGCGGATCATTTCCGCAGCGGCGTCGGGGTCGTCCGTCAGGATCTGGGGGACAACCGGCAGGCCTTCGTTGTGCTTCGGGTCCAGCTCCCGTCCCTGGCGCGTCTTAAACGCGCATCCGGTCACAGGCGAAAGAAACGGGGTGAAATAGCGATCCACCCCGCCGAAATGCCGATTCAGGATTTGCCGAAAGAGGTAGCCCGTGACTTCCTCCATCGGTGCAAGATACCGTTGTGTCATAGGAACACCCTAATCCTCGTTTACTACTTAAAGATATTTCCGAAAATCTCCTGAAAATACCGCGATTCCACAATGATCGCCAGATGCAGCGGATAGTAGGCGTAGAACAGGATCCGCACGAAGGGGTGCTTCTCCTTGTCGTAGCCGAGCTGCCCGTTGTAGCCGAAGATCAGGAACACGCCCAAGAGCGTCGCCAGCGCCATGTAGATCGATTGCGTCGCCATGAAGAGCGATATGACCCCGAGCATAATGCCCATGGTCTTGCGCTCCTCCCGGAACAGGTAACAGGCCAGAATGATCATCGGCGCTTCGATGGCATAGTCCAGCGTGAGCGGACAGAGGGCACAGAAAAGGATGGTTACCATGACCGTGCCGCCCATGCAGGCAAGATATCCGACGTTCTTCATCAGCTGATTGGGCATCAGATCGCCGAAGTGATCCTTGATCTTCTTCACAAGCAGAAGCATCAGCATGCAGATGGTGAAGGTGAACAACACATTCAGGATCGGGACGATCCAGCCGGTGAGCTCCGTCTGCTGTTCCGAAGAAAGCGCCGAGAACCAGGTGTACAGTCCGTCTTTGCCGGGGTATTTTGCTTCCCCGCCGGCTTCGTCGAAAAGACGTTGTACATTTTTCATTGCTTCAATGCGCTGCATGCTCCACAGATACAGCCAGAACAATTCCGCAACCACCGCGGTGACGACAATGCGGAGAATGTATTTTGCGCGGTTGGAGGTTTTCACAAACCCTTCCGCAAGAAGGAAGCAGGCAATCGGCAGAGCCGGTCTGCCTGCGACACGCATCCAAAAATACAGGCTGCTCCCCCGGTCAAGGAACACCACCGCCACATGATCCACGGTCATCGTGACGACCAGTATGATTTTCAGAACCAAAGCACTCACTTAGCTTGTTTCTCCCTCCGGCTTTGCGCCTTCCGTTGAATTTCTTTTTGTCCGCCGCACCGGTTTGCCGGCCTGCGCCGGAAGGCTTTGCAGCACGACGATGGTACGCGCGGGGATCACCAACGCCCCCTCCACGGTTTCTCCCGTCTTCAGGGAAGCGTCCGTCGCGATCGCGATCCGGAACCCGCCCCGCCCGGGCAGCACGGGAATGGCAAAGGTCTGCTCCTCCCAATACATGTTGAACATCAGGTAGAAGGAATCGTCCCGGTCCTCATGCCCGACACGGGCAAAATCACCGGAGAGCAGGATTCCGAGACACCGGTTGTAGGGACTGTCGTCCGGTCTCCAGGCCTCCCTGCCGTGCACGGACACATCCGGTGCACCGCTGGAGAGGTAATCCATCCCACGCAGGGGAATGGGGTTGTGCAGAACCGGATGAGCCTTCCGGAGGGCAATGGCATCCCGCACAAAGGTCGTGAACTCCGCCTGCCGCTTCTGTAGGGCCCAATTGACCCAGCCGGTGGGGTTATCCTGATTGTACGCGTTGTTGTTTCCGCCCTGGGAGTTCCCGAACTCGTCACCCGCGAGAAGCATCGGCGCGCCCTGCGACAACAGCATTGCAAGAACTGCATTCTTCCGCATGCGGAGCCGTAACTCGCGGATCCGTTTCCGCATGTCGGGGCCCTCCGCGCCGCAGTTCCAGCTGTAATTGTAGTCGCTGCCGTCGCGGCCGTGTTCGCCGTTCGCCTCATTGTGCTTCACATCATAGGAATACAGGTCCGCAAGAGTGAACCCGTTGTGGTCGGTGATATAGTTGATGACTCCGGCGTTATTCCTGCTCTTTGTGACACGCTCGGAAAATGCCCTTGCCATCGCCTCGTCGCCCTTTAAAAACCGCCTTGCATCCACGAGGAATCCGTCGTTATACTCGGCAAGCATCGGGGTTTTCGGGGCTGCCGTCGCGCGATAGATATCGCCGGCGTCAAATCCTCCGCAGAGGATCTTGGTCTCCGAGAGATACGGATCGGTGGCCGCCATACGCAGATCCACCGCGTCACCGCTTAAGCGGAAACCGTCAATCCCGTACTCGCGGACCCAGAAGCGCAGGGCATCCATGACCATGCAGCGGTTCACGTCCGCGGGGATCATCATTTCCAGGAGAACTTCGATGCCGGCGGCATGAAGCTTGCGCACCATCATCCGGAATTCCGTGTCGGCCCTGCCGGGATCCGAAGCGTAGGAAGCCTTGGGTGCAAACAGGAAATAATGCTTCGCATATCCCCAGTAATTGACCTTCTGCTCCCGGTCCGCCGCCTCGGCGATCTCCTCCGGGATGCGGGGCTGCATACCGCTTCCGCGGTAGTACGGCGAGGACACGAAATACGGCGTGCTCTCGTCGCGGTCTCCCTCCCGGAAGCACTCGTTGAACTCCGTGACCGGCATCAGCAGCACCGCGTTGATGCCGAGGGTCTGCAGGTAATTAATCTTGCCGGCAAGTCCGGCATAGGTTCCGGCATAGGCGCTCTTCGTCTCCTTGGTAAAGCCGCGCACGTGCAGCTTGTAGAGGATCATATCGTTCATCGCAATGCCCGGTTTTCCCTGGGCTGCGATGCCTGCGGACGGGCGCACGATGCCGCGGACAAGCCGCTCCTCCTTCGCCGGAACGCGTCTTCCGAAGCGTTCTCTTCCTGCAAGCAAACGGGCATACGGATCAACGAAACGCATGCCCTTCATCTCATAATCATACTGCCAGCCGCCCTCGGGCGTATCGCCGGCAAGTTTCACATTCACACAAAACACCGAGGCCGTCCGGTCTGCCGCATCCATCACAACAGTACACTCCGGCGTCTCCGCGTTTCCGCGGTAGATCCGCAGCGTTACCTCCTCGGCACCGGGAACCGAAACCGCAAAATTGACACAGGCTCCCGCAACCGTCGCCCCCAAAGGTGCCGGCACGCCTTTTTTCACTTCAAATGTGTTTCCTTCTGCCAATTTCATCTGATCACCCCAATAATGCTTTCGTCGATTGACGTTATGCCCTTCATGCGGGACTTCAGTCGTCCTCCTCCGCATTGACCACAAGCTTCTGACGCTTGACGGCCATCTCGTCGCTCTCGAGGTACTCGTCGTAGGTTGTCACCTTGTCGATCAGCGATCCGTCCGGAAGGATCTCCATGATCCGGTTGCCGACCGTCTGAATGAACTGGTGGTCCTGAGAGGTGAACAGCGCAACGCCCGTAAACTTCATCAGGCCGTTGTTCAAAGCCGTGATCGACTCCATATCCAAATGGTTGGTGGGCTCGTCAAGGATCAGAACGTTGGCGCCCATGATCATCATCTTCGAGAGAAGCACGCGCACGCGCTCACCTCCGGAGAGAACGTTCACCGGCTTCACGCCGTCATCCCCTGCGAAGAGCATACGCCCTAAGAATCCGCGGACATACGTCACATCCTTCTCCGGGGAGAAGGGCATCAGGAAATCCACGATGGACTCACTGCCCTTGAAGAGCTCCGTGTTATCCTTCGGAAAATACGCCTGCGTCGTGGTGATCCCCCACTTGAATTCGCCGGAATCCGGCTCCATCTCGCCGGCCAGGATCTTAAACAGAACCGTGCTTGCCATGGTGTTGGAACCGACGAAGGCAACCTTGTCCTCTCGGCCGAGGACGAAGGAAATATCATCGAGGACCTTCACGCCGTCGATGGACTTCGAAAGGTGAGAAACCGTGAGCACCTCGTTTCCGATGTCGCGGTTCGGGCGGAAATCGATGTAGGGATATTTGCGGGACGAGGGACGGATGTCGTCAAGCTCGATTTTCTCCAGGGCACGCTTTCTGGAAGTTGCCTGTTTGGACTTCGAGGCGTTGGCGGAGAAGCGCTGGATGAACTCCTGCAGCTCCTTGATCTTCTCCTCCTTCTTGCGGTTCGCTTCCTTCATCTGCTTGATCATCAGCTGGCTCGACTCATACCAGAAATCGTAGTTGCCGGCGTAGAGCTGGATCTTCGAGTAGTCGATATCCGCGATGTGCGTACACACCTTGTTGAGGAAATAACGGTCGTGGGAAACCACGATGACCGTGTTGTCAAAGTTGATCAGGAACTCCTCAAGCCACTGGATCGCCGCAAGATCGAGGTGGTTGGTGGGCTCGTCGAGAAGAAGGATGTCCGGGTTGCCGAACAGGGCCTGCGCAAGGAGAACCTTCACCTTGTCGCTGCCGTTCAGTTCGCTCATCTGCATATAATGCATGTCCGTCTCGATCCCGAGACCGTTTAAGAGAGTCGCGGCATCGGACTCCGCCTCCCAGCCGTTCAGCTCGGCGAACTCGTTCTCCAGTTCACTCGCCTTGATGCCGTCCTCCTCGGTGAAATCCTCCTTGGCGTAGATGGCGTCCTTCTCCTGCATAATGTCGTAGAGACGCTTGTTGCCCATAATGACGGTGCTCAGCACGTCGTATGCGTCATACTTGAAGTGGTCATGCTGCAGGAACGAGAGCCGCTGTCCCGGGGTGATGATGACATCTCCCTTGGTGGGCTCCAGCTGCCCGTTCAGGATCTTTAAGAAGGTGGATTTGCCGGCACCGTTAGCACCGATGATGCCGTAGCAGTTGCCCTCCGTGAATTTGATGTTCACATCCTCAAACAGCGCCTTCTTTCCGATGCGCAGCGTGATGTTACTTGCCTGTATCATGTCTTTCTTACTCCTATCTTTGTCATACTTACTGCTCTTTCTGAATCTGTGACCGCCTTACGGCCCGGAACGGGTCCGTCACACCTCGAAGAGCATCTCCGCATAGGTCGGTACCGGCCACAGGTCGCGGTCGATCAGCATTTCCAGACGGTCGATCGGTGCGCGGAGTGCCGCCATCGCGGGAACCACATGGGCGTGGAAGAATTCCGCCATCTCACGGCCTTCGGCCTTGCCCACCGCCTCCTCATCAAGACGGCGGAGTTCCGTAAGCGCATCCTGCGCCTGGCGGAGAAGCTGCGACGTCTCTAAGAGAAGCTCGATCTGAACGCTTGTATCCGCCTCGGGAACGGCATCCGTGATCGTCTTCACAGAGTCCGCAAGGCGGGTCGTGAAGCGGATGACCGAGGGGATGTATTTGCAGCCCGCCATGGAGATCATGGTGCGGGCCTCAATGTTGATCGCTTTCGCGTAGATCTCATAGTCAATCTCCGCGCGGCTGCGAAGCTCGGTCTCGGTAAATACGCCCTGATGACCGAATGTCGCGATCGCCTTGTCCGTGACAAGGGCGGGAATGGCATCAACCATGGAGCGCAGGTTCGGCAGACCTCTTCTCTCGGCCTCCTCAACCCACTCCTGCGAATAGCCGTTGCCGTTGAAGATGATGCGCTCATGCTCCGCGAGGGAAGTCTTGATCAGGTCGTGAACCGCCTGCTCGAAGTCGTCCGCTTTCTCCAGAATATCGGCAAACCGCTCCAAAGTCTCCGCGACAATGGTGTTGAGCACCGTGTTGGCGTCCGCGATGGACATGGAGGAACCGACGGAACGGAACTCGAATTTGTTTCCGGTAAATGCGAAGGGCGACGTACGGTTTCTGTCCGTGGCGTCACGGCCGATGGACGGAAGCGTCGAAACGCCCGTGTAAAGGCGTCCTTCCTTCTTTAAGCGCTTCGCCTCGCCGGTCTCCACAAGCTGGGTGACAACGTCGTCCAGCTGCTCTCCGAGGAACACGGAAATGATCGCGGGCGGTGCCTCGTTGGCCCCGAGACGGTGGTCGTTTCCGGGGTTGGCCGCCGAAAGGCGCAGCAGGTCCGCATGGTTGTCAACCGCCTCCAGGACCGCCGTTAAGAACAGCAGGAACTGCACGTTCTCGTTGGGCGTCTTGCCGGGATTTAAGAGGTTCTTGCCCGAGTCGGTGATCAGGGACCAGTTGTTGTGCTTGCCCGATCCGTTCACGCCGGCAAAGGGCTTCTCGTGAAGGAGGCACTCCAAGCCGTGGCGCTTTGCCACCTTCTTCATGCACTCCATGATCAGCTGGTTGTGGTCGGTGGAAACATTGACCGTGGTATAAACCGGCGCGAGCTCATGCTGCGCGGGCGCCGCCTCGTTGTGCTGCGTCTTCGCGTAGATGCCGAGCTTCCAGAGTTCCCGGTTCAGTTCCTTCATGAACGCACCCACACGCTCCTTCAGGCTTCCGAAGTAGTGGTCGTCCATCTCCTGCCCCTTCGGGGGCTTTGCACCGAAGAGCGTGCGTCCCGTAAAGATCAGGTCCTCACGCTTCATATAGTTCGCATGATCGATCAGAAAATACTCCTGCTCTGCGCCGACGGAACACTCCACGCGGTTCACATCGGTGTGGCCGAACAACCTGAGCACACGAAGTGCCTGCTTGTTGATCGCCGCCATCGAACGGAGAAGCGGCGTCTTCATGTCAAGCGCATCGCCTGTGTAAGAGCAGAATGCGGTGGGGATGCACAGCGTCACGCCGGAGGCGTCCTCCCGAAGGAACGCCGGCGATGTGAAGTCCCAGGTCGTATATCCGCGGGCCTCGAAGGTCGCACGGAGACCGCCGCTGGGGAAGGAGGATGCATCGGGCTCACCCTTGATCAGCTCCTTGCCGGAGAACTCCATGATGGCCTTGCCGCCCGGAGCCGGCGTGATAAACGAGTCATGCTTCTCCGCCGTGATGCCGGTAAGGGGCTGGAACCAATGCGTAAAATGCGTCGCCCCGCGCTCGATTGCCCAGTCCTTCATGGCACAGGCAATCTCCTGCGCAACCTCGCCGGTCAGCTGTTCCGACCGCTCCATCGCAGTCTTCCACGCGGCAAATGTCTCCGCGGAGAGTCTCTCCTTCATCACTGTCTCATTGAACGAATCCATTCCGAAGATATCGGTCAATTGTTCCGTCATGTGTCTCCACCTCTTGTAGTGTATTCCGCTGTTACGGCGTCTTGTCCATATGGATATCTATCTGCTGGAACGGGATTGTGAAGCCCCGTTCGGTCATGGCGTACTTGATCTCTTCCATCAGGCCGAAGTACACCGGCCAGTAGTCCTCCTTCTTCACCCAGACACGGAAGACCATGTTGACGGAGCTCTCTCCGAACTCCTTCACATACACTTCCTTCGGGTGTTCCGGAAGGATCTTATCATTGCCGTCCGCAACCGCGAGAAGCATCTCGCGGACTCCGCGGATGTCATCCTCGTAGGCGATCGGAACAATGATGTCCACACGCCGCTCCGGCTGTGCGGATACGTTGATCAGGTTGGTGTTCGCAAGGCCGCCGTTGGGAAGGATGACCGTGCGGTTATCCGGCGTCAGCAGTCTGGTATAGCAGATGCCGATCTCCCGGACCGTGCCTTCCATCCCCGAGGCAACGATGTAGTCCCCGACGACGAAGGGCTTCGTCAGAAGGATCAGCACCCCGCCGGCGAAGTTCGAAAGGCTTCCCTGCAGCGCGAGGCCGATGGCCAGTCCGGCGGAACCGATGATGGTTGCTACCGACGTGATCGGCAGTCCGAGAAGCTCGAACAGCATCACAAACAGGATCGTGTACATCACGACCTTGCACAGGGAACCCAGGAATTTCGCCAGACCGGCATCCATTCCCTTCTCCTGTCTTGCTGCAAGCCCCCGCTCTATGAGGGACAGTATTTTCCGAATTACCTTTCGCCCGAGCCACCATAAAAAGATGGCAAAAAGGATGCGGACGGCAACCGCTGCGAACAGCGTCAGAGCCGTCGTAAAATCCCCCTTGGAAAGGCTTTGCAGGAACTCTTTCATAATCACTTCTTCTCCTTAAGGATCGGCGTGCAGGTGAAGATCGCACAGCCGAGAGGCGGGATCGTGATCTGGATCGAATTGTCACGGCCGTCCACGCGCTCCTCTTTCGACTGCTTCAGGCGGGCGTTGACATTGCCGCTGCCGCCGTACTGGACGGCGTCGGAGTTGAAGATCTCTTTGTATTTGCCGGGGAACGGAACGCCGAGAGGCTGCTTCTCGTACACCACAGGCGTAAAGTTGCAGACCACAAAGAGGGACTCCGCAGGATCCTCCGTCTTGCGGACGAAGGTGACGATGCTGTGGTCCGCGTCAAGGCAGCTCATCCACTCGAATCCGTCCGGATCCTGATCCAGTTTGTAAAGCGCAGGATGGGAAACGTACAGCGCGTTGAGGTCGCGCACCATCGCATGGATCTTGGCGTTGAGAGTGCCCGCCTGGTCACCGTCCACCTTGTCGGTCAGAAGGTGCCACTCGAGGCTCTTCTCTTCGCTCCATTCCGCGAGCTGTGCCATATCCTGACCCATGAACAAAAGCTTCTTTCCGGGATGGCACATCATGAAGCCGTAGGCGACGCGCAGATTGGCGAACTTCTCCTCGTAGGTGCCGGGCATCTTCCCGAGCATGGAACCCTTGCCGTGCACCACCTCGTCGTGGGAGAGCACGAGGATGAAATTCTCACTGTATGCATAGATCATGCTGAACGTAAGCGATCCGTGGCAGCCTCTGCGGAACAGGGGATCCTGCCGCATGTAGGTCGTAAAATCGTTCATCCAGCCCATATTCCACTTGAAATCGAAGCCGAGGCCCTCGTCGTTGAGGTCGCCCGTGATCTTCGGCCATGCCGTCGATTCCTCCGCGATCATCAAAGCGCCGGGAACCAGTTTCTTGGCAATGGAGTTCAGGTGCTTCAGAAGCTCGATCGCCTCGAGGTTCTCGTTGCCGCCGTACATGTTGGCGACCCACTCTCCGTCGTTCTTGCCGTAGTCCAGATACAGCATCGATGCGACAGCGTCCATGCGGATGCCGTCCACGTGGTATTTCTTAAGCCAGAACAGGGCGTTGGCGATCAGGAAGTTGGAAACCTCCGGCCGGCCGTAGTTGAAGATCAGCGTACCCCAGTGCGGGTGGCTTCCCTTGCGGGGATCCTGATGCTCGTACAGGCAGGTCCCGTCGAAGTTCGAAAGACCGAAGGTGTCTCTCGGAAAATGAGCCGGCACCCAGTCGAGGATCACGCCGATCCCCTGCTTGTGCATGTAATCCACGAAATACATGAAATCTTCCGGCGAGCCGTAGCGGGAAGTGACCGCATAGTAGCCCGTCACCTGGTACCCCCAGGAGGCGTCAAGGGGATGCTCCATCAGAGGCATCAGCTCAATGTGGGTGTATCCGGTCTTCTTGACGTACTCGGCAAGCATGACCGCCAGCTCGCGGTAGTTGTAAAAGCTTCCGTTCTCATCGTTCGGCTTCTTCCAGGAGCCGAGGTGAACCTCATAGATCGCCATCGGGGAAGCCTTGAAGTCAATCTGTTTGCGCTCCTCCAGATAGCGTTCGTCGTTCCACTCATAGTTTCTCAGGTCTGCGACGCGGGATGCCGTGCCGGGGCGAAGCTCCGCCGCGTTTGCATACGGGTCCGCCTTCAGGTAGGTGAGACCGCCCTTTACCTTGATCTCGAACTTGTACAACTCCCCTGCGCCGACGCCCGGGATGAACAGCTCGAAGATCCCGCTGCCGCCGAGTCTGCGCATCGGATAGAGACGGCCGTCCCAGTGGTTGAAATCACCGACGACGCTGATACGCATGGCGTTGGGCGCCCACACGGCGAAATACGTTCCGTCGACTCCGTCGAGAGTCATCGGATGTGCGCCGAGCTTCTCATACACGGTGTAGTGGATTCCCGCGTTAAATTCACGGCAATCCTCCTCGGTAATCTGCGGCCAGAAGCGGTACGCGTCCTCGCAGGTGCGCTCGCCGCCCTCGTAGAGGAAGCGGAAGTGGTATTTGCCCTCCGGGGCAAGGCAGGCGAAAAATCCTCCCTCGTCAACCTTCTCCATCTCAATCGACTCCGCCTTGCCGGCCTCCCCAAGCAGAAGGATCGCCCTTTCCGCGTTGGGGTCAAACGCCGTATACACCATACCGTTCTTGGCTCTGTGAGCTCCCAGCACGGTGTGGGGATCGTCGTGTTCGGAATAAACAATCGCTTCAATGTCCCGCCAATTCATCAATTTGTACAAGGTCTCGTCCATATTGATTACCTCCGTTGTATTGTGCGTGGATTTCTATCGTTCAGCGTCCTTTTTCACTCGAGATACCAGGTGTCAACAGTATTCTCCTCGCCTTCCGCAGGCTTCGGAGTGTATTTGCGGAGAATCTTCTCCATAAGCAGCGACTCCAGGAATGCGTACCCGGAACAGCCGATCAGGAAGACGACCAGATAAAACGGCGGGAACACAGCCGCCAGGAACACTTCGGCTGCAAGGATCAAAGCCATGAGCAGCGTGCTCGGAAGGTGGCGGAGGGAAAGGAAAAACGCCATTTTGATGATCTTCATCGTAGGAAGGCTGAATCTTGACAGCACCGGGTAAAGATAAATAGAAAGGAACACAAAGAGCACGGTAAAGATCAGCCAGAGCATGAAATAGATCTGGGAAACCGTCTCCCCCTCCTTCATGGACATTGCAAACCAATAGCAGTAGTACAGGGAAAACGCGGCGATCGCCTGCAGGATACCGATGACAAATCCCTGTTTGAAATTGATCTTGAAGGAATGGAAAAATGTTTTTATCGTATATCCGCGGCTCTTGCGGATGTTCTTGGCGACCGCGTAATACAGGCCGGTGGAGGCCGGTCCGATGCCGAGGATCACCGTGAGGATGAAAAGCCAGTTGAGGACCATCACGTCCCAAAGTTTATTCATCGCGGAGAAGAATCTGTTTTCCGAATTAAAGACGTCGTTGATGTTCATTGAAGGTCCCCGTTTTCCGTGTTTTCGCGCTGATCCCGCCGCAGATTTCGCGGCCGTTCTTCCGACAGCGCATAGTTATTAATAGTGTACCTTATTTGCCGCTTTTCGTCAAGTCACGAGTTGCTTTCTTTCAAGGCAGGGATTGCTTTGTTCAAAGCGGTTTGGTATGGCATTTCCGCGGGGAATATGGTATACTCCTTTTGGGAAAACATGGGGTTTCCCGCGCAACACTATTTCGGAGGGGAATATGGAACAGAGAGATTTCGGATTGGTTTTCGGCGGTGGCGGCGGCAAGGGCTCCTACCAGATCGGCGTATGGAAGGCCCTGCGGTTTCTCAAGATGGACTCCTGGATCAAGTCGATCTCCAGCGATTCCATCGGAACGCTGAACGCCGTTATGTTTCTTAACGGGGATTACCAGAAGGCGGAGGACGCGTGGTACAAGATCCGCCCGGTCCAGTTTTTGGACATCACGCCCGAGGGCGTCTGCTCCCGCGACGGTCTTATAAAGATCCTCACCGAGCTTGTGGACATGAAGAAGGTTTCCGAGTCGCCCATCAAGACGTACACGACCCTTGCAAAGCGGTCTTCCGTGACGGATTCGTACCAGATCATCAGCACCTGCTTCGGCGTGCGCCATGACGATCTGGACATCGAGGGCGAGTACGTGCCCATCAACGGCAAGAGCCCGGAGGAACTGATGCAGCTGCTCCTCGCAGCGACGGCGATGCCGTTTGTCTACGACCCGGTGACCATCAACGGCGTGGAGTACCGCGACGGCGGCATCTACGACAATCTTCCGCTTCGTCCGCTGATCGAGGATGACGTCAAGCATCTGATCCTCGTAAGCCTCAACCCGTCCTACGAGTACGACGTCATGTGTGCCTCCCGGGCGGACACCATCATTCTGATCACCCCGAGTCAGGAGATCGGTGCCCTTCTGACCGGTACGCTGGATTTCGATGGACGCAACTCGGCATACCGGTTGAATCTCGGTTTCTACGACACGCTGCGCGCCTTCGAGTATTACGAGCGCCGCATGCTCGGATTCCCGGTGTCGGCAGCCGAGAAGTCAGCCCGCATCCGCGAGGATAACGAGAAGGCCCTGTCCGCAGCCAATGCGCAGAATGCGCTGGAGAGCGCCAACCGGAACTTCAGCAAGATCGACGAGATGATGAAGAAGCTCGGGCTGTGAACTACTGCACCCGGAACTAATTCAACGGCAGAAACGAATTGCCTCGCAGGCGAAAGGAGACGATTATGAAACTTGTGATATATTTCAGTGCCGAGGGCACGACAGCGAAGGTAGCGAAGGATCTGGCAGAGGCGATCGGGGTTGAGACGTTCGAGATCGTCCCCGAGGTTCCGTACAGCAAGGGCGACCTGCGGTGGATCAACCCGGTGGCTCGCTGCAACAAGGAAAAGTTCGGCAAGAAGGATGTGCCGTCGGTTGGCAAGATTGAGAATTTTGCGGAGTACGACGAGGTATATCTCGGTTTCCCGATCTGGTATGCCGGCGCCCCGAACGTGGTGAACACGTTCTGCAAAGCATACGACTGGACCGGTAAGAAGATCCGCATTTTTGCCACCTCCGGGGGAAGCGGGATCGGCAAGACCGCCGAGAAGCTCATGCCCTACGTTCCCGGAGCCGAGATCGTCGACGCAAAGATCGTGAAGTCCGCGAAGGACCTGACGGAATAATACTGTTTTATCAGGTAGACGATAGAACTGACGAAGAACAGAAAGACCGGCATCCGACGGTTTATCCGCCGGACGCCGGTCCTTTTTTGCGTTCTCCTGAGTTTCCTACTCCCAGTAGTTCTTCACATCCAGCGGTTCATCCGGGATGTTCGGCCGGTTCATATCATTGACAAAGTCCGTGCCGTCATACTTTTCTCCGCTGACGATCGCTGCCAGTTTTGCGTAATACAATTCAAGGATATCCGACGGCAGCATCTCTTCTGCATAGTAGACCAGCTGATCCGCCTGAGCAATCTTGGATGCAATATCTCGGGTTAAGGGATTAACGACGGAGTCATCGTAATCGATACTCCAGGCCGGTATGCCGTAACAGTCAAGATACTCGTATCGGTTGATCCGTTTCGCCAGTTCAAAGGCATACGCTGCCGCAATCGAAGCGTTGTCCGAGTCGGCGGAGACCGCAAGGAAATTCCCCGGGCCGCCGATCCATTGTCCCATTTTGGACTTCTCCGGATTTACCACAGGAAACTCCGCTGCCCGGATGTCCCATCCGCAATTGGAGAAATCGGGACAGTTCCAGGAGCCGTTTACATAGAAGGCGTACCTTCCGGAAGTAAAATCTTCTCTGACAGGGTCGTTGTAGGAGAGCCTATCGGGGGGGCCGAAATACGGCTGCAGGCTGCGCAGAAGATTGACCGCGGCAGCAACATCCCCGTTATACCAATCGGCATTCCCCCGGTAAATCGCATCGAGTGTCTCTGCCCCGCAGGTTTTCACGATAATGGTCTCCAGATACTCCGAGATACACCATTTCTCTTGGGCTCCGATCCCGAACGGGCAGTATCCGGCTTTACTCAGTTTTTCGCAGCATTCCTGAAGCCCCTGAATGGTGTCGGGTACTTCGGTAATCCCGACCTCCCGCAGGAGGTCCATATTCACGTACATACAGGCGACGTTGAAGCTCGTCGGAATTCCGTACAGCTGTCCGCCGAAGGTGGCGTTGCCGCACATCTTCTCGGGA
The DNA here is from genome assembly GCA_017962105.1 of Lachnospiraceae bacterium. GTDB lineage: Bacteria > Bacillota > Clostridia > Lachnospirales > Lachnospiraceae > ISDg. Next base: position 30,028 of record JAGCVY010000052.1, read on the forward strand.
AGTTCCCCTGCGTATCCTATGTAGTAATCCTCCAGGCTGTACAGCCGGCCTGCGGCATAGAGATTGCTGAGGGAGTAGCTTGCATCGGGGTGTCCGCCCCATGCCAGGAATATGTCCGGCAGGTTTCCGCTGCGGGATGCAGCGGTCAGTTTCTCCTGATAAGCATATAGTTGGGTCGCCTCCCACTGGATCTTTATGTTCGGATAGAGCTCCTCCATTTCTCTGATGGCGGCTTCATAGGAATAGCGTCTTGCATCGCTCTTCGTCACATCGCACCACATGGTCAGAGTGATCTCATCGTCCATGGGTCCCGGCGTAGGGGAAAGCTCGCCGATCGCAGGTGTGGGTGTGGGCGTGACTTCGCTGTTGTCAGGGTCCTTCAGATGCTCCTTTGCGTCCTCTGCGATTGTAACGGCGCTGCCCTTCTTTGCTTTTAGCTGATCAATGTCGGAAAATGCAATTTCCAGTATCGCCGGAGAATCCGGGGTCTCCAGCTCCACAGAGAACAAGACCAGATATCCGTCCTCGATCCGGAAGGAGATTTCAACATCCCCGCTCCCCAACATTTCAAGTATCTTCAGCAGTTCCGCGTAGTCGCTGTCGTCAATCTCCAGCCCGTAATCCCTCCGGAGTGTCTTGACCAGCTCCACAGGATCGCAGGTGAAGGTGTACTTTCCGTCCTTCTTCGTCACCGACTTGAGAAATGCAACTTCATTTTCCGTTGTAAGACAATCCTTTAAAGCCCGGAGAAAGATATCATCCAGTTTCTCATAGTTTTTGCAGAAATGGCTGACGTTTTGTTTCAACTCGGAACTTCCGTTCACCACCCCGATATAGTCTTTCCGGCACAGTTTCCTGAAAAGCTTCAGGTCTTCTTCCCCGGTGAGTTCGTTGTAAAACGTAAATTCGCCCTGGTCCGCTGATCCGCGGGCGTAAGCCTTTCCGTCGACATACGCGGTCTCCAGGGTATACTTTCCCGCGGGGATGTTCATTTTCCGACGGAAATAAAACTGTTCGGTCTCATCCGTTCCGATCAGTTCGCCGTTGTAACTTGACTCCTCCCCGTCGTGTGTCACGGTTATCGCAAAGGCGTAGCTCTTCGCCTTCAGCGTCTTACGGAACGCCTCCTCGATCTGTTCGATCTCGGTTTTTTCCTTCCCGGATTCCCCCTTTCGGAGCGCAAAATACAGCCCCGTCCCGAGTGCGGCAAGAAGAAGGATCGAGATCACGGTGATCAAAACGATCTTCCTTTTGCCGCCCTTTCCCGTTTCGGAAAATGATTCCTCCTGTACCGGTACCTTTGCACCGCAGCCACCGCAAAATGTCTCATCCCCGCGCAGCGGTCTTCCGCATTGAAAACAAAAAGCCATGATGTTATCTCCTTCTCCCTTAGCGAGACTTACTGCTCTCACTATAAGTTTTACGATAGCAACAGGCTTTTTGTAAAGTGTTATTTTGTTCCCCCGGAGGGATTACTGCAGTTTCTTCACCGTGATATCCCCGGATGATGTCTCCACGGTCAGTTTGCGGCTTCCGTCACCGCTGACATACTTACCGCCGGACTTGGAAAACGGAAGTTCGTAGGTGATGTCCCCGGAGGAAACATCGAACTCCGCGGTCACGTTTGCATCCTCGGGCAGGTACACCGTGATATCTCCGGAAGAAGCTTCCATCTCCGCCGTCTCCGGAACCTCAGCGAACTTGAACTCTCCCTTGCCGCTGGAGGAATGGGACTTGAACACCTTCGCGCCATCCGAGGCCACCGAAATCTTCCCGGAGGACGACTCCACGTCCAACTTACCCACCTTCTCGGTGAGGACAGTGATGCTTCCCGAAGAAGTCTCCAGGGAGATCTTATCGCTCTCCCCGGTCTGGGTCAGCGTGATGTCGCCGGAGGACGCTTTCATCTCGATGGTCTCCGCCTTGCAGCTCGCGAACAGGTCGCCGGAGGAGGCCTTCATCTCCACGCTTTTCGCCTCGAATTTGCTGCAGTCCGCATCTCCCGAGGAGATCTCGATCTTCAGTTCGGACAGTTTTACATTTTCCGGAATATCAATCTCCAGGGTTTTCTCCAGTTTATAAAGGTCCAGTCTCTTGGCCGAAGCGCAGTACCGCACATACAGCGTCGTGCCGCTCACCCAGGTGTGAACCTTGCGGTCGTCATCCAGCGTCTCGTTGGCCGTCTCCCGGATCTTCACGGTTTCCGAATCCGTTCCGGTAAGCTTCACCTTGCCGGAGAGGTAGTCGATGTTGATGGTTTCGATCTTGTCCGAGATCTCGCGGTCACCGGCCGTGTATTTGTCGCTGTCCTGATAGAGATAGTTGGTATAGCTCACACTGCAGCCGCACAGGCATACAGCAGCCGCGACGATCACGGCCGCAAAAAGTGTCATTATCAGTTTACGCATTGTTTTCTTCCTCCGTATCGGGTTTCCCGTAATTCATTCGTAATTCGTCGACAGTTTCACTGCCGGTCCTTCTTTCGGCCGAGTCCGGTCAGCAGACCGATCACGGCGAGAACTGCGCCGAAGGCGATACCGCCCATGGCGAAGATCGGCGACGTCTCCGTGTACATAACCACATCCTCCGGACCTGCGGGCTTCATCGTGAACCATAAAATGGCGTCCGTTCCGATGATTGAGAATGCGCAGATCAGCGCAATAAGGATCCCGGTCTTGGCAAGCTTGCTCACCGGAAGATACCGGATGATCAGGAACACAAGCCAGGTCATGGCCACAAGCGGCACGGCGATGCCGAAGGCGAGGCGGAAATAGCCTTTGCCGCCGACACACAGGCCGATGCACAGAAGCATTACGAAAAATGTCACCGTGTATGCCGCCATCACAACAATCCCCTTGGAATTGCCGAGGTATTTCCGGACAGGCTCATTGCAGGCGAGTATCGGTGCGAACAGGACCGTCAGCCCGAAGAGGACTGCCGACGCGGCCAGGAAGAACCATTTTCCGCCGGTATAGATACAGATGACTGCCAGGAGAACCATAAGGCTTACCGTGAAGGAAGTCAGCGTAAGGAACAGTTTATTCTTCGTGGCCATCAGCGGCACCACAAGCAGCGAGGTCGGCACAAGCATCGCGGCAAGCACGATGAAGAGCCAGCTGAGGCTGTGGCCGCTGGCCAGGTTCACGATCAGGCAGACCAGGATCGGCACCGCGAAAACTGCGGCGATGATGCTTCCCGCCATCGCGCTCTTTCTCTTGAAATATTTCGACTGGGCCCCGATGACATCGTCCCTCTCCCGGAGGAGCTCTTCGTCGATAGCGTCGTCATTCAGGCGATTTAAGAAGTCTCTGCATTTCGGGCAATCCGCGAGATGCTCTTCCACGGCTTTGGTGCTCGCAGGGCCGCACACGCCGTCCTTATACAACGGCAGCAGATCCTCAATCATGTCACATTCGTATTTCATGATTTCTCCATCCTTTCTTTGATCACCAGTTTTGCTCGATGGTATGTAACCCGGGCCCAGGTTTCCGTTTTCCCGAAGATCGATCCGATCTCCCGGAAGGACAATTCTCCGAACACACGCAGCTGAAACACTTCCTTATACGGTTCCTCCATCGTGTGTAAGATCCGATGGATCCGCAGCGAGGTGTCGGCATCCGACAAGCTCTCCTCCACACTTTTTCCCGTGTCCGGCTGCTCCTCGAGCGGTGCATCCTCAAACCGGGATTGTCGCCGTTTCTCGTCGATGAAGAGGTTCTTGGCGATCGCACACAGCCATGTGTAGCTTTCGCTCTCCCCTCGAAATTCGCGAGTCGTTGAGATTGCCCGGTAGAACGTCTCCTGGGTAATCTCCATAGCGTCATCCCGGTTGCTCGTGAGCGTCATTACATAGGAAAATACTTTCATGTAGAACGCTTCATACAGTTTTTCCGCAGTGTTCCTGTCCATGTTCCTTCGAGCTTCCTTTTTCTGTGTTTTCGTCGATTAGACGCAGAAACCTCAGATTCGTTACAAAAAAAATGAAATAATTTTCAAAAAATATTTTCCGAGCTTTGCATACAAACGCGAAACAGCGTTCGCGCCATAGTTCTACAACTGTAGAAGATATGTTCGGAACGCCGTTGCAATTCCATATTCCGCCGTTATCTGCTCTGCGGTTACCCACACAAACTCCGTATTTTCACCGGTACCGTCATCCTCTTTCGGAAAATGTTCCCCGGTTTCCGGCCGCGCTCCCCTCTCCGTGGTTCCGTCAGCAAAAACGGTATATCCCCGCATCAGCCACTCCACGTGGCTGAATCTGTGGCGGCTGTCCGGGAGACGCTTCGCCCGCGCCGGCACAATGCCGGAAATCTCCTCTGCCGCCTTCTTCGCACCGGCAGACGACAAATGTCCCGTGACATTCGGGAACTCCCACATGCCGGCAAGCAGCCCGCTCTTCGGTCTGCGCCGAAGTAGAACCCGATCCCCGTCGCGGATCACAAGCACGGTCTTCTTTTCCACCGGTTTTGCTTTCCCTGCCGGTTTTGCGGGAATCTCCCCGGTGAGATTCTGCCGGAACGCCGTGCACAGGTGCGACAGCGGACATACGTCACAGTGCGGTTTCCCGTTAGGGACACAGACCGTCGCGCCGAGGTCCATGACCGCCTGGTTGAACCGCCCGGGAACAGTCCCCTCCGCTGTGTCGGGATCCTTCGGGAAAAAGGAGTCATTTTCCGACGAGATATAGTCCGAGATCGTCGCCGAAAGCTGATCGCGGACCTGCCGTTTGAAGCTCTCCGAGCGGATGTCATCCCGATACCCGGTCAGACGCGCATACACCCGAAGTGCGTTACCGTCCACCGCCGGAACCGGAAGTCCGAAGGCAATCGAGGCGATGGCACCTGCGGTGTACTCCCCGATTCCCGGAAGGCTTCGCAAAAGCGCATAGTCCGCGGGCAGGTTTCCGCCGTAGGTTTCGCACAAAACTCTGGCCGCCTTGGCGATATTGCGGACTCTGGAATAATACCCGAGTCCCTCCCACAATTTTACGAGCCGGTCCTCCGAGGCCTCCGCCACCGAAGGGATGTCCGGCAGCTCCGTCAGGAACCTTTCGTAGTACCCGCGGACGGCTTCCACGCGGGTCTGCTGGAGCATGATCTCCGAGATCCACACATGGTACGGCGTTGGGTCTTCGCGCCACGGAAGGACACGGGCGTTATACGCGTACCAGAGAAGCAACGCGGGAACCGACTCCTTATATTGTTCTTCCTGATTCATTCTCATGGAATTCTGTTGTTTCCTCTTATAACACTATACTCAGTTCTTTTTCCAGCACGTCCGCATACTCCTGCACCACGGGGCCCAGCCCGGCCAGCCATTGTTTGGTCTCCGGCTCCTCCTTGTAAAGAAGCGGATTTTTCCGGATTTCGATGGTCCTGCGAAGCGGTTTATCATCACGGAAAATGTTTTCCTCCACTGCCCACAGTCCTGCCTCCGTCTTGGAAATGACATCGCCGTATCGAAGCGTATGGATACAGCGGGCGATGTCCAAAAGCCAGCCGCAGGCGTACAGGTTCGAATCGGTCCTCACCGCATATTTTCGGATGGTCTCATAATGGCTCCGGACCGCCTGAACCAGTTCCGCCCTCTCCGGTTTCGGAAACGGCCACTTCCGCCCTCCGTAGACCGGTTGGCTGCACACGGCAAGCTCATATTTTGAGAACGCGTCGTGCTCAAAGGTATCGGTAATGCGCTGTCCGCTTGTTCCCCAATACACCAGACGGCGGAAAGTATCGGTGCGGTATTCCTCAAGATTTGCGATAATCCCTTCAAAAGAACGATAGTACGGATTTCCGTTTTCTCTTTCCGAGAGACCCTGCCGAAGCATCAGCAGCCGTTCCGCCTGGTCCTCCGTGATCTCACAATCCGTCAGCGCGACAAAATCGATGTCGCTCCAGCCGAGCCGGAAATCCTTCAGGACAACACTCCCGTACAGCCAGATGCCGAACACCCGACCGTCAAGCGCCGCAACTATCTCTCCCACCATCTTCGAAACCGCTTCCGTTGTTTCGTCTCGCATTATATCCTCCGGATCACTCAAACTCCGCAACATTTCGGAAATCAATAATGTATCGAATATACTTCCCCGAAAACCTTCTCCTGGGTCTCCGGATCAATCTGGTAGCACCGCAATGTCAATTCCTCAATAGCGGGAACAGCGTCGTTCAAGTGCGTCAGAAGCGTAGGGGAATCCGGCATCTCCGTTGCACAGATTTGCAACTCACAGGACAGGTGGAAATTGTCGAAACGGCCTTTCCTGTTTTCTATTGTCCTTGGTGGAGTCGAAAGACACCATTCCACTGTTTCCCCGTGAACCCCCATCGGAAGCATGTTCCTGTCCACACAATTATAACTGGCACACCTGGTTCTGATGTTGAGAACCTCCGGGTTCATATCCGCTATCCACGGGTGTTCTTCTATCACCTGTTTTAGAATATAGGCTCTTGCCTCCTCGAGGAACTCCTCCGACTTGTAATCCGTATTGCCGTCGAAATAGCCGTATTCCTTTCCGCCACAAGAAAAAATGAGATAGGTATTGATGCTCTCCTGTCGGTAGTATTCCTCAACTATCGAATAGTCCGATTCCGTCAGTCCGAAGACTTCCTGCATATCCTCGCGGAATTGTTTGCGTTGTGATTCCAACGCCTCGTCCCTTTGTTTATCACGCTCCTCCCCCCAGTGCATAATTTCATGACACGCCCATGCACAGAAAGCCACAATCGCACATAATACAATCAACGCCAAGTAGCGCATGGTCTTTTTTACATTCAGACCCGAGGATGACGACTTGTCAAGGTAATCCGAGGCGTTACTCGGTTTGAAAAAGTCAATCGATTGATTGTCGATATAATCCTGATTTTTCCCTGAACTGTTGTTTTCCCAATCATTATTCGTTCCCATTTACCTTCCCCCTTTTGGTATTGGTCATATAATTATACCATAATTCAATACAAAGTGGAAGCCCTGTGTCACTGCAGGTTCTATCCACCAAAAAAATAAGAAGACCGGCTTTCCCCGCCGGCCTTCTTTTGTTTCTTTACGCTCCTGCCGGAACCGCCTCCGGCTCCTCGCCCTTCAGCGCCTGCATCTGAAGCTGCGCCGTGACAAGGCCGTAGTAGATCCCCTTCTGTTCCATCAGTTCGTTGTGCGTGCCGATCTCGGCGATGTGGTGGCCGTCGATGACAACCAGACGGTCCGCATCCTTGAGCGTCGACAGGCGGTGTGCAATGGCAAATGTGGTGCACCCGGCGGTGAGACGCTCGAGAGCCTTCTGGATCAGGTACTCGCTCTCCGTGTCAAGAGCCGACGTCGCCTCATCGAGAATGAGAAGTCTCGGCTTGTTCAGGATGGCTCGCGCAATCGCCAGTCGCTGGCGCTCGCCTCCCGAAAGGCTGTATCCGTGCTCTCCGACGTAAGTGTTGTATCCGTCCGGCGTCTTGACGATGAAATCATGGGCATTGGCCATCTTGGCAGCCATGATGATCTCCTCCTCGGTGGCGTCGGGCTTCGCAAACTTTAAGTTGTTGTAGATGGTGCCGGCGAACAGGAAGTTCTCCTGCAGCACCACCCCAATCTGGGAGTGATATTTTTCGATTTTCAGGTCGTTGATGTCGACGCCGTCGATCAGAAGCTTTCCGTCATCCACCTCATAGAGGCGCATGATCAGGTTGATGAGGGTCGACTTACCGGTGCCGGAAGCGCCGACCAGACCGATCATCTCCCCGGGCTTTACCTTAAGGTTGATCTTCTCAAGAACCGGCTCATAGGAACGGTATCCGAAGGTCACATCCCGGAATTCCACCTCGCCCTTGATGTCGCGCTCAACCGCCTGCTCATTGTCGCGGATCAGAGGTTCCTCGTCCATGACGTCGTAGATACGCTCAAGACTCGTCATCAGCTGTGTGATCATTCTGGGAAGGAATGTCATCCATCCTAACGGTCCGTACAGCATCCAGGTGTAGTTGATGAACTGCTGAAGCTGTCCTACCGTGAAGCGGTCCTCCAAAACGCCGACGCCGCCGAAGTACGTTACCACGTAGACGCCCATACCCATGACAAACGAGATGATCGGGAACAGCGATGCCCAGAAGACCTCGTTGCGCTCCTGAACCTTCGCAAAATCATCCGTGAGTTTCCGGAAGTGTTCCGCCTCCTGCTCCTCGGTACCAAAGGACTTCACAACGCGCATGCCTGCAAGGATGTCCTGCAGACCGCTGTTGGTCTTGTCAAAGCGATGCCACTGCATGTGGAAGCGACGGTGGATATTCTTTCGGAACGAGATGGAAAGTCCCAGCGCGATCGGCACAAACACCACCGACATCACCGTCAGTTTCCAGTCCATCGTCAGCATGACCACCACAACCGAGATCATCGAGATGATACAGGAGAACATTCCGGCAAATGCTTCCTCCATGAATCTGCGGACCTGTATCGTGTCATCCACGATACGGTTCATCAGCTCGCCGGGACGGCGGTCCTGAATGAACGAAAGCGACAGGATTTGGACCTTATGGTAGAGCATCTGTCTTAAGTCCATGCTCATCTTCGTACCCATGGAGATACACATCCAGTACCGGAGCACGTGAAGCAGGATGGTGAAGATCGTTACGCCGATCAGGATCGCCGCGTAGATGATGATCTCCTTCATCCCGCCGCGTCCGACCTTGAGGTAATCGTCGATGAAGACCTGTTGAATCTTCGGGATTATCAGCTGGACCGCTGCCACACCGAGCATCAGAAGTGCGATGATAGCGAGCCGTCCCTTATAAGCTCCGCAGAGCTTGAAAAACTTCCAAAGGACCGAGGGCTTATGGCTGCACTTCGGGCATTCCTTCGTACCGCGCAGCGCCCGTCCGCACACCGGGCAGGTCTTGTCGTACTCCCTGCTGATGACCTGCTTCGGAACGCCGTCGCGGAGCAGGAGCGCTCCCTTGGCGATAAATGCCACTCTCGATACATGCTTCATCGTAAACCGCGCGAGGATCCGTTCTTCGGGCTCCTGCACGGTACGGGCGATCAGGATTCCGTTGTTCACCAGCGGATCGCACTTTAAGTACGTGATATCCGCAAGCGCCAGCTCGGTCTTCACCTCCGATCCCGAGATCACGAACAGGCGGCGGTTCGTCACGACGAGATAACCGTCGTGCTTCATCTTCCCGTCGTCGCCGATGTCCACGGGCGAGCAGTATCGAATCTCCTCTCCGTCCGCCGGCGTAAATGCGTGTCTGGCTTCCGCCGGCAAATCAAAATTCAAATTCATATGTATTCCTTCCTGCTGCCGAAGCAGCTTCCGTAAGGTCCTGTCTGATTACAGGAACAGATCCAGTTTCTTCAGTTCTCCCGCCGACAGCTTCGTAAAATCCGGTATCTCAAACCGGTTTCCGTCAAGGTCGGTGATCATCAGTCGGACATCCGTGAGGCTTACCACCGAGCTGGAGTTCATGTAGATCACGAACTTGCACGGTCCCTCCGTCGTGACAACATCCCAGTAGGCGTGTCCGTACTCCTCCTTGATGTCGTTGATCTTAGTGATGACCGGGGTAAAGTAACGAAGGTTCATCTGCTCCTCGAGCATTTTCCGAGTCTCCTTCGTGACGTCCTTCGTGATATCCTTGATGATGCCGATCTCCTTCGACTTTTCCTCCGTCGTGCGGATGGAAATGTAGCTGTCCGGCGCCGTGAACGGGAAGCTCCGCACCACGCGCACGCGGTCGTAATGCTCCGGCTTGTCATCCTCGCCCACGGGGATGTCCAGCGAGACAAATCCGCCGGGCGTGCGCTCGAACTTCGCATTGTAGCTGTTCAGGAAACGAAGCCGAAGCATCGCCTCGGTCTCGGCCTCCATCTGCTCGAGGTTGAATTCCTCGTCCGCTCCTTCAAAATTCTTAAAACCCATACTATACTCCTATCTTCCGGTGCGCCGCACCGGAACGTTTCTATTCTATTCCCTTCAGCGCCAAAGCCTTGGTCTGCAGCTCTTTCAGCTTGTAGTACACGCCCTTCTTCGCCAGAAGCTCCTCGTGGGTACCCTCCTCGGCAATCTTGCCTTCGTCGATGACGATCAGCGTATCGGCGTCGCGGAGCGTCGAGAGACGATGCGCGATGGAGATGGTCGTTCTGCCCTTGATGAGCATGTTGATGGACTGCTGGATCGCCTGCTCCGTCTCGGTGTCCACGGCGGCCGTCGCCTCATCGAGGATGAGGATCTTCGGGTTCGCCAGAATGGCTCTCGCGATGGAGATTCTCTGGCGCTCACCGCCGGACAGCTCGCGTCCGGAGGAGCCGATCATCGTGTCGTAGCCGTCCGGCATACGGCAGATGAAGTCGTGGGCGCTGGCTAAAACCGCCGCACGGATGATCTCCGCGCGGGAGGCATCCTTCTTGGCGTAGGCGATATTTTCCGCAACCGTTCCCATGAACATGTAGGTCTCCTGGGACACCATCGCGACGTTGCCGCGAAGCGTCTTGAAGGAGAGGTCCTTCAAGTTCACGCCGTCCAGCGTGACCGAGCCCTCCTGCGGGTCATAAAGACGCGAGATCAGGTTGACGATGGTGGTCTTGCCTGCGCCGGAACGCCCGACGATACCGAGCATGTGGCCGCCCTCGACCTTCATGTTGATGTTCTTGAGAACGGGCTTGTTCTTCTCGTACCCGAAGGTGACGTTCTTCATCTCGATCGTACCCTCGATGGTGTCGAGTGAAACGGCGTCCTCCTTCTCCGCGATCTCCGGAACCGCGTCGATGATCTCGAACATACGCTGTGCGCTGTTCATGCAGTTCGTGAACCAGCGGAAGAAGAACGACATGAAGTCCATAGGACCGGTCATCTGGCCGACGTACCCTGCAAAGGTGATCAGGATCGCGTAGTCGAACCGCTTCTGGATCAGGATCAGGTACGCACCCACGATGTACACCATCAGGGATGCCAGATTTTCCGCCGCCGAATACAGCGCGGAAAATTTGTTGTCGTAGTTCATGACCGCCAGATCGGCGCTTCGCACCTTCTCGTTGCTCTTGTCAAACCGCTTAACCTCGCTGCTTTCCTGTCCGAATGCCTTGACGACGCGCGCGCCGCTTAAGTTGTCGTGAATCTTCGAATTCAGCGATCTCGTCGCGCGGTGCCTCCGCCCGTAGCGATGCCACAGGCGCGGCAGCATTTTCCAACTCACCAGGAAGGTGATCGGCATGAACATCAGGGCCACAATTGCCAGCGGCCAGCTCAGCCGGAACATCACCACAGCCATCGCGATGATGGAAAATACATTGATCAAAAAGTACGGCAATCCGTCGATGAAGAAGCCCGAGACTTCATCCGAGTCGGACATGACACGGGTCATAAGGGATCCGGTCTGCTTGCTCGTGAAGAAGTTGATGGAGAGTTTGCCCATGGCGCCGAAGACGTCGTTTCTCATGGATTTGACGACTCTCGGCACGATCTTCGCAGTCATAACGCCCTGCAGGATACCCACCAGCTGCATCGTGATCTTCGTCATCACCATGGTGAGAACGATGAGAAGCAGGATGGTCACGTAGCGGTTGCCCTCGATCGACAGGAACGAGAGGAATTTCTCGTCCTTCCCGAGGACCTTGCGGTACAGTACAACGCCGTTTAAGTACGGCCACACAATGTTCAGTGCCGCTGTCGCCAGATAGCACAGAAACATCACGAGAATTCTCCATTTGTACGGCTTTAGGTAGCCGATGGTCCTGCGGAAGATAGATTTCTTGTTCATGCACTTCGGGCACACCTTGCGGTCCGAGTCAGGGTACATCGTGCCGCAGATCGGGCAGTACTCCTCTTCCTCGTCATCCTCGAGGTCTTCGTCCTTGATTTCCTTGTCCTCCGCAAGCTTTTCGCAAAGCCGCTCAATCTTGGTTGCGCTGCCCATGCAGTGGTTGGACACCGCTGCAACGGTCTCCGCGGCACCCTCAGCCTCCGGATCATCCTTATCCTTGTGGACCAGGATCAGGAATCCGCCGCTCACCGTGCGCTCCACATAAGCGTTCTTCACATCCGAGATGTCGAATTCGGCAAATGTCCACTCGCGGTCGGAAGCTATCTTCCGCGTATTGCGGGTCTCCATACCCTTGAAATAGTGAACCTCGCCCGAGAGCGGGTCCGCTGTCGCCGTGATCAGTCGATCCTTCGTCATGATAATCCACCCGGGCGTGAACGCGCAGGTCAGATCCATATCTGTCCGGACGCATACCAAAACGTCCGACTCCTTGACCCCGCGGGCCCAGAGTTTGTTTTCCAGTTCCTGCGGAAGCTTTCCGGTCACCTGTTTCGGCTCTTCCGAAATCTTCCGATTCTTCTTACCCCTTGTTATCCTCATTTCCCTGCATCCACAGTGCAGTATAGTAAAAACCGTCGGTTCCTATGGTCTGAAGCCGCCACACAAATCGCTCTGAAATACAACTATGCGGCACGACGAAAACCGTCGTGCCGCACATATATCGTGACTCATTTCGCACAGGTTTCGTCTGTCGCCGAAACCGTATCAGAAATGACCATCCATTATATTGCTGAAATTGAATGTCGCGAAATAATCCCCCGGCGTCTCCGCCCTTCGGATCCTCGTCACCGACCCGTCCGGTCGGAGCAGCAGTTCCGCTGATCTCAGCTTACCGTTGTAATTGTACCCCATGGAAAAGCCGTGGGCACCGGTATCATGGATAAACAGGTAATCTCCGATATCGATCTTCGGCAGTTTGCGGTCTATCGCAAACTTGTCATTATTTTCACACAAAGAACCGACCACATCATACGTGTAATCGCACGGTTCATTCTCCTTCCCCAAAACCGTGATGTGGTGATACGCCCCGTACATAGCAGGCCGCATCAGGTTGACGGCGCAGGCATCCACGCCGATGTACTCCTTGTAAATGTGCTTCTCATGAATTGCACGCACCACAAGACCGCCGTAAGGCGCAAGCATAAAGCGCCCAAGCTCGGTATAGACGGCAACATCGCCCATCCCGGCCGGCACCAGCACTTCGTCATACACTTCCTTCACACCGCGTCCAACAGCTGCGATATCCACAGCCTCCTGCTCCGGCCGATAAGGCACACCGATGCCGCCGGAAAGGTTGACAAATGCGATATGAGCCCCCGTCTCCTTAGCAAGATCCACTGCGAGCGTGAACAGAGTCCGAGCCAGCGTCGGATAGTAATTCTCCGCAATCGTGTTGCTTACAAGGAACGAGTGGATGCCGAAATGCTTCACTCCGAGCCCCTTCAGGGTACGGAACGCCTCGATGAGCTGCTCCTTGGTGCAGCCGTACTTGGCGTCGCCGGGGTTGTCCATGATCCCGTTGCCGAGCTCATAGACTCCGCCCGGATTGTACCGCATGCAAACGGTCTCCGGAATGCCGCACTCCTCCTGTAAGAACGGAATATGCGTGATGTCATCCAAGTTGATGAAAGCACCCAATTCCCGTGCCTTGGTAAACTCACCGAACGGTGTCTCATTGGAAGAGAACATAATATCCTCCCCGCGCATGCCGGCCGCGTCGGCAAGGCAGAGTTCGGTATACGAAGAACAATCCGCACCGCAGCCCTCTTCGCGGAGGATCTGCAAAATGAACGGATTCGGGGTGGCCTTGACGGCAAAGAACTCCTTATAACCGGGATTCCACGCAAACGCCTGCTTAAGCGCACGGGCATTGCGGCGGATCGCAGCTTCGTCATAGATATGGAAAGGCGTAGGATACGTCTTCACGATTTCTTTGACCTGCTGTTCGGTTATAAACGGTTTCTTGCTCATGGTTCCACTCCTTTCTTCGATTTTAGTTTTTCGGAAAATGCCGTAACCGTACGGCGCTTCCGGGCACGAAACTTTTTGCATTATAGCACCATGTCCCCGAAAAGACAATGGTAAATTATGAGTTTTTTTGTGTTATTTCCTTCACTGTACTTTTTCTGCTTTTCGGCACGACCGGATGTCTCTCCTGAAAGCGCTTGATGGCATTTTCCTGCTCGACGGTTTCCACCGCCTTCTCGCTGTATTTATCATGCAGAAAAGCAATCGGCCTCTTCTGCCCGAGCATGTGGAGAACACACGCCGCCACATAGCCTGTCCTTCCGTGCCCGCCGACGCAGAACAGGCCCACGCGCTTGCCGGCCTTTAAGCGGGTCACAATGGCGTCCACAAGCAGATCCAGAACATCATCCGGCAGGATGCCGTAATCATCGATCGGATAATACACCACCTCACCCCGGTAACCATCCCTCCACACCCAGGCGGGGAGCCGCTCGAGCGGGAAGAGTGCATCCGGCTTGAGGTACAAAATCTCCTCCAGGTTAACGATCCCGCAGAGAATAAATCCCTTGACGATCTCAACGGCGTGCTGCGGTTCATAATCGCCCATTGTTCACACCTCCGTAATCCTCGAAAAATAACGACTGTGTTACACTGTTACTATCACAGAATCCCCCCGAAAAGTCAAGCGTTTTCGCTCGCAAGCAACAACAAAATGTGGTAGTATAGATAAGCCGCAGGCACAACATAAAGGCTAAGGAAGGTATTCCCCATGGCAGAATATACCGGAAGTCAAATCGTCGTTCTGGAAGGGCTTGAAGCTGTCCGCAAGAGACCGGGTATGTACATCGGTTCCACGGGCACGAAAGGCCTTCATCACCTCGTATGGGAAATTCTGGACAACGGTATCGATGAGCATCTGGCGGGCTACTGCAGCGAGATCAACATCATCCTGCAGAAGGACGGAGGCATGACCATCATCGACCACGGACGAGGCGTTCCCGTGGACATTCACCCCACGAAGAAAATCCCCACCGCGCGGGTCGTGTACACGATTCTTCACGCGGGCGGCAAGTTCGGGAACTCGGTCTACAAGGTTTCCGGCGGTCTGCACGGCGTCGGCGCCTCTGTCGTCAACGCACTCTCCTCCCACATGATCGTGGAGATCAAGAGAGGCGGGAACATTTACCGTGACGAGTACCGGGACGGCGGACATCCCGTGACCAAGCTGGTGGACGGACTTCTGCCGGTGGTGGGCACCTGCAAAAAGAGCGACACCGGAACGAAGGTTACCTTCTACCCCGACCCGTCGATCTTCGAAACGATCGAATTCAAGCCCGAGACCATCTGCAAGCGGCTCAAGGAGATCGCGTACTTAAACCGCGGCCTGACGGTCACATTTACCGAGGAGAAAACCGGCGAGACCCGCACCTACCACGAGGAGGACGGGATCAAGAGCTTTATCTCCTACATCAACCGGGACGCGTCCCCACTGCACCCCGAGCCGGTCTACATCAGCGGCGAGAAGGGCGACATTGAGGTGGAGGTTGCCTTCCAGTACATCAACGACTACACCGAACAGATTAACGCATACTGTAACCGCATCAACGTGGTCGACGGCGGCACCCTTGTAACCGGCTTAAAGACCGCTCTCACAAGGGTCCTCAACTCCTACGCAAGGGAGCTCGGATACCTGAAGGACAAGGACGACAACTTCGACGGAAAGGACGTGCGAAACGGCCTCGTCGCCATCGTCTCCATCAAGCATCCGGACCCGCAATTCGAGGGTCAGACCAAGACGAAGCTCGGCAACACGGACGCCAAGGTCGCGGTGGACGAAGTCTTCGCGACGGAAGTCACGAGATGGTTTGACAAGAATGTCGAAGTGCTCCGGGCGATCCTCGATAACACCGCCCGCTCCTGCAAGGCCCGTCAGGCCTCCGACAAGGCGCGCACGGCAGTCCTCAAGCAGTTGAATGACGTCGACACCAAGAGCAAGCTCGCAGCCTGCTCCTCGAAGAAGCCCTCCGAGTGCGAGGTCTACATCGTCGAGGGTGACTCCGCAGGCGGCACCGTGAAGACTGCGAGAAACCGCCGAACGCAGGCTGTTCTTCCTCTCCGCGGTAAGATCATCAACGTGGAGAAGGCGACTCTTGAAAAGATTTTACAGAACAACGAGATCAAGTCAATGATCGCGGCATTCGGCTGCGGCATCGGCGACGAATTCGATATCACCAAGCTCCGCTACGACAAGATCATCATCCTTACCGATGCCGATGTCGACGGCGGCCATATCAGCACGCTGCTCCTCACCTTCTTCTACCGCTTCATGCCGGAGCTGATCATGGAGGGCAAGGTGTACCGGGGTCTTCCGCCGTTATACAAGGTGGAGTACGAGACCACCGGCAAGAAGAAGGGTAAGCACAGTGCGTACCTGATGAACGACTTCGAGCTCGACAAGCTTCGCAAGGAGCTCGAACACGGAGGAAAAATCCTCAATGTCCAGCGCTACAAGGGTCTCGGTGAGATGGATGCCAACCAGCTCTGGGAGACAACCCTCGATCCCGAGCACCGTGTTCTCGCGCAGATTTCCATCGGCGATTCGGTGGAGGCCGACGAGACGACACAGCTTCTCATGGGAAGCGCCGTACCGCCCCGCCGCGAGTTCATCATGAAGGAAGCGCAGTACGCCACTCTCGATCTTCAGGCATAGGAGTAATCCATGGATAACGAACGCAACGATACCATACAAATTGATTTTGCGGAAGAGATGCGGACCGCCTTCCGCGACTATGCGGTGAGCGTTATCATCGCCCGCGCCCTGCCGGATGTCCGGGACGGCTTAAAACCCGTGCAGCGCCGAATTCTCTATGCGATGAACGAGCTGGGGCTCGACCCGAAGAAGCCGCATCGTAAGAGTGCCCGTATCGTCGGTGATACGATGGGTAAATACCATCCCCACGGCGACACCTCCATCTATGACGCTCTGGTGCACATGACCGAGGACTACTCTCTCGCCATCCCCCTTGTGGACGGCCACGGCAACTTCGGTTCCATCGACGGCGACGGCGCCGCTGCCATGCGATACACGGAGGCCCGTCTCTCGGAAGGCGCCATGACGATGCTCGAGCATCTCGACAAGGGTCTCGTGGAGTTCATTCCGAACTTTGACGAGAGTGAGAAGGAGCCGACGGTTCTCCCGGCGATGCTGCCGAACCTCCTGATCAACGGTACAACCGGTATCGCTGTCGGTATGGCCACGAACATTCCGCCGCACAATCCCGTGGAGGTCATCGATGCGGCCATCGCGGTGATGCACGACCCTACCGTCTCAACGGAAGAGCTGATGCAGCTCCTTCCGGGTCCTGATTTTCCGACCGGCGGAACGATCGTCAACGGCGATGAGCTCCTCTCCCTCTACGAGACCGGCGAGGGCAAGATCCGCGTCCGTGCGAAGGCACAGGTGGAGGGCGGTGACAACGGCAAGAGGAACATCGTCATCACCGAGATTCCCTACACGGTAGCCGGCACAAAGCAGAAGCTTGTGGAAGCTTTGGTGGACGCCTACCGCAACAAGACCTTCGACGAGATGGCCGACGTCCGCGACGAATCCTCCAAGGAGGGAATCCGCATTGTCATCGAGGTCAAGAAGGACCGCGACGTGGAAAATCTCCTGAACGGTCTGTACAAAAAGACCCCGCTGGAGGACACATTTTCCGCATACTTCCTCGCCGTCAAGGACAACCAGCCGCGTCAGTTCGGTCTGCGCGCGATGCTGCAGGAATTCATCGATTTCCAGGAAGAGCTCTACACAAAGGAATACAAATATCTCCTCGACAAGGCGGAGAAACGTCTCGAGATCGTCTCCGGTCTCATGCGCGCCGTGGATGTGATCGACTTCATCATCGAGGTCATCCGCGGGTCCTCCACCGTGCGGCAAGTTAAGGACTGCCTGACCACCGGCAATGTCGCTGACATCAAGTTCAAGACCGAGGAGGCTAAGAAGGCCGCGGTAACATTTGACTTCACCGAGGCGCAGGCTGATGCCATCCTTGCGATGCAGATGCAGAAGCTCGTCGGGCTGGAGATTCTCAAGCTCACCGATGAGCACAACGATCTGAACAAAAAGATCAAGCTGTACAACAAGATCCTCGGCAAGCGCTCAGAACTCTACAAGGTGATCGAACAGCAGCTTCTTGAGTTCCGCGTAAAATTCAACGTGCCGCGCAAGACCGTGATCACCAACTCCGTCGCCAAGGACTACGTCGTCGAGGAAAAGATCGAGGACCTCATGATCCTAATGGACCGCTTCGGCTACACCAAGGCCGTGGATGTCACCGCCTACCAGAAGGCCGGTGAGGATGTCCGCGGTGAGTTTACGCAGGTGGTGCGCATCCAGTCCAACGACCGTCAGTGCATCTTCACGGCGGAGGGTAACATGTACCAGCTCAAGGTCGCTTCCATCCCGCGCTGTCGTATCAAAGAAAAAGGCACCCTCCTGCAGGTGCTCACAAAGATCGATCAGGAGACGCCGATCCTGCTGGTACCGGCGGAGGAGCTCGACAACTCCATGCTTCTCTTCCTCACCAAGCACGGCTGGATCAAGTGTGTCTCCGGCTCCGAGTTCTACACCAACCGCGCGGTCATCGCTTCCACGAAGCTGGAGGACGGGGATGTTCTGGTGGGCCTCACGGCGCTCTCGAGTTCCGAATTCGGATCCGGCAAGCAGAAGGTCATCGTTCTCACTGAGCGAAAGCTCTCCCTCGGCTTCCCGCTCGAGCAGGTCAACGTGCTCGGCAAGACCGCCAAGGGTGTTCGCGCTATCACGCTTGACAAGAAGGACTCCGTGATCTACGGCACCTCCTTCGACATCAACACCGAGGAGTTCACCTACAAAGGAAAGACCTACAATGCGAAGAAGATCCGAAACCGCGCAAGAGGCGCCAAGGGTCAGAACGCCACACTGTGATCCGGGAGCAGACCTTCTACGGCAGTAGTACCGTGTAATTGTAAGCTTTCAAGGATACAACACCGACAGGCATCGGAATCAGCAAGCAGCTACTTTCCGATGCCTTTTTGACCCTTAAAAACCGTTGGCTTGCATCGGAAATTGAAAGAAGCATCTTTCCGATGTCTTTTTATCGCAAAAAGGCCGTAGGCTTGCATCGAAAATTGAGAAGAACCTCTTTTCGATGTCTTTTTGACCCCAAAAAGCCATCGACGAGCATCGGAATCGACAAAACAGTATCGTTCCGATGCCTATTTGACCCAAAAGAACCATCGACGAGCATCGGAATTGGCAAAAAAGCACCTTTCCGATGCCTTTTGTCCTTAAATAACAAGGGGCTGACGTCAGCGAGATACTCGCTTAGGCGTCAGCCCCATTTCTGTCACATCACTATCTCATATCATGTTTCCGATCTTTGTTTCGGCTCAGATATCGTATCCCTTTAACAGCTTTGCACGGCTCGGATGGCGGAGCTTCCGAAGCGCCTTCGCCTCAATCTGGCGGATACGCTCACGGGTTACGTTGAACTCCTTGCCGACCTCCTCGAGAGTGCGCTGACGGCCGTCGATCAGACCGAAACGGAGTTTGAGGACTCTGCGCTCACGCTCCGTGAGGGTGTTGAGAAGCTTCTCAATTTGCTCCTGAAGCATCATGTAGGAGGTTGCCTCCTCCGGTCCCGGAGTCTGCTCGTCCTTGATGAAGTCGCCCAGATGGCTGTCATCCTCCTCGCCGATCGGCGTATCCATGGAAATCGGATCCGCACTGATCTTGAGAACCTCACGAACCTTCTCGACAGGCATGTTCAGAGCCGCTGCCAGCTCATTTTCCGTAGGTTCACGGCCGAGCTCCTGCAGGAGCGTACGGCTCACGCGGTAGGTCTTGTTGATAACCTCGGACATATGCACCGGGATACGGATGGTACGGGACTGATCCGCGATGGAACGCGTGATCGCCTGACGGATCCACCAGGTTGCATAGGTCGAAAACTTGTATCCCTTTGTGTAATCAAACTTGTCGACGGCCTTGATCAGACCGAGGTTTCCTTCCTGAATGAGATCGAGGAAGGAAAGGCCGCGTCCGACATAGCGCTTGGCGATGCTGACAACCAGACGGAGGTTCGCCTCTGTAAGCTTTCTCTTAGCCTCCTTGTCGCCGTCGAGGATCTTCGTTGCAAGCTCGATCTCCTCGTCGACGCTCAAAAGAGCGAATCCGCCGATCTCGCGAAGATACTGCTTGACCGGGTCATCCGACATCGCGTTGGCAATGCTGTTCAATTCATCGTTGTCCGCCGGGAGGACTTCCTCGTCCTCATCGATCATGATATCGTCGTCAAATCCTCCGATGTCATCCATCGTTCCGATTCCGGCCTCCAGTTTGCGGAGAGCCTGATCGTTCGGGTCCTCGTCCGCGATATCCCGGTCGGCGTCCGGGTCCTCATCCAATTTCAAAAGCACGCTGATCCCGCGTCCTTCCAGATAATCATACACTCGCTCCAGCTGATCGTCCGTCTTGCAGAAATCCTTCATGACATCGCCGATATACTCGGCCTCGATACTGCTGCCATGATCATACCCGTACTGGGTCAATTCCTCCAAACGGCTCTCAAATGTCGCAATCTGTTCACTCATATAGGCACTGTTCCTCCGGAAAATATTACTGCGTTTCCCTGCCGGTTTCTGCGGCAGACTCCAATCTCTTCATGGTGCGGAAGCAATACTCCATGATATCGCTTCGCTTGACGATGCCGATGAAGATATCGTTGTCGTCGGTGACCGGCACAAAGTTTTGCGTCATCGCAACGCGGAGAAGGCTCTCCACCTCTGCGTTTACATTGACCGCGGTGTTATGCAGACGTCGGGGTATCCTCGTGATCGGGATCCGCTCCGCGTCGTGCATATTCATGTCCGCCACGTTCTTGATCCCCCAGAGAAGGTCTCCCTCCGTGATGGTTCCGACATAACGACCGTTGCGATCCAGCATCGGGATTGCCGAATACCGGTGGAACTCCATTTTTTCCAAAACCTGACGAAGGCTGTATTCGTTTGTAACGTACGCAACCTCGCTCTTCGGCGTCAAGAAAAACAAGATGTTCAAATCACTAACCACCTTTCCTGCTGACTTTAGGCGCACACCGCGTAAGTATAGCATTTTCCTCTTGCCTGTGTCAACCACAAAAACCAACCAAAATATTAATACCAATCGTCGTCTTCGTTGTAATACTGATACCATTCCTGATCGGACAGATACCGGTAGCCGAAGGCGTAATTTTCCGTCACGTTGTGTCCGCTCTCGTCCAGAACCTCGGCGAAAACGCCGCGGTTGCCGACCGTACCGATCTGCATGGCAAAGCCGTGGTCCCAGCTCTCATCATTCTCCAGGAACACGTGAAGCTCGTGGCCGTTCACCAAGGAACCGGAGATGATCCTCCATCGAAGGGAGTTTGTATCGTGGATGGAATCAGCATACAGAAGAAGGCTGAGGTTCCGCTGTGTGATGTTGAGTTCCGGGCAGGATACGGCCAGAACGTATTCGTAGGAAACATCCGCGCCGGAGCTGTCAACCACTCTGACATCAACTTCATCAAACGTATACAGTCCGGCGTCCACATACTGGGAATCCGGTCCGAGAACATAGGGATCTCCTTCGATCCGGTCACCGTCGCGAAGGAGGCCGGACAGAAGATGCCAATCCATCGTAATCTCACCGGGAACATTGCCGTCGTACTCCTTACTCACGGAGTCAAAGGCGATATTCAGGATGCGATACTCGTTAGGGTCAAAATCAATGATATCGCCGCCGGAAATCGTACCGCTGGAAAGCGATCCGTCAGGTCCGCCGGTAACCTCCACCGGCACCCAGCCCGTACCGTCGATATACACTTCCACCCACGCATGTCCGCAGTTGGTGGTAACCGTTGTCCAGCGTCCCGCCTGACCGGACTGAGTGAATCCCAGAACAAATCTTGCGGGGATCCCGTATGCGCGGTACATCATGGTTGCGGCGCTGGCATAATGCTGACAGATTCCTCTTTTGCTCACTGTCAGGAAATACAGCACCATGTCCTCCCCTTCCGGGAAATCGTCAAAGGCAAGGTCATACGATGCCGCACCCTGGATATAGCGGGCAATCTGCTCGATCATATCGTATACCGAGCCGCCCTCATAGATGCCGTTGTCCTCTCCGAGACTGCGCAGTGCCGAGGAAAGTTCCGGATCAATCTCAAGATAGGTCTCATAGACGAACCGGCTGTATTCTCTCTCCCTCTCGTCATAGCAGACAGGAAGGACCATCCAACCGCTGTAGGGATTCACATAGGTCTCACAGGTGTAATCCCGCAGGCCGGTATCCGAGATGATCGGATCTCTGGTCATATAATACGGATACACCTTGTGGTCAAGCTTCAGATCGCGGATGCTCACGCTGTCCCGAAGCCCGTCGGATTCCAGAAGGGCTTCTCCGGTGAGATAGTTGTTCCAGGGCTGGTACGCATCCTCTCCTTCGGTCTTATACCAGGTACTGCCGTCATATACGCCGTACGTCCATTCGCGGAAATAATATCTGCGGTTGCTCAATCCAAAGAAGGAAAATACCTTCGCGGGATTAAAGCTGGTCATGCCGAAGTCAAAGCTGCCATCCATCTCTCTTGCACCGGATCGGGAGATGGAGAACTGGCCCTCCTGAGCAGATTCGATATCTCCTTCTTCGCCGCCGCTTCCGCCCATGCCGCCCATGCCGCCACCGCCGCCTCCGCCCTTGGGAGCGTACACACGAAGCGTTCCTTTTTTCTCGGTGACGTCATAGTATTCCGAAACATCCCCGTAGGTATCGCTGATGATCCGGATCTCGTCGAAATAGTTGGGGCTCTTTCCGACTTCGGTCTGCGAACCGATGCAGTCGGTGTCAAGATGATCTCCCGGAGCAAGACCTTCCCCTCCCACAGAAAACTGAGCATTGGTGAGCGGTGTTCCGTCATACTCCTTGCTGGCGGAACCGCTGGTGAGAGTTATCTTCCGGTTTCTGACCGTCAGCTCTCCCTCTTCGTAGGAGATCACATACTGGTAAGTAACGTCTTTGCCGTCTTCATCAAAGATACACTGATCTTTTTGGATCACTTCATTGATCGCATAATGACTGTCGACCGCTACCTTTCTGGTGTGGAATTCCGCATGATGACCGTTCTTCAGTTTACCGGAGATATCGCAATGATCGTATTCCTCCGGCTCCTTCGGAACCCCGTCGTACACATAGGTCTTGCTTCCGGCGCGAACCGTTAAATAAACTCGCTCGTCCGTGATCTTCCCGGTTGGATTCGGGATTGTGTAGCAGTCCGACGCATCGGTGCCGTCCTTGTGAACGATAAAATCCGATGCATTAACGCCCAGCCGGTACTGTCTGTCATCCTTGTTCTTCCCGTAGGAATAGATGACCTCGCAGTTCCCGAGACGGTCTCCGTAGACAAGCCCTTCCACAGAGTAATCCTTCTCCGTAACCGTAACGCTCTCGGGATCTCCCATCACGGAGATGTTCGAGAGACGGATCGTCAGCTTCTTCGGCTTGATCTGGAACCGGACACTGTCGCTATCCCGCTCGACTCCGAGGAACGAGACGGAATGCGCGCGCACTTCGTAGGTTCCCGGTCTGATTGGAACGGTCTCGCTCCAATCCGAATACTCTTCTTTTTGGGATTTCTTTTTCTTCTTCCCGTCTTCATAGTCCTCATAGTCATCATCGTCCTTATCGGAGACGGTGATCACCTCACGGTACTCATAGACGGTGGAACCGATGGCGGAAATTCCCGACGAAGGCTTCGGCAGTTCGCCGTAGGTCACGGACTCGCAGGTCAGATCGCGATACCGGAACCCCACGCCGAAGCAGAACAAAAACGCGGGAATCAGCACGGCGAGTGCGATCAGGCAGCCCTTCTTCACTCTCCGCAGGATACGCGCCAAACGTTCCATCGATTTTTCGTATTCCTCGTACATTACGTACCTCCTGTAGTTCTTCCCCACTCCACTCAATTACATTACACGACGCTTTGTTTATTCCGTAAGGGTCAGTTTTCCGTGCTGGCTGATCAGCCGGTAACAATCGGAGACATCCCCGAGGATCGGATTCCAAACGGAATAGGAGTAAACCTGATTCTCATAGAATCCGGGCTGCCAGAACGAATGCAGCTGCTGCGTTGTCACGATCTTTAACTGCTCTCCGTCCAGAAGCTCCCCGTCCACCAGATGCCAGTCGCCGGGGATAGACGTATCGTAATACGGCCGGGTGACATCATCCGTTATGACCACAAGCGATCTCGGCGTGATCGTCAGCGTCCCCGTTGCATACTCGATCTCGTAGAACTCCGTGACATCCATACCGCGGGCATCGGTGATCTGTGCCTGCACGACGTTGTTGCAGATACCCACCACGGTGATGCTTCCCACCGCCTTCATCTGGATCTTATGGTCGGCTTGTACGCTTCCCTCCCGGATGCTGTAATCGGGATTGGACAGCGGTACGCCGTCATACTCCTTGCTGGCGGAACCGGATTCGATCACAAGCCTGCCGTAGCTGATGATGATCTCACCCAGATCGTAGTTGACCTCGTAATTCTCCGTCACATCCTCACCGTCGCTGTTGGTGATCCGGACGCGGAAGGAGTTCTTATATTTTCCCGCATCCGTGGGCTCCGCGAAATCATACCCTTCCCAGGTTTCCCCGCTGGCAAGCCAGCCCGAGGCCAGCATAGCATAGGGGAAGGGATGTGCGTTCCCGTCATACACGGCGCGGTTGGACTCGCTCCGGAAGGTAAGCTTGCGGCGAAACACCTCAAGCTTTCCGAAGTGCGTCTCAATGTCGTACTGATCCGTCACATCGGCACCCGAGGAGATGTCGCGGATCACGATCCTGGCGTAATTCTCGCTCGAGCCCACGTCGGTCTGCTCGCCGAGGACCTCCACCTCCAGCTCGTGCTCGTCCGACAGCTTTCCGGACACCAGGCTCCACTTCTTGCTGCGGAGTACTCTTCCGTCAAATGTTTTCGACGACGAGGCGGTCTGGATCACCAGCGGAGTCTTCCGGTACCGGAAGCTTCCGGAGGCAATGAGTACGGACATCAGGATCAGGATTCCCGCCAGCACGACGCCGCCGATTCCGAATAAATAAACTGATAAATTCTTCTTCATCTTTTCATACACCTTCTACGACACGGATTGACACAGATAGTGCAGGTAGCTGCGGCACAACGGCATAGCGTCCGGTCCGAACAGCTCGGACAGCTTCAGGGTGAGTCCTTTTCCTGCCTTCGCGATGACT
This sequence comes from Lachnospiraceae bacterium, assembly GCA_017962105.1. Taxonomy (GTDB): domain Bacteria; phylum Bacillota; class Clostridia; order Lachnospirales; family Lachnospiraceae; genus ISDg. The sequence continues at coordinate 55,102 of JAGCVY010000052.1, forward strand.
ACGGGGTTCTGGCCTTCGAGTTTCCGAAGAACCTTTTTCACCAGGAAATCATCGAGAGCATCCTCCTCAGTACCTCCGCAGGCGATGTACACGGAGACGTACTCCTCCATCTGCTTGCGGATCCGGTTACCGTAGGTGATATGGTAGTTGTCCATGAGATACCGGTCGATCTCTCCGACCTTGCGGCGGTTTCTGGAAGTCATCGTGTAGGACTTCTTCGCCCAGTCGACGGTGGTGCAGAATCCGGTGTACGACAGGCGCATACCGGCTGCCGACCTCGCGTAGAAGGGCTTTGCCTTCCGGTCAAGGTTCATGACCATCGCACGGTCATACACCTTATCGGAGATGGCAAATGTCGAATCGTCGTTGTTGGCCGTGCCGATGAACCAGACGTTGACGGGGATCCGGAACCGTCCGTTCTCAAACAACTCGGGATCCTTCTCCCAACTGTCCGATGTCATCTCAAGGCACCGGTCCGCGGGATTCAGCTCCATCAGCGAGAGGAAATCCGCGAAGAAATACTCGACGCGCGCGATGTTCATCTCATCGAGAACGATGATGCAGATATCATCGGAATACCGCGCCTCGTACAGTCTCTTTAACAGGGCACTCTCGTTGAACTGTTTCGTGAACTCGTTGAAGTATCCGATGACATCCGCGCGCTCCTTCCACATGGGCTGCACGGAGATGACCGACGACGGATTCCCGAGAAATGCCCCGAACGCGGTGGCTAACGATGTCTTACCCGTACCGGAGAGACCCTGCATGATCATCAGATGGGATACGGAAAATCCTGCGATAAACCGGCGGATGTCGTCCACCTCATAGTACAGTTTCAATTGGGAAGCGGCGTATGCGCGGAAATCCTCGCAGATCTTCAGCATGGGAACCGCCCCTACCCTCTCGGGTGTGACAGCTGCAGCCGCATCCTGGTCGATGGCCGCCAGCGCACGGAAACGCACACCGTCGGATCCGGTCTTTTTCTTCCTGCGCTTGCTTCCGATCCAAAGAAAGCCTCTTCCGTGTTTCACGATTACAAGCGTTATGGCGATGATGATAACCGGCAGCAGGATCGCAAGGATCACGGTGAAGAACACCGTCTCGCTGCGGAGGAGCATTCCCTCCTGGAAAATGTTCGCCAGATCTCCGTCATCGCTTCCGCAGATTCCGATGAGGATCAGCACGACACACACGAGTGCGACGGTGCCGAACACCAGAAACCGCCAATACCAGGCGGATTCGTTATGCTTTTCTTCCATGTCTCAGCTTTTCCTCCTCCACAGAAGTCTCTTGCGGATTTTCTTTCTGGCAACTCCCCAGTTGCGCTCAAAGTAGCGATCGAACGCATCCCGCTCCCGCTCCAGTTCGAGAAACTGTTCCCTCTCCGACATATCCTCGAGAGGTTTCTTCACGCCGAACTGTTCCAAAAGGGCGGTTATCCGCGCCGTGAGAAGCGCTGTCAGTTCCTTCTCCTTGTCGAGTTCCTCGGTGAGCGATTGGATCCGCCCGCGCAGCTCTTCCGCCGCGGCTTCGGATACCTTCCGGTCCTCCGCCATCTGCGAGCGGGCTGCTGCCGCATCCTCGCGGCTCCGCTCGGCATTTTCCTGCATCCGGAGGGCCCGGTTCTCCGCGTTGGCGGCACCGAGACGATACCGTTCCGTCTCGTCCTTAAGCTCCTCGTTTTTCTTCTCGGTCTGTTCCCTGCGGTCCACCTCGGCGAGTATCAGTTCGCGGAACTCGTCCGGGGTAACTTCCCCGGTCTCCGCGCGCTTCAGAATGCTCTGAAGCCGTACCTCCCGAAGTCTTGCCTGCTCCTGTGCAAGCCGCTCCTCTTCCTCGTCGTAACGGGCCTTCAATTCCCCTGAGAGGTTGCGGCCGTATTTGGCGTTCAGGAAGCTCAGGAACATTACGGTCTCGACAATCTCCTTCTCCATCTCCGGAGGGAAGGGTGCCAGGGAATTCTCGTGGCGTACCACGGAAAATCCGTCTTTCTGGTAGTTGCTCAGGAAGTCGTAGATCGCCACAACCTCCTTGAAGTGCGTATCCATCCGAAGTACGTTTGTCCTGGTGATGGGCGGCGTGACCATCGGCGCAAGCGCGACGCTCTTCATCAGCGGCATATCCAAAAGTACCGCGATCGTGCCTGCAATGTTCTCAAGCCGGGCAAGTTTGCCGGCATTGTGTTTTTCAATCTCCGAGAGACCGTCGGTGCCGTCGCTGTAGTTTACAGAGACGGAAATCGGACCTCCCTCCGTCCGGATCTCCTTTTTGAACGACGTCTCGGAGCAGGACTCCTTCCACGCCTGTGCGATCTTAAAATACCGGTAATCCACGAAATCCCGCGTATAGCAGAGCACCATGTACAGAACCCGGTTCTCATACACTGCGAAATTGCTCTCGTTCTCATACACCTTGAGACGGTCGGGGATCAGATCCTCGCCCTCGTCCGGAACGTGGGTGATCATCTCGCTGTGGCGCGAGAGATGCTCAACGGAAGACCGCGAGACCTTGCGCACGCGCTCGATGGGCGTGACATTGCCCTCGGTCTTGATGAACTGACGATCCTCCCGGATCGCGGCCTCCAGATGCGGAAGCGCCGCCTCGATGTGCTCGATCCAGTCCTCCTCGATGGTGACGTCGAAATATACCGTCGAGAGTTTCTCGGTCTCCGTGCCGCTGTGTGAATACAGCTCGCGGAGCTTCCGTTCCTCCTCGCCGCCGGTCAGCGTATTTCCGTGCAGCTGCTCGGCAAACCGTCTGGCCGCCCGATAATACCGGTCCATTACTCCCTGACTCATGTCCTATCCTCCGAATTCTGCAAATCCCCGACAGTGACGGAATCCATCACGACGAATTTCTGCGCAGCCGGTCCAGACTGTCGCTGCACAACGGCATATTGGCAAGACCGAAGGTGGTCTCAAAGACGTTCTCAAGCGCATCCATGGAGTAGCGGATCATCACCGGACTCAGGCCGTCGAGCTTACGCAAAACCTTCTTGGCAAGGATATCGTCCACAGCCTCGGCTTCGGTCCCGCCGCAGGCGAGATACACCGGGATATACTCCTCCATCTGGCGGCGGATGCGGTTACCGTAGGTGACGCGGTAACGATCCGTCAGGAACTCGTCAATCTTACGAACCTTCTGAATGGCATCCTCGGACATCTGATACGATGCCTTTGCCTCCGCCACAAGCTTCGAAAAATGGGTGAACGAAATGCGGTCCCCCTCCGTGGACTCCGGCTCGAACAGATCCGCCTTGCGGTCAAGGTTCATGACCATCGCACGGTCGTACACCTTGTCGGAGATGGCGAAGGTGGAGTCGTCGTTGTTGGCCGTACCGATGAACCACACATTTTCCGGAATACGGAGCATACCGCGCTCGAGAAGCTTCGGGTCATCCTCCCAGGTGTCCGAGACAACCTCGAGATACCGGTTGGCAGGACTCAACTCCATCTGGGAGAGGAAGTCCGCAAAATAATATTCCACACGCGCGATGTTCATCTCATCGAGAACGATCACGTAAATCTCATCGGTGTAGCGCGCCTCGTACAGCTTCTTGAGCAGCGTGCCCTCGCTGAAGCGCTTCGTAAATTCGTTGAAGTAGCCGATGATGTCGGAACGCTCCTTCCACATCGGCTGTACGGAGATAACGGTGGACGAGTTCTGCAGATAGTTGCCGAACGCCGTCGCCATGGAAGTCTTACCGGTACCGGAGAGACCCTGCATTACCATCAGGTGGGAAACTCCGAGTCCCGCGATGAACTTGCGGACATCCTCCTCGCTGTAGAACAGGCCGAGTTTGCACGCCGCATAATTACGGAAATTGCGGCAGATCAAAGGCAGCGTGATCGCGTCGTCATACTTCGGCGGAACGTAGCGCAAAGCTGCGCGGTCGTACTGGATCAGCGTGTGGAAGCGCGACGTGATCTCATCGTCGTCCACCAGCTGAAGCAATCCGCCCGTCGTCTGCTCCTCCGTCGGCTGCACAGGCGCCGCGCCCTCGGCTTCTCCGTTCTCTCCGGTTTCCGTCTTAGCGGCGGGTGCGGCCTTCGGCTTCTGCTCCGTCGTCAGCTTCATCACGGCAAGGATCATCACCGCGATGCTTGCAAACAGGATGACGAAGTAAATCAACAGCGCCACGCGGGAGGAAAGTCCTGCCCACAGCGCCTCAAACAGGGTTCCGAACAATACGGTATCCAGTAATTTCATGGTTTCTGATCTCCTTGGATTTCATACTTCACTGTGTATTCGATGTATCGCCGATCGGCTTGTGAACCCGCAGGTATCGAAGGCTCATCGGCAGTTCCCGTTCCCCGAACACCTCGCGGAACACTCGCTCTGCGATCTTCATGCTCTCTCCGCCGCCATGTTGGAAAATCGACGGCAGCAGAACGGTGTAGATGGCCCGGTCCAGCGCTTCCCCGCTGCCGGTTCCCGTGGCGAGCAGCGTCGAGGAGTACATCTCCATCCCGCGGATGGTCCGGTTTACCGTCCCCGGGACCCAGTTGGGCGCGCTCTCCTTAAGGATCGCATCAACCGCTCTCCAATCGCTCTCGGGAAGGAAGAAGTCATCCTCCGCCTCCCGCAGGATCCCGCGGAAGGTTTCGGCTCCGACACCGCAGTGGGGCTGGCCGTATTTTACGCCGGACCACGCAGCTTCCACCTCCGTGCGGAGGTAATCCGGCGTGTTGTCATCCGCGATGCGGAACACCGCATAAGGCGACATCAGATTTTCCGCCGATTCCCCGAAAAATGCATTGAGAAGCATCGACATCGTTCCCATCAGCGCGGGTTCCGTCCCCGGTAGCCCGTCGAGACGCACATTGGCGTACGTCGCATACGCCGCGAGTATCCTTCCCGCGTCTTGTTCCCCGATTTCCACCCCGCACACATGCAGGTACTTCCGGATCCGATCCGCCAGCATCCCCATCGTCTCGCCCGGAATCTCATCCGCTGACCGTGGTATTGTGTTCATAGAACCCCTTTCCCGAAATACGACAAAAAGACCGCAGGACAAGCGATTGCGGTCTTTGAGCAGAGTATGGCTCACGTGTATGTCGCATACGAATTCATTGTAATTTCCCCCATGTGGATTCATTGTATCAGATACATAGGAAAAAAGCAAGATTTTCCGATGTCTCTTTCCGTTTTGTCCGCGCCGGTTCCGCCGCCCCGATCTCCGCGAAAACTCCTCATCGCGCTCCGCGAAAACCGCTACTCTCTCTTGACAAAACATACCCCCCGCGGTAAGATATCGGCAACATCAAAAAGGAGGGCATTTTCCATGAAAATCAGAACCCGTTTCGCCCCCAGTCCCACCGGACGCATGCACGTCGGAAATCTGCGCACCGCGCTGTATGAGTTTCTGACCGCCAAGCACGAGGGCGGTGATTTCATTTTACGTATTGAGGACACCGATCAGGAGCGCTTTGTGGAAGGCGCTGTCGATATTATCTACCGGACGATGGAAAAAACCGGCCTTGTTCACGACGAAGGCCCGGATAAGGATAAAGGTTTCGGCCCCTATGTTCAGAGCGAGCGCGTCAAGAGCGGCCTCTACATGGAGTACGCCAAGAAGCTTGTAGAGAAAGGCGAGGCTTACTACTGTTTCTGCACCAAGGAGCGTCTCGAGTCCCTCAAGGGCGTTGTGGACAGCGAGGGCAAGGAGATCACAAAGTACGACAAGCACTGTCTCTCCCTCTCCAGGGAGGAGGTCGAGGCCAACCTGGCTGCCGGCATGCCCTTTGTCATCCGGCAGAACATTCCCACCGAGGGAACCACCACATTTTCCGACGCTCTGTACGGCGACATCACCGTAAAGAACGATGAGCTTGACGACATGATCCTCATCAAGAGCGACGGATTCCCGACCTACAACTTCGCCAACGTCATCGACGACCACCTCATGGGCATCACCCACGTGGTCCGCGGCAACGAGTACCTTTCCTCGACGCCGAAGTACACCCGCCTCTATCAGGCCTTCGGCTGGGATGAGCCCGTGTACATCCACTGCCCGCTGATCACCGACGAGAACCACCAGAAGCTTTCGAAGCGCTGCGGCCACTCCTCCTTCGAGGATCTGTTGGAGCAGGGTTTCGTCTCCGAGGCAATCGTCAACTTCATCGCGCTTCTCGGATGGAGCCCGGTGGGCAACGAGGAAATCTTCTCCCTTGAGGAGCTGATCGAGCAGTTCGACTACCATCACATCAGCAAGTCTCCCGCTGTCTTCGATATGACGAAGCTTCGCTGGATGAACGGCGAGTACATCAAGAAGATGGACAACGAGCGCTTCTATGAGATGGCGATCCCTTACATCCGCGAGGTTGTCACCAAGGACTACGACCTTCGCAAGATTGCCGATCTGGTGAAGACCCGAATTGAGGTGTTCCCGGACATCGCCGAGAAAATCGACTTCTTCGAGGATCTGCCGGACTATGACATTGAGATGTACACCCACAAGAAGATGAAGACCAACAGCGAGATTTCCCTGGCGGTCCTTAAAGATCTCCTGCCCCGCTTCGAGGCGCTTGACGACTATTCCATCGCCGGCATCGAGAAGGTCTGCATGGACTACGTTGCCGAGAAGGAAGTCAAGAACGGCATTTGCCTCTGGCCTCTCCGCACGGCCGTCTCCGGCAAGCAGATGACCCCCGGCGGCGCTTACGAGATCATGGAGATCCTCGGCAAGGAAGAAAGCCTCCGCCGTATCCGCGTCGGCATCGCCAAGCTGGAGATCGCGTAATAGCAGGCCTGCAAAGTCCGATCCGGGTCGAACAGAATGAAACTTATTACCGTCGGGCGGTGTGAAACCGCCCGGCGGGTTTTTCTCTCCCGGCAGTGCGCCGCCTGAGCGCCTATTTCTCCCATCCGGCGGTGCGCGAAGGTTCCGTTTGCGCATGCCACACCGCCCGGCAGCCCACTTTCATCCCGCGGCGGTGCTGACAAGCAGAAAACATGTCCTGTTGCCACAAAATGCACCGTCCACAGGTCGAATTCCCGGTTCCGGCGGTGTGCAAGAGTCGGAATTCAGGCAAAATCATTTTGGATGCACCGCCCGGATATAAAAGTGGGCTAACAGGCGGTACCAAACGGACATAAGTCAACCACAAGAGTGCCCAAGAAATCATTTCCCATCATTTCACTAATCAATTCCCCCAATCTGTACAATCATTTTCCCCAATCTGTACAATCAATTCCCCTAATCTTTAATATCGTATATCTTCCTGTCTCCCTCCGAATTCACATTCACGGAGGTCCCACATGAATCAACAATCGAATCCTGCCCAGACGGAGGCCATCCGACATAAGGACGGCCCTATGCTTGTTCTTGCCGGGCCCGGCTCCGGGAAGACCTATGTCATCACCAACCGGGTCAAATATCTGATTGAGGAACATCTTGTACCGCCCGAGGAAATCCTTGTCATCACTTTCTCGCGCATGGCCGCGAAGGAAATGAAAGAGCGGTTCGACCGTCTGACGGACAAGGCATATCCCGGCGTCACCTTCGGCACCTTCCACGCCTGTTTCTTTCACATGCTGCAGTATGCCCGCGGCTATACCGCGGATGCCATCCTGCGGGAAAATGACGCCCTCGATATCATCGGCGAGATTCTCGCGGGGATCCACCCGGAATACGCCGACGACCGCGCACTGGTGCGGGATGTCTATGAGGAAGTGTTGAAGGTTAAATGTCAAAGCAATTATTCTACTCTTGTAGAATCCTTGCGCAATGCGGAAGAATCACCTCATTTCTCCAGCCGAACCACCTTCACCTACCACCCTTCCTCCTGCGACCTCCCCACCTTCAAAGCGGTGCTTCAGGGTTACCTCGCTTCCCTCAAAAGGCTTCGCAAACTCGATTTCGAAGACATGCTTCTTCAGACGAAGAAATTGCTGACAAATGACCCCGAGGCTCTTGACTTCTGGCGCAGGCGATTCCGCTATCTCCTGGTGGACGAATTTCAGGATGTCAACCGCCTGCAGTACGAGATCGTCCGATTGCTCGCAGGAGGATACAACAATTCCAATGAAAGCTCCGGCAACCTCTTCGCGGTGGGCGACGACGACCAGTCCATCTACGGGTTCCGCGGATCGGAGCCCCGCATCATGCTGGAGATGCCGAAGGATATGCCGGACTGCAGGATCGTCACGCTGCCGGTCAACTACCGAAGCACCCCGGAGATTGTCTCCGCTGCCGATGCGCTGATCGCCAACAACCGCGTCCGGTACGAAAAGGTCCACGCAACTGCCGCGGACAACGGCAACGCGGTCCGCATCCTTCCCTTCGATACGGTTTCCTCGGAAAATGAATTCCTGCTCTCGGAAATCGCATCACTTACTTCACCGAGCACCGACTGCCGCTACTCCGACATCGCAATCCTGTTCCGCACCAACCTGCAGATGCGAAGTCTCTGTGATTCCTTAAGCCGCGCGGGTGTTCCGTTCCGCATCCGCGGGTATCTGCCAAATCTCTACGACGATCCGCAGGTTCGCATCGCACTCTCCTATCTTCGTGCCGCGCAGGGCGACCGCTCCCGCGGCACCATTCTCGCCATCGCCAACCGCCCGAAGAGGTACGTTGAACGCCGTTTGTTATCCGGCAGTGAAATCTCCCTGGAAGCCCTTCGCGATCAGGCAAAAGAGGAAGGCAAGAACTATCTTGCGGACAAGGTTGACCGCCTTCTCTATGACCTTGCGATGCTGTCAAGGATGAATCCCTTTGCCGCAGTCAACTATATCCGAAAGGTTATCGGGCTGGACAGTTATGTTGCCGAGCACAATCTCCGCCGGGAGGAGGTTTTGGAAACCCTCGCGGAATTTCAGGAGTCCGTGAAAGCCTTTACCACGACGACCGAGCTGTTTGAAAGCATTGAGGCAGCACGACGGAAGGCGGAGCAAAGACATTTTACGAAGGACGAAGAAGACAGCGGGGACCGGGTCTCGCTGATGACTTTTCACGCCTCCAAGGGGCTGGAGTTTTCGCATGTGTATATCTGCGACTGCAACGAAACGATTGTTCCGCACAAAAAAGCGCTTCTCCCCGAATCCGTCGAGGAGGAACGGCGGCTTCTCTATGTGGCTATGACGCGCGCCAAGAGGGAGTTGACGCTTCTGTATACCGCCAAGCGATTCGGGAAGGATTTGCCGCCGTCGGGGTTTTTAGGAGAAATTCTACTGCCCGCTTCCGCCCTGCAGCCGGGCACGAAAATCATCCACAAATCCTTCGGAACGGGCACGGTTCTTTCGCTTGAAGAAGACAAACTCCGCGTGCGGTTCGAGCGGTTCCTGATGCCAAAGACGCTGTCGTACAGCCTGTGCGCAAAATCCATGCTGGTGCGTGTTCTCTGATCCATGTCCGGGACTTCCTTTTTCCCTTATGTACAGTAGACATTTTTCCTGATTTCTGATATAATTTTTGCTGTGCCGCGGAACATTTTCCGTGTCATAAAAGGTGCGCTTGCACCATACGAAAAATAACGGAGGACACAACCCCATGAGTGAGTATGATGATATCTACGAGAAGGATGAAGTTACCCTGGAGCTGGATGACGGAACTTCGCTGAAGTGCGACGTGATCGGCATTTTCCCCGGCCCGGACGACCGTGAGTACATTGCGGTGACGCCGCAGGAGTGGGAAGGCGACGATGACGCTGTCGTTTACCTGTATCGTTTCTGGGAGAACCCGGATGACGAGGATGACATCCGCCTGGATGACATCGAGACGGACGAGGAGTTTGAAGCTGCCTCGAAGGCGTACGATGACTTCATCGCCGACGAGACTCTGCTGGATGAGGATGAGGAGTAAGAAACTGCCTTGAGTACGACCCTGCCGACAACCGAACCCGTGCGCGTCCGCGTCTCCGTCCGCGATTTTGTGGAGTTTGTGACCCGCAGCGGCGATATCGACAACCGCTCTTCCGGGCGCGACGCCGAGGCCATGGCCGAGGGTGCGCGGATGCATCGGAAGATCCAGAAGAGTCAGCCGGCAGGCTACCGTGCTGAAGTTTCCCTGCAGCACGAGGAAGTGCTGGAGTATGAGGGGCGTACCTTCGCCCTGACCATCGAGGGCCGCGCCGACGGCATCTACGACGACGCCGAGTGGGGCCACACCATCGATGAGATCAAATGCATGCTCCGCGATGTGGACACGCTTCCCGCGCCGATCACCGCGCATCTCGCGCAGGCGCGCTGCTACGCCTACATTGAATCCTTACAAAAAGAATTGCCCGCGATCTCCATCCGCATGACCTATGTGCACCTGGATACCGGGCGTATTCGTTATTTCCATGAAACATTCGAGCGGGAGGAACTGGCTGACTGGTTCCTCTCGCTTTGTCGCGCTTATTGCAGATACGCAAAATGGGAACAGGACCACAGGGAGTCCCGCGACGCGTCCCTCACGACGCTTCCGTTCCCCTTTGAGTACCGTCCCGGACAGAAGGAGCTGGTCACCGGCGTGTACCGCACGATCCAGCAGCGGCGCAAGCTCTTCATCGAGGCACCCACCGGCGTCGGCAAGACGGTTTCCGCCCTCTACCCCGCCGTCCTCTCCATGGGCCGCGGGCTCTCCGAGAAGATTTTCTATCTGACGGCGAAGACCATCGCAAGAACCGTGGCCGAGGAATGCTGCGACACGCTCTGCGGTGCCGGCGCGGCTTTATTTTCCATCACGCTGACCGCCAAGGAAAAGCTCTGCGTCCTGGACGAGCCGAACTGCAACCCTGTGGCCTGCCCCCGCGCGAACGGGCACTTCGACCGCGTGGGAGATGCAATCCTCGAGATCCTGAATCAGGCAGGGACCTCCGGCTTCTCAGTCCGCCGTGAAACCATCCTCGAATGCGCCGAGCGGTATCAGGTCTGCCCGTACGAATTAAGCCTCGACCTCGCTCTGTTCGCCGACATTATCATCTGCGACTACAACTATGTCTTCGACCCCACGGCCTACCTGCGGCGGTTCTTCACCGAGGGCGTCCAGAGGGAATACATTTTCCTGATCGATGAGGCCCACAATCTGGTGGAGCGCTCCCGGGAAATGTACTCCGCCGACCTTGAGAAGGAAGACCTGCTCGCCGCCAAGCGGGCGCTTACGGACAATCACAACAGCGCGGCAAAGCTCTGCGAATCCCTCAACAAAACCATGCTTGCGCTCCGCAAGGAGTGCGACGGATTCACGGTGTTGGGAAGCGGTGAGGCAGCTCCTGCCTCGATCATGGAGCTGACGGACAAAGGGGAACGGCTTCTCTCCGCTCTGGCGGATGTTCTCTCGGACCGCAAGCACCCGGTGCCGGACGAGGCAGTGGAACTCTATCTGAATCTGCGGCATTTTCTGGCGATGTACGAGAATATGGAGGACCGTTACACGGTGTACGGCGACTACCGCGAAAACGGGCATTTCTTCGTGCGCCTGCAGTGCATGGACGCCTCGGCGATGCTCGCGGAGTGCATCGACCGCGGCCGCAGCGCCGTCTACTACTCCGCCACGCTTCTGCCGATCGCCTATTACAAGGAGCAGCTCGGCGGTGAGCCCGACGACTACGCGGTCTACTCCCCGAGTCCCTTCGATCCCGCGAGACGCCTCGTGATGGTGGCCCGGGATGTCGACACCCGCTACAAGAACCGCACGGAGTCGGAGTTTGTGAAGATCGCCGACTACATCCGCACCATGGTATCCGCAAGAAAGGGCAACTACATCGCATTTTTCCCTTCCTACCGCTTTGTCTCCGAAGTAGCCTCCCTCTTCGCAGACTGGGACGGCGACCTTCTGGTCCAGACCTCCGGGATGAGCGAAACCGAACGCGAGGAATACCTCTCCGCCTTCGAGCAGGAGCACGAGCGCTCCCTTCTCGGATTGTTCGTCATGGGCGGCATCTTCAGCGAGGGAATCGACCTTCGCCGCGACTCCCTGATCGGCGCCATCATTGTCGGCCCCGGTCTTCCGATGGTGTGCGACGAGCGCGAACTGTTTCGCACCTACTACGAACAAAAATCGGGGCAAGGCTTCGCTTACGCGTACCTTTACCCCGGTATGAATAAAGTGTTGCAGGCCGCCGGCCGTGTGATCCGCACCATCGACGACGCCGGCTGCATTCTACTTTTGGACGACCGCTTCGGAACTGCCTCCTACCGCGCACTCTTTCCGCGCGAATGGACGCCCATCCACTCGGTTACCCGAGACTCTCTCCCCGCACGGCTCCGTGAATTCTGGGATCAATACGGAAAATAGTCAACTGTGAACCGTTGGATCGGATCGTTTGTTCCTATATGTGCTGCTAATTATTCTTTCCGCGGAACGATGATTTCGTGTCAAAGCCATGCATGACAATCTTGTCATCATTTGTCACCCCTATGGGCTCGGTCATCTCCCCCGCCGTCTTCTCCAGCGAAAAATGTTCCTCCACAGCACAGAACATCTCCACCGGATCGACAATACTCCCGACTCCGCACGCTTTCAGCAGCGGATACGACCGGGATTCCCCGGGCTTGCCGCAGTCATCCAGACTGCAGCCGATGTAGAAATCTTTATGATCAATGGCATCCCGCATATCGTCTATATGATCCGTAATCTTGTCGTACTCCAGATAACGAAGAAAGACATTGCTTCTGAACCAGAAGAAATGCTGAAACGAAATCATGTCAAACTTGAGCAAGGCTCTCGGTTTGTCGTAATTCTTCCAGCCGGCCAACAGCTCGAGCTCATAATTCGACGGTATTTCATCATCTCCGAAGCCGGAGCCCGTTGCCAGGAACAGCCAGAAGGAAGCCCCGCATTGAAGCAGGAAAAAGCGGTATACGGAATCCTTATAGGACCGCAAGTTATTCCATCGTTCGCAGATCATTTTCTTGGTCAGAAGATAAGACCCGCGACGATCAAAAACCAACTTGTCGTCCGGAGTCTGAAGATAATCGTAATAATCCTGTTGTTTGTCGATAATTCTCATAACATAAATCCCCGGCGGCATCATGCCCGATGCTTACTGCCATACGCTCTCGTATGCGGTACCGCATGCCGGCATCTGCATCGAGGTCTCAAGGCACCGAACACGAACGTGGCGTGTCAGCGCTTTCACATCGCCATCCGTGTGAAGGTACTGCCGGTTATCGGCGATGACCTCCAGTTCACGGCAGGTGAACTGCTCCACATTCCGGTGCTTTATATGTGTTCCCCGGACCAGCTTGGGCAGCATGGTGAGTACCCTAAGAGGCCGGATCCCGTGTGCCAGCACAACGGAAATCTTTCCGTCGCAGGGATTGGCGTCGGGTGCCATCCTAAGTCCGCCGCCCTCGTAGGGGCTGTTCATAAAGCATAGGAAAATAACATCATCGTACGAGCGGGAAATTCCGTCGCAGATGACGGTTGCGCGGAATCGCGGATTGGCGAACACCTGCTTAAAGGCGACCAGCAGATAGGCCAGTTTCCCGAGGTGCAGCTTGTTCAGCACCTTCTTCAGGGAAGAACTGTCGACCTCATGGCAAACCTTGGCGTCATACCCCAGGCCGCAGCTTCCCGCAAAGCGGACGGTTCCCGCGGTCTCGTAGGTGTCCACGCTTCCCAGATCATATCCGCGCTTCTCCGTGGATGCCAGCAGAGCCTTCGCGCAGGTCACCGGATCCTTTGGAAGCCCGAGTCCCTTCACGTAATCGTTCCCCGACCCGCCGGGCAGCACCGAGATCGTCACCTTGGAGGGAACCTCCAGGCCGTTCACCGCCTCGTTGATGGTGCCGTCACCGCCGAACACCCAGATGTCCGCAGGCTCGTTCTTACGGCAGATCGCGCGCACATACTTCGTGGCGTCGCCCGCATTTTCCGTCGGAAGAACCGCGAAGAAATCGCTTGCCTTCACGCGCGCGGCCGCTGCCTGCTGTTTCAGCAGTCTGGTAATCTTGTCGATCTTGCTCCCGCCGCCGACCTTGGCGTGGCCGTTGATAATCAAGTAAATCATAAACCCCTCTTCTCGCGGCTGACGCCGCCGTACGCACTGTTACCCGCTCCGCAGAACGTTGCGCTTACTTCTCTGTCTTCGGCTTCTCCTCCGAAGCTGTACAGCCGTTCCGAATTGCAACACCTTCCGCACCCTGATCCGCAGCCTTTTTCACCTTCTTCTCACGGGCGATGTAGATCGGGCGGTGCTTACCCTCCATGTAGCTTCTGGAGATGTACTGTCCGAGCACACCGAACATCAGAAGCTGAAGGCCGCTCATAAACAGGATCAGCGTGACGATGGTCGGGTAGCCGCTGGGCGCGTTGCCGTAGACGATCGTCTTGATGATCAGCCAGATGATCATGACGAAGGAGAACAGGCAGAACAATATGCCCAGATACGAGGAAATCGCCAGCGGTACCGTGGAAAAGGAAACGATACCGTTGATCGAGTATGTGAGCAGGCTGGAGAACGACCATTTCGTCTCGCCCGCCACGCGCTCCACGTTGTGGTAGCCGATCCACTTGGTGCGGAAACCTACCCATGCAAAAATGCCCTTTGTGAAGCGGTTGTATTAGGGCATGTCCAGAACGGCGTCCACCATTTGCCGCGTCATCATGCGATAGTCCGTCGCGCCTTCAACAATATCGACACCGGAGATCTTCTTATTGAACTTGTAAAACATCTTGGAGAACCAGGAGCGGATCTTCCCTTCGCCCTCGCGGTCCACGCGCCGCATCGCAACGCTGTCATACTCGCCCGAGAGGATTGCGTCGAGCATCTCCGGAATGTAGCACGGCGGATGCTGCAGATCCGCATCCATCAGCACAACATAGTCTCCCACGGCGTTGGACAGTCCGGCGTAAATACCGGACTCCTTGCCGAAGTTTCTTGAGAACGAGACGTAGGACACTCTCTCGTCCTTCTCCGCCAGACCTTTTAAAATCTCCAGCGTGCGGTCCTTCGAACCGTCATCCACAAACAAGAACTCACAATCCGCCCGATCCCGTATGGACTCCGCGGTCTTCGTGATCTCATCGTAAAATGCCTGCAGCACCGATTCTTCGTTATAGCAAGGCACCACGACCGATAAACAAGGTTTCTTCATTACTTATCCTTTCTTTTTCACCGGCCTCCGTTGTAACGGCTGCTCCGGTTTCGTCCGGCGATCCCCCACTGCCGGCATACTTACTCTGCATTTTACCATAGACAGCGGATCGCCGCAAGTTGTACCGGAAAAAAACGCAGATCATGACCACCAGCTGAGCTGGTGGTTTCCTCTGCGGCTATAAGCCGCTGTTCCCTGCTTGCCTCTAAAGAGGCTCTGAAGAATCGCCAAC
>JAGCVY010000053.1 GCA_017962105.1 Lachnospiraceae bacterium
CGACGAGTCAAAGGCAATAAGGCTTGAACAACGTGAAAGCCAGCGCCTTTAGGCGCTGGCCGGTAACGACCCCTTATAGGGGCGAGCAAACCACCCGTTAGACGGGTGGTTATGATTTTTCGCGTAAAAGGGAACTGCTACCGGCAGGCTCTTCGTAAAAAGCCCATCGGTAGCAGTCCCCTGCGCGTAATATAAAGAGGAAAAAGAAAACTGTCAATGCTTTTGGGTTTGCAATTCATCGGCCTCCTCTTCGCCTGTTGCATTCCCTCGTTGGAAATCAGTATAGCAAATGCCGATTCAGAATGCAAATAAAACAATATGTAATTATTTTACTTGTTTTTTGTCATTTAGCATTATTTTTACTTTCTACATTTGTTTTCGCACAACGAGGTATTCATCGCCGTTTCGATAGAAGGGACAGGCGAAGCTTTCACCCCTCATAAAGTGCGCCATCTCGTCCTCGTCAAGATCCTTGCTGCAGGTGTAGCACTCGTAGTCTTCATCGTACTCGTAGTACATACAGTAGTCGCAATTGGTCGCAGCCGGTTTCTTCGGCGCCTTTGTTTTGTTCTGCATGAAAGTGCCTCCTTTTCTTCTTTCGTCGGAACAGCGCGCGATGGACTTCCCTCGCGCGCTGTTATGCTTCGTAAATTCTTGACCCAGCCTGCAGGTTAATTCGTGGTGGCACCGCCGCCCGGAGTTCCTCCGTCAGGCGTTCCACCGCCGTCCGGGGTGCCGCCTCCTCCGGGAGTTTCGCCTCCGTCATCCGGCGGTATTACGGGAGCACTGGAGTGGATCGTACAGGTTTCCTGTGCAGAGGAGCTGATGATGTACGGCGTGTCGGATGTTCCGCCGTGTTCCCTCGACTCCGCAGTTTCCGCTTTCTTCAGGTAGACTCTGGTATGTGTGCTGGTACAATAAGGGCCGGCTCTCTGCCCGGACTCGTCACAGATCTCCACGCGCTCATGGCAGGTACAGGTTTCGAAGGGAACCGTACCGTTTTCGAATTTTTCATTTTTTATGCAGTTTCCGCCTGCGTACGCGTCGCAGAGTCCCGGTACGGCGAGCTTGCCGCACTTGATACAGATGTCTGCCTCCACGATGTTGGCGGGCCGCTCAAACTCGACTACGGTCTTGTTTCCGTCCGCGTCGTAGCCGTAACCTTTGGCCCGGTGGACGTCCTCCATGATGTTTCGCCACATGTACCGGTAGTACATGTTGTTGGTCTGTCCGAGGTTATTGTCGTAACCGCTCCAGATTGCGGCGGTGTAATACGGAGTGAATCCGGCGAACCACAGGTCGATGTTGTCGTGAGCGGTACCGGTCTTGCCGGCAACGGGGATGTGCTCCACATCCTTCCGGAATTTACTTGAGGTACCGGTACCGATTACGGTGGTATCCACCAGCGCGCTGGTCAGAAGATAGGCGGTAGCCGGCTTCATAACCTGCTTGGACTCCACGCCGTTGTCGAGGAGGATGTTGCCGTCGTGATCGTATACCCTGCTGTAATACCGCGGCTTGCAGTACATTCCCTTGTTGGCGATCGCCGCATAGCCGGCGGTCATTTCCAAAACGGAGCAGCCGTTGGTAAGACCACCCAGGGCGATGGAGACGTTGTAGTCGGCCAAACCGTCGCTTCCGTCCGTATCGATCTTGGAGAATCCGAGCTTCAGAAGCGTCTGGACGCCCATCTCCGGTGTGATGGCAAGCATACACTGGCAGGCGACGACATTTCGGGAATCGTAGATACCCTGACGGATTGTCGAAAGACCCTTGAAGTAACCGTACCAGCTTTTTACAGCCTGTTCGGTGTTCGGATACACGAAGTAGCAGTCATCGAAAACGCTTGCAAGAGTGTAACCGCACAGATCCATGGCCGGAAGGAACGACGCGAGAACCTTGAACGTGGAACCTGCCTGACGGAAGGTGTTGCTTGCGCGGTTCAGGACTCGGTTGCCGACTTTTTCGCCGCGGCCGCCGTACTGTGCCACAACGTTTCCTGTCGTGTGGTCCATGATGACCATGGCACACTGCGGCTGGATGGAGAATGTCCGGGATTCCGTCGTGTTATAGTCGTCGGGACCAAGACCGTTATCCTCCTCAAACGCTTTGGCCTTATCGGCAACAAACTCGTCGATCATCTCCTTGAACTTATCGATATTGGTGGTGTATGTGCTGATTCCCTTGTTTCCGGTATCCTTTGCATGGTAGAAAAGTTTCGAGGAATCCTTGAAGTTCGCATAGTATTTCAACAGATCGTTCAGATGATAGTGCTTTGAAATCTTTCCGTCCTTGCTGACAAAGGAGAGAGCGTATGTCTTGGCCAGCTCGTAGTAGGAACCGGAACCGATCTTCGGAAAATTCTCCTCGTCCGTGAAGTAGGAGTCCAGAATGTCCTGGACCTGCTTGTCCTGTGTGGTATGGATCCGAAGGCCGCCGGTGTACAGCAGGTTGTAAGCTTTCGTCTCGTCGTACCCTTTCTTCTGCAGATCGGCTACCAGCTGCTCGATGAGCTCGTCCACAAAGTAGGAGTACTGCTGCTGGTTGTAAGCGCCGACCGTCTCCGCATGCTGGGCCAGACGGATGTACACGTCGTCCGTGTCGGCGATTGCTTCGTCGTATTCTTCCTGCGTGCAGAAACCGCAGTTCAACATGTTGTTCAAACAGTCCTCGCGACGACGGCGGTTGTTCTTCTCTGCCGTTTCGGAGAGCAGCGGGTTCATACCGTTCGGCCAGTAGGCGATCGGAGCGATAACGGCTGCTTCCGAGATTGTCAGTTCGCCGACTTCCTTGCCGAAATAGCGGTTGGCTGCGTCGCCGATGCCGGTGGAACCGTTGCCCAGGTTGATGGAATTGAGATAGTATTCCAGAATAGAGTCTTTGTCGAGCTTGTCCTCAAGCTGTACGGCAAGATACTGTTCCTGTACTTTACGTACCAGCTTATCTACGGAGCTTCGCTCGTTACCTCCGCCGAACACCTGGTTCTTCAGGAGCTGCTGGGTGATCGTACTTGCACCGTACTTCAGACCGCGGACCTTGACCACAGAGAACGCGGCACGGAAAATGCCTCGCACGTCAATTCCGTGGTGCTGGTAAAAACGCTCATCCTCCATTGCAACGAAGGTGTCGCGGATTTTCTGCGGAATGGTATCGATCGGGGCATAAATCTTGTTTGTTCCGGCACCGACCAGCTCCACCATCTCCGATCCGTCGTTAAAGAAAACCTTGGAGGAGAACAACTCCGGATGCACATCGATTCCGTCGATATTCGGGGATGTGGATACGGCACCCTGATAAGCCCCGTAGGCGGAAGTGCAGCCCGCGATGATCACGAAAACAAGAGTCACAAGCGCGATGCGCATCATCCAGATGCGGAGCATACTGTAGAGGCGGCGCGCGGGTGACTTCAGATACTTCTGTTTCCGCACGATATTGTAGTGGCTGTAATTCATAGAAAAGATCCTTTCCTCTTCCTTCGGGTTCCGGTCTGACTGCCCCACGCAGTCTCCGATGGAAAACCCGGCATTACTACAATCTAAATTATACCACAAAGCAGGCGTCATTGTAAACCGACGCAGAGTTACGATTCGGTTACAAACGCCCGCGAAGTGTTACGAATTCGTTACATTTTTGTGTTCTCTCTGTGGAATCCGGGAGAACCGGGATTCAGTCGATGACGATCTTTCCGTTGATCTCGGAGTAGAACACGGGGTCTCCGGCGGACCAGTCCGCCTTGCCCTGAGAGGCGTCCGCTACGGCGGAACGGAATGACTCGCACTCGTCCTCGGGGATGAGCAGGGAATGGGTCACGTCGTCGGCGTATACCGTGTCAACCACCGGGTAGCCGGCCTCGGCCACACGGTAGGCAATTTTGCCGCTGGCGGTGTAATCCGCGCGGATCGTCACAGGCACCGCCTGCTGCCGGAGGGCGATAACGCAGTTCTCAAGGCCTGCCCGCACCGCGTCGCGGTAGGCTCTGGTAAGGCCTCCGGTTCCCAGCAGGATTCCGCCGAAGTACCGGGTCACCACCACACAGACATCGCGGATCCCCTCGCCGAGAAGAATGTCCAACATCGGCCGGCCAGCCGTGTGCGGCGGCTCGCCGTCATCGCTGCACCGGGTGAGTTCCGCGCCGGAACCGATGACGAAAGCGGAGCAGTTGTGGCGCGCATCCCAGTAGCGCTTCTTCTGCTGCTCGATAAATGCCGCAGCTTCCTCTTCATTTTTCACCGGTGCAAGGGTCGCGATAAACCGGGATCGTTTGACCTCGATCTCCCCTTGCCCGCCCGTGTGGAGATAACGGATGGGAGGCGTCATACCTGTCCTTTCCGCCCCGATTTCTTGACATTTTCGGGACTTGTGATAAACTGTTTTCAGCGGATGCTGTTGGTTTCGGCGTCGTAGCGGTACCCTGCATCGGCAAGCCGCGCGAGCAGTTCCGCCTCGGGAATATCCTCGTCCTCGCAAAGCTCTGCGAGGGTGCCGTAGTAATCCCGGAGTTTCAGATTCAGATAACTGACCAACATGGCCGGATTTTCCGGTAGCATAGAGAACACCTGCCTTTCGTTGCGCAGACATTGTAACACAAAAAGGCCGGAAGAGACAATTGATTTGGAGAGCCATATGAAAAAATATCCTATTGTGGTGCTGTGCATCACGCTGCTTTTGGTTATTGCGTCGCTGGTGCTGACATTTGTCGGTGCCTTTACCGGGGGGACGGAGGATCCGCTTTTCAAGACCGGGATCGCCGGCCTGATTGCCGTGCCCACCCTCGGCTGGGTGATGGTTGCCGTGTACAACCGCGTCCATATGGAGGAAACCGTCGTCGATAAGATGGTGAAGAAGCAGGCGGCAGAGAAGTCCGAAGAGGACAGTGAACAGGAGAATGCAGCGGAATAATTCCGTTCCACTATGAGGGAGAATCATGAAGAAGACTAACCGCTATGCGAAAGCTGCGGCCGGAAAGAGACGGTCGGGCACCAGACGGGCCAGAAGACAGCGGCAGATGATCTGCATGCTGGTCTGTTTCGTCCTGTGCGCCGCAGCCGGATGGTTCGGGTACCATTCCCTGGCGAAGACGGAGAAACCGCAGATCGTACTGCCGACGCCGACGCCCACGGTTGCTGTGAAGAATCTCGATGCTGCGGCCAATCAGCCGGCGCTTCCGTTCGATCTCTATATCGAGAAGTATATCGAATCCCTTGACGAGAGCGACATCTGGATGGAGGATTTCATCGATACCAGAACCCGCCGGGAAGTTGTCAAGGGAATGTACCAGACGGCCAACATGATGGAGAAGCAGATGGATTACATCCTTGACCTTCTGGATACCACAGGCCTGAATGCCGTTATTTTCGATATCAAGGAGGACAACGGATACATTACCATCCGCACACAGTCCGAACTGATCAAAGCAAAGGGAAAGATCGATCCTAGAATTTCCGACATCTCCAAGGTGATCAATACCCTGAAGGAACACAATGTGTATTGCATCGCGCGGATCTCCAGCTTCCGCGACGGCGTTACCTATACGAAGAGTCCGGATTTCGCCGTGTACATGAAGGACGGCTCCCTGTTCAAGGACGGTGAGGGCCACGCGTGGATGAATCCGTTCAACAAGGACGTTTGGGAGTATCTGGTGGAAATCGGAAGGGAAGCAGCAAGACTGGGATTTGACGAGGTCAACTTCGACTACTGCCGTTTTGCCACCAGCAGCAAATTAAAGGACGCTGATTTCGGGGAGGAACTCACGGCGGAAAGCAAGGAAGCAGCCATCACGGGCTTTATCCGCTACGCCTGCGAGCAGCTGAAACCGATGGGTGTGTTTGTCTCCGCCGACGTATTCGGCGTCGTCCTAAGCAGCGCCATCGACGCCTCGGCGGTCGGTCAGAACTATGCGGAGATGTCGAAATACCTGGATTACATCTGCCCGATGGTTTACCCGTCGCACTACAGCGGCGGTTACTACAACCTGAAAGTGCCGGATGCGCAGCCCTACGAGCTGATCTACAACGCCATGCTGGATTCCAAGAAGAAGCTGGCACCCAACAAGGCAAAGGGGCGGTGTGCGGAAGTCCGGCCGTGGATGCAGGCATTTACCGCGACCTGGGTCAAAGGACATATCGAGTACGGGCCGGAGCAGCTGAGTGCGGAGCTGAAGGGAACCTATGAGGCCGGATACAACAGCTGGCTTTTGTGGAATGCGGCAGGCTCCTACTCCAAGTTCAAGGATGCCCTGGAGAAGCCGGAGGACGGGCCGTGACCGTTTGGCGCTCCGAACGACGAACAGCATAGGAATCGGAAAATAAAAGCAGAGCAAGTGCGGTGAAGCATTTGCTCTGCTCTTTTCATTTCTGTTACTGTCAGTTCGGGAAACTGCCAGCAGTAGGTGTCGAAATACCGTTCGACGCCCGGACAATCTCAGAACCATTTGTTTTTTTTCAGGAGGATCAGGCAGGTCACGACGATGGTTAAGCATACGACGGCCACGATCGGGTACGCGTAGGGCGAGTCCAGCTCGGGCATGTGGGTAAAGTTCATTCCGTACCAGCCCGTGATCAGTGTGAGCGGCGTGAAGATCGTCGCGATGATGGTTAAGAAGGTCATCTTCCGGTTTTGCTTGACTTCGAGCTGCGAGTGGTAGAGGTCGCGAACCTGCATGGTGTGCTCCCGAAGGGCTGACACGTTGGACTGCAGGCGCTCGGTCCGCTCGATGAAGAGGCGGAAGAAGCGGAGGTTTTTCGAGGAGAAGAAGGCGTTTTCATTTTCCTCGAGCTCCTGCCCGAGATCGATCAGCTGCTCGTAATGGGTGCGCAGGTCGAGAAGTTCGCTGCGGATATCCACGAGGCGCTCCATGATGCCCTCGAGCTCGCCGGCGAGGATGCGGTCCTCCATCTGGTCCATCTCTTTCTCGTATTTTTCGAGGGTGATCAGGTCGCCTGCGACGATGCCCTCGAGGAAATCGTAGAGGAAGCGCTCAAGGGACGGGAACTTCCAACGCTTGCTTGCGGCGATGCCCTCAAGAATCTTTTGGGCGGTCCCGTCGTCATCGAGGATGACGATACCGCGCTCGTCGATGGCAAAATCAAAGGTGTGCGGCGGGCTCTCGATGCTCGTAAAATCGGGAAGCGCGAAACAGCCGGTCAGCGAGTCGTAGTTTACCTGAATCTCGGTGATATTGTCCGGCTCGGCCTCTAAGTCAAGGTCGATTCCCATGTCGAAGAGGTCCTTCTTCTCCTCAAACTCCTCGTAGGAGACGATGGCCACATAGGGAAATTTGCGGTTTCCGATATCCTCAGCGCTGCACTCGGTCAGCGTGTTTTTGATTTGATAATACATTGTCGGGCTCCCTTCTGTGCGGCCGTATCAGCGGCCTGCGAAAAGCATAGCACAGAATGGAACCCGACGCAAGTCAGGATGAGAAAACGATGAAGTATCTCACTCTTTAGTTGTTTGTCACCTTCTTAAAATACAGATAATCGGGAACCGCATCGACCTTCTCCGGATCCGCGTTCCAACCGAACGTGTACCAGTAATCGCCGACAACCGCAGTGGAGTCGTAACCCGAAAAATCCGAATCCTCGCCGACCGGAGCAGCCTTTGCGAAGGAGGAGCCGAGAGCCTTCTTAAGCTCGGAGTACTTCATTTTGTTGGTGAGACCGTTGCCGATATTATGCTTTGCGGCAGTGGCGGGGTTGTCCACGAACACGATCCGGATGACCTTTTCCAGATCCATCATGAGATAAACATTGCTGTTGCCCTCGCCGGTGAAGACAAGGTCGTATCCGGGACCGAAGTAACCGGAATTGATATAGTAGCTTTCCTTGATTGCCGAGATCGCGTCGCTCTCGGTCATGTCGATATACTTTGTGAGATCACCGTACTCGCTGGTTTTGGCTTCCGGCTCATACTTGGTGAGGAAGGTGGTGCTGACCTTCGTCTCCTGGCTGCCTTCCCCGTGATCCATAACGGTCGTTGCGGTCATTCCGGAAACGTTGTTGTCCTTGCCGTAGGTGTAGCGATACGTCGTTGTCGTGTTGGTTTCCACATAGTTTGAGGTGTCGATAAAGCGCTCTTTACGAACACGCTCCGCGAGGAAACCGTTCTTGTCGTAAGTAAAGGTGATGAGTTTGTTTGTGTCGAAATTGTAGTATTTTTCCTCCACGAGGCGCTTGTTCGAATCGTACTTGTACTCTGCCGATGCGGTGTCGCCCTGTCCGTAATAGTCTGTAAGAAGAAGTCCGTTCTCCCAGGCCATGTACAGGTATGCTACGAAAGGATCGTCCTCCGGATCGCAATTGAAGTTGCCGGAAGCAAGAGCGGAATCCGGAACGGTTCCGGCGAAGAGCAGCAGGACACGGTCGTCATCATAGGAATCGTTCGGAAGACCGAAGTAATCCGTTGCGTCGTAATCCGTGATGAATTTATTCTGCCAAAAGTTGGCGTTATCCACATACCAATTGCCCGGAGTGAGACCGGAAGCCGTGTTCAGCTTTGTGAGGAGGGCTTTGCTTGCGCGAATGACAAGGCCATCGCGGATGGTGTGGCCGTCGCCGTCATCGATGTTTTCATAGATCAACACGCGGTTGCCGGTATAGTATTTTACGAAATACTCGTGAGCATCCGTGGTTTCGTTATCCCCGCGTACCGACGCTTTCCAGCCGGACAGGCGGCCGTCATTATCTTTGGTGTATGTGTAGGATTCTTTTCTTACGGATACGGAACCGGTGTAGGAAGCAGTCTCAATCAGTTCCTTCAGGTTGCCGGATTCATCGTACGCATAGGTGGTCACACACCCGGTTCCGTCATTCCTCTGACGGTTCTCCGAGACAAGCCGGTTTTGATCGTCATAGGTGTAAAGCGTGTAGTTCTCAACGGAATTGTCTTCCTTGTCGTATGTTGCAGCGGCGGAAGGCATATTCTCATCGATATATTCCACGCATTCATAATTTCCGATGGAGGGGTCCGTCTTGTAAAGGCGGTAGGCCTTATTATAATCGACCGAAAAGCTGAAGGAGAGGAAAATGTATTCTCTCTCGGCACCGGGATAATCGAGAGCGTAACCGGAGTTGTCGATGTGAATGGTCTTGGTATCCGTGTAGTTACCGGTTTCGTCGGTCTTCTGCAGAGGCAGCAGCCCGCCGTAAGTGGCGGTATACAGGGTTACTTTTTTGCCGTCCGTCAGGGTGAATACCTGCTTGATGGTGGTGAAGGTCTCATCCATGTAGCGGACTTCCTCGGTGTAGTGACCGTCGAGCTTCCAGGCTTCGGAGCTCGGGAACTGCGTCAGAACATCACAGTAACCGGTCTGGCCGTTCTCATACACGGTCTTCTCCGTGTACGCGATCCCGTTGCACAGGGAGCGGATGCCGACGTTGAATTCCTCTTTCATCGTGTCGAAGTGTACAGTGGGAAGACCGGACACCGGGAACACGGTGGGAGTCAGAACCTCGGTAGGTTCTGCCGTAGGCTCGGCCGTCGGCTCCGCAGTGGGCTCCGCCGTCGGAGTCACCGAAAGGTCCGCTGCCGTCGTGGGTGTTGCATCGGCGGGGATGATGGTGACGTTCGGGGTCGTCGTGGTCTCTTCCGAAGCGTTCTTCTTCGGGGTTTCCTTACCGCATGCGGTGAACAGCACTGCTGCGAGGATCAGGATGACGACAAATAAGATGTAGTTGATGGAGTCGGGCGCCGCGTTTGTTTTCTGCGAAGTCTTCATGGGGGATTCTCCTTCCGGTTCGGTGTGCTTTCGTTCGGTCTTCTGACCTGTTGACCGTAGCATACCAAAAAGATGTTACAAAACAAGTGGCTTTCCTGTTACGTTTTCATTACAAATTCTTACGGATATGTTACAAATTCTTAAGCGGATGTTACACGGACCGCAGAAAGGGCTCATTTTTCGGAAAATGGGCTTGCTTTTTTCGAAAAGGAGTGGTATTGTTATAGGTGTAATAGAACAGACAAACAAAAAGAAGGCGCAGACAAAGAAGCCCTGCAGCAGGGCGGCGAGGAGGAGCGTTATGAACATCAATAAGTTTACACAGAAATCGATGGAAGCCGTTCAGGCGGCGGAGAAGGTTTGTTATGAATACGGAAACCCGGAGATGTGGCCGGAGCATCTTCTGTATGCGATGCTTTCGGACGGCGAAGGGCTGATCCCGAAGCTTTTAACAAAGATGGGCATCGTCTCGGAGGTCTTCACGGCGCAGATTCGCGGCCTGATCGAGCGGATGCCCAAGGTGCAGGGCGCCAATCTTGCGGTATCGCAGGACCTGAACAAGGCACTCATGTACGCCGAGGACGAGGCGAAGGCCATGGGAGATGCCTACGTCAGCGTGGAGCATCTCTTCTTAAGCATGTTAAAAAACAGCGGGCGCGACTTAGCGGGCGTGTTCCGCAGCTTCGGAATTGACCGGGACCGCTTCCTGCAGGTTCTTGCGGAAGTGCGGGGCAACAAGGCCGTGACCACGGACAATCCGGAGGCGACCTACGACACCCTTGCCAAATACGGGTACGATCTGGTGGAACGCGCGAAACAGCAGAAGCTTGATCCGGGTATCGGTCGTGACTCGGCGATCCTGAATGTCGTGCGGATCCTGTCCCGCAAGACGAAGAATACCCCCGTTTTGATGGGCGAGCCCGGCGTCGGC
>JAGCVY010000054.1 GCA_017962105.1 Lachnospiraceae bacterium
CCCTGATCTTGACGCCGGAAACATCGGTTACAAACTTGTTCAGCGGCTTGCAAAGGCTGAGGCTTACGGCCCTGTTACCCAGGGTATCGCAGCACCGGTCAACGACCTCTCCAGAGGCTGCATTGCCGAGGATATCGTAGGCGTGGTTGCCATCACGGCTGTTCAGGCTCAGGCTAATGACTAAAACGGAGGATTCCCATGAAAGTATTGGTAGTTAACTGCGGAAGCAGTTCTTTGAAGTATCAGCTGATCGACTCCGAGACCGAGCAGGCTCTTGCTGTCGGCCTCTGCGAGCGTATCGGTATCGACGGACGTCTGAAGCACACGCCGGCAGGTGGTGAGAAGGTGGTTTTGGAGGATGCCCTTCCGAACCATGAGGTAGCCATCAAGAACGTGCTTGCGGCTCTCACGAACCCTGAGTACGGTGTGATCAAGGACCTCTCCGAGATCGGTGCGGTAGGACACCGTGTGGTCCACGGCGGTGAGAAGTTCACCAAGTCCGTGCTGATCGATGACGCTGTCATCGCAGGCATCAAGGAGTGCTGCGACCTCGCACCTCTTCACAACCCGGCAAACCTCATCGGTATCGACGCGTGCATGAAGCTCATGCCCGGCGTTCCGGAGGTGGCTGTGTTTGACACCGCATTCCATCAGACGATGCCCAAGGAGGCATATCTGTATGCGGTTCCTTATGAGTATTACGAAAAATACGGCGTTCGCCGTTACGGCTTCCACGGCACCAGCCACAGCTACGTTTCCAAGCGTGCCATCGCGGTTGCCGGCCTCGATGCAAACAACTCAAAGGTTGTCGTATGCCACCTCGGCAACGGCGCTTCCTGCTCCGCAGTCCTGAACGGCTGCTCGGTAGATACCTCCATGGGTCTTACGCCTCTTGAGGGTCTCATCATGGGAACCCGCTCCGGCGATATCGATCCTGCGGTCATCGAGTTTGTTGCAAAGAAGGAGAACAAGTCTCTCGCGGAGATGATGACGGTTCTCAACAAGAAGTCCGGCGTGGACGGTATGTCCGGTGTCGGCTCCGACTTCCGTGACCTCGACGCGGCAGCGAAGGAGGGCAATGAGAGAGCACAGGTTGCCGTTAAGGCATTTGCGTACCGTGTAGCGAAGTACGTCGGCGCTTATGCAGCAGCTATGAACGGTGTGGATGCCATCGCATTTACCGCCGGTATCGGCGAGAATGACGGCAAGGTCCGCAAGATGATCTGCGAGCGTCTCGGCTTCCTCGGCATCACCATCGATGATGCGAAAAATGCGATCCGCGGCGAGGAGATCGTTATCTCCACTCCGGACTCGAAGGTTAAGGTTCTTGTGATCCCGACCAACGAGGAGCTTGCAATCTGCCGTGAGACGGTAGCCCTGATCTGAGACAGGGATTCCGGGCAGGCGGGAACCATTTTCCGTATCGAAAATTCAATCTAAACCAAATACTACAGCTGTCGTATCATTCTTTTTCGAGTGATACGACAGTTTTTTTTGATAAGAATTGAAATCCCCTTTGGGTAAATGGTATAATATCTTATCAACCCGCTTATGCGGGAACAAGGGAGGATGAAATTATGAAAAAAGAAGTAGCGGATGTATTGGAAGCTGCGAAGAGCAAGGTGACAAAGAAACGGGTATTTGCCGTGGTAAAGGCGATAGCCGCGTTTCTTGCCGTGGTCGCAGGCGGAATCGGTCTGCTGGTACGCCGGGGACTGAAGTTCTTAAAGAAGGGCGGTTCCAACATGAACACCATGAGCGTGATCGCGCTGTCCTGCGGGTCCGGAACTGTTGCCAAGGATATTGAATACGGGGCGTTTTCCTGCCTTCTCGGCTGCATGAACGTCTCCTGGCCGGAAGCTCCGGAGCAGTCCGTTGCCCTTGATGTGTGCAGCGCCTTCGGTATCGCAACCGTTACCGTTCCCGCCAACATGCGCGTTGTCTGTGATGTCAAGGCTGTAGTCGGCATGGTGAGCAATCATGCGGTATCTCCGGACGACGAGAATGCGCCTGTCCTGACCATCACGGGAAGGGCAGTCTTCGGTATGATCACCGTCCGCACTGCGGATACCGTTCCGGTGCAGACGGAAACAGAGGAGGAGACCTGTTAATGAAAAAAAAGAATGGGGGAGCCCGCGGGAGATCCACGGGAAGGATATCGAGGTACGTCCTTCTGTTTCTTGTCTTTCTTGGGATGATGACAGTCATGACCGGCTGCCCGAATGAATCCCCGGAAGAGATGGAGAAGGATATCCGGAAGGAAATTACGGAAGAGTGCAGTGCGAGGGTGAAAACGTGGCTGAAAGCCGACGAACCGTGTGCTGTATGGGACGAGGTGCTGACGGTCCTGACCTTTGACGCCGGAGAAACCCAGTACTCCAGCACGAGCGGGGTACGGCTGGTCTACGCAGCGGAGGGATCGTATCTGCGCGAGAATGAGAAGGTTGATTTTCTGTGTGTCATGAATCCTTCTGACAAGACCTGCGATCTCTATGTCAGTTCCCTGCCGGAAGCCAGAAAAGATGAGGTTCTCAGCAGGATCTGTAAGGATTTTCCGCTGTCCTGTCAGGCGAAAGAACTCCATACGGACAAAACCATCCTCGTCCCGATGTGGTATGACCGCTCGAGTCCGGGGATTCGGAACTGGGAGAAGCTTTCTTTCCGCCTTGACCAAAAGAGCTTTTTCGAACGGAAAATGCTTCCCTGCCATCTCGACACTAAGCTCAACGACACTGTGCAAACGGTGGAGTTTTCCGACATCAACTCGGAGCTTTCGGACAATGACGCCGAGGTGCATCGGAAGGAGGTTCAGTCCTATCTTGACTCGACTTGGAAGGAGCAGGTGGCGGTTGAGATAACGCTTACGGATGCGGATTTTCCGTCCAATGAAAAACTTTTGTTCGAGTGGGTCCGGGACGCGGGGATTTACCGCGCCGTATTCCGCAATGCGGACGGGACGGATGTATGGAGCATAACGAAATCCTATGTCCTGGAGACGAAGAAAAGCGAGTATGAGCAGGGCATCGCCTGGATGCCCCATTGGACCATATGCCGGGAAGACGCCGCGAAGAGCGGAAAGGATGCAGAGACAAGACAGTATGATGAGTACTACCGCGAGGTCGAGGCCCGGATCAGCGACGGCGGCAAATTCGGCGTATATCTGACGGAGACCGGCAAGAAGCTGGTGGATCCGACACAGAATCCGGATAACGCTGCGGTGAGGGCGACCTATCTCGGAGTAAAGGATTACGGCGCCTCGGAGACGACCAAGGAAAATGTCGATCATTTTCAGTATCGGTTCCTTGTGGACGGCGAGGAAAAAACTTTTGCCATTGACAATTCGGCTGTGGATGCAGCAGGAAAGCCGTTATATCCAATCCAGAACAAACTCAAGGAGGGGTATGACTACCTGATCCGTGTCGTGGATGACCTGGTTCTTGAGGCGGACGAGGTAACCTCCGAGTCGGACAATGTTTTCGAACCCGTTGTGGCCGGCAATCCCGGGGAAAAGACGGTCCTGAACTTCATCAAGACGGCACTCATGCCCGTCGGGACAACGCTGTATGTCTACGGCGGCGGATGGGACTGGCAGGATGAGGGAAGCGCCGTTCAGGCGCGGACCATCGGAGTGTCTCCGGATTGGATCCGGTTCTTTGAGATACAGGATGTGAACTACACCTTCCGGGATGTCGACGACAATCCGGACAAGCGGGATCCGAAGACCAGTTATTACCCCTTCGGCGGGTACAATGAATACTATTATGCGGGACTGGATTGCTCCGGCTTCGTGGGATGGGCGCTGTATAACACCTTCGAGACGGAGAACGGCCTCGACGGGTATGTCTGCAGCTCCACGAAGATGGCGAAAATGCTGGCTGACAAGGGATGGGGTGACTGTTCGCAGGAATTGAAGAACACCGGGGAGGAATGGTCTCATCCGCTCCGGCCCGGGGATGTGGTGAGCATCAAGGGTCATGTTTGGATTTCCCTCGGAACCTGCAAGGACGGCAGCATCCTGATCGTGCACTCCACCAACGGTTTTGTGAGCCGCACCGGTCAGCCGGGAGGCGGCGTTGCCATCGGCGCTATCGGCTCTTCGAAGGACTGTGAGGCGTACAAGCTTGCGGACGAGTACATGGCGAAGTATTATCCGAAGTGGTATGAGAGGTACGAGATTGCCCTGAGCAACCCGGACAAATACCTGACCTTTGAGGGGGATACCGCCGGCCGGTTCGCCTGGGACGTGGATACAGCAGGAGGTCTTACCGATGCGGAACACGTGAAGGAGATGACGCCCGCGGAGGTGCTCAAGCTCTGCTTTGGTGAGTGAAATGCGCTCGCTTGGAAAGTTTAGAATTTCGAAAATTTGTCGTTGACAAATGACTGCCGGTTCGATATAATACCATCATGCGTGTGCCGGGCACAGTCGGTTCGGCCAAATAGTCGTCAAGGAGGTGGAGACAATGGGAGCGATTTGTCCTAAGAATAAACATTCCAAGGCAAGAAGAGACAGTCGCAGAGCAAACTGGAAGATGACTGCTCCGAATCTTGTAAAGTGCAGCAAGTGCGGCGCGCTGATGATGCCTCACAGAGTATGCAAGGCATGCGGATCTTACAACAAGAAAGAGATCATTCCGCAGGAAGCTTAATTTTGGATATGTGATGAAATCAAGGGCTGAACGATTTTCGTTCAGCCCTTTTTGCGTTATGCAAGCAATGCTTATTTGTTCAAAAACAGAGTCAGCAGCCCTTTGGCGTAGTCGGAGACACGCTCCGGGTGCTTGGGCAGTTCCTTGGCGGGGAACAACAGACAGCGGTCCTTGGAATTGTACAGAAAACACGGGGAGAGAACCTCTCCGACCTGCGGCAGCAGCTCGCCGCGGAACCAGTCGAAAGCCTCGTCCCGCTTGGCCGGGCGGCAGTACGAGCGGTCCATATGGGCGGCGATGCTCTTGTGGACCACGCGGCCTTCCACCGGCAGATAGAAGTAATCGCGGTAGTTGTCGTAGAAATGCTTGGCGGGCTCCGTAAGGATCGGGATCCGCAGTGTCAGGCGACCGTCGGCATCCGCGCCGATGGTGAGAGTGAGATCCTCAAGGCGTTTCGGAAGGGTGAGATGCCGGTCTGCGAGCCTTACGGAAAATGTCATTCCCTCCGGCCACCGGCGGTCGCTCAAAAGCGTCAGGCTGACCGCATCACCGAACTCCGCGAGCTCCGCGTCGGTAATGTCCCCTTTAAGGATTTCAAAACAGTCATATAACCCCGTCAGGGAAACCAGTCCGGCGAGATCCTCCCGATTGTGGCGCGCGAGCGCAGCGTAGAGCTCCTCGGCGGGGTTCCCATTTTCCGAAGATATGCCCGTAAGCCGGTGAATCTTGTCGTGCTTGATAAAATCGCCGTAGTAGGCGATGAGCGTGCCCCCGTCGTACGGGTCTTCCCGGGGATAGCCGGCGTAGGGCTCAAGGTCGCGCTGCCTGCAGGACGGAAGACCGGCGAGGCGTTTTAACTTTCGCAGCTGGGAATAGAGGTCCACGGACACGGTGGGCCAGGTGATGTCGAGATGCAGGAATCGGCAGCGGTCCCGAAGAAACGGGAGGTCGAAGGTGGTGCCGTTGTAATGGAGAAGGGCGCAGTCCGCGGGCAGTGCGCCGGCAAATGCCTGCAGCAGTTCGACTTCCTCCGTCGGCCGTTCGGAAAACCACTGGCAGAAGCGCCATTCGCCGCAGGAGCGCATAACCGCACCGATCATATAGACACAGGCTGCCGACGAGGACAATCCGGTGGTCTCGATGTCAAACCACACCGGTTCCGAGTCGCCGATGGGGCAGTAAGCATCGTTTGTAAGCCAGGCCTCCATCACGGGCAGGAGACCGGCGTCCACAAGTTCGGTTAGCGGCTGTTCGACATAACGCATGATATAATCTCCGGAAACATCTCGATTTCGAGTATTACGGTAACAAATCTTTTGTGAGATTTCAAGCATAAATGGTCAGAAAATGGGTGCTTTTCCGAGAGTCCTGTGTTATACTGATAATCGGGAAATGATGTTCATTTTTCGGAGGTTTTTTATGATTGCGATGCTTCAGGGAAAGCTTGAATATATGACGGAATCCGAGGCGGTGATCCTGTGCGGAGGCGTCGGATACGAGGTGACGATGCCGGCGACGGACCTGTCGGAGCTGCCGGGGATCGGAGCCGAGGTACGGGTGTACACCCATTTGAGCGTGAATGAGAACACCGGCGTCAATCTCTTCGGATTTGCCACGAGAGAGGCGCTTGAGATGTTCAAACGGCTGATCACCGTAAGCGGGATCGGGCCGAAAGGCGCCGTTGGGATCCTGTCGACAATGTCCGTTTCGGACCTGCAGATGGCAATCCTCACCGAGGATGCGGCGACCATAGCGAAGGCACCGGGGATTGGCAAGAAGACGGCCGCGAAGCTGGTGCTGGAACTCAAGGACAAGGTGGATTTCGCCGAGACGATCGAGTCGCGCCTGAACGCAGGCGCCATGGCTGCGGCAGCGGCAGGAGGGAACACGGCGGCAGCGGAGGCGATCGAGGCTCTGGTGGCACTCGGGTACTCCCGCACCGATGCGGCGAAGGCCGTGGCAGCGGTTCCGGACGGCGACACCATGGACGCCGACGATCTGCTGACCCACAGCCTGCGGTTTATGTGAGCATTATACACGCGCAGCCTGCGGTTTGCGGAGTGACTGACGGATCATGTGTTTTGGGAACGGTCGGCTGCGAATAGTATACGATACCGAATGATACAGGGAAC
>JAGCVY010000007.1 GCA_017962105.1 Lachnospiraceae bacterium
CACAGACGCTCCGAACAGCGCCAGGAACAGGTACATCACGAGGATGGTGGATGCCGTCTTCACGGTTCCGTCATCAATACGCCTTCCGAACATCTGCGCGTTCTTCCTGCGGCGGAACACCTGGGTCGCATTGGCGAAGAGTACCGCGATCGTCGTGGTCTTCATACCGCCGGCAGTCGATCCCGGTGAGCCGCCGATCAGCATCAGGAAAATGATCAGCATTTGCCCGACACCCGTGAGCGCCGCCAGATCCGATGTATTAAATCCTGCCGTACGAGGCGTCACCGCCTGGAACAGCGACAGGCACAGCCGGTCTCCCAAAGATTCCCCGGAGTACTCGCCGAAGAACAGCCACAGCATCGGCAGGAAGATCAGCAACGCCGTTGTCATAAGCACGACCTTGCTCTGCATGCGGTATCGTTTAAAATGAAGTTTGTGCTCCTTCACGTCCGCCCAGGTCAGAAAGCCGATGCCGCCCAAGATGATCAGCAGCGTGATCGGTATCACGACACCGGGATTGCCCGCCATGCCGGTCAGGGAGGAATACTGCCCTGTGCGGCTTCCCATGAGGTCGAACCCCGCGTTGCAGAACGCGGAGATGGAGTGGAACACGGACATCCAGACGCCCGCCCATCCGTATTTTCCGCAAAATGTCGGCATCAGCACGATTGCTCCCGCGAGTTCCGTGATAAACACAACGCGGATGATGAACCCGGTCATGTGCACTACACCGCCGATCTGATGCGCGGAGATGCTGTCCTGCAGCGTGCTTCGCTGCATCAGCGAAAGCTTCTTGCCCGAGATGCTTGCGACAAATACCGCGACTGCGATGACGCCGATGCCTCCGATCTGGATCATCACGAGGATGATCCCCTGCCCGAAGGCTGACCAGTAGGTCGCGGTGTCCTGCACCACCAGTCCCGTCACGCATACGGCGGACGTGGACGTAAACAGCGCGTCGCCGAACGACGTCCACACTCTCGCCTGCGATGCGATCGGGAGTGTCAGGATGAGCCCACCGAGCAGTATCACGCCCGCAAATCCGATTATGATGATCTGAAACGAAGACAGTCTTCGCGGTCCGAAACGCGCTGCCATTTTCCAAATCCCCCTTAATTACTTCCCTTTGGTTTCTTTTCCTTAGTTACTTTCCCTTCTTGCGTCCCTGCTTTGGCTTTTGGGTGCCCGCATCCGCTCTGTCGGCTGCTTCCCGGGCTTTGTTCACGGCGCGTGGGGTTTTCTCTTTCTCCCCGGCCTCTTTCGCCTTGTGATACACCAAAACAACGTCTTTCTTCCGGATCACGGTCGAACCGTTCGGAATGATCATCCGCCCGTCTCTCTCAATGGAAACGATCAGCTCCTGACGGCTGATGTCCAGATTCCGGACCTGCTCATCGGCCCAGGGATGCTCTTCGCCGATCGTCATCTCGCGGATGTTCATTTTTTCATATTTCTCATAATGCTTGCCGGCCAGGATAAGCACATCGTCCTCTTCAAGCACGGTGTCTCCGTTAGGCACAAGCTGCTCATTGCCGCGCAGGATCACGACGAGAAGCAGCTGGGGCGGCAATACGATCTCACAGACCTTCCGTCCGCACCAGGAATGCCCGTGGGAAACCGTCGAGGTGATAAACCGCACCGCGTGCTCTTCTCCCATTGTCATCAGCTGCTTGATCCTCGTATACCGCTCGACAAATCCGGCGCTTACGATACCGGTGGGGATAGCGACGATCCCGACGCCGAGGCAGGCAATGATGATCGCGAGGATACGCCCTCCTACAGTGACCGGATAGATGTCTCCGTAACCCACCGTCAGGATTGCGGAAGTCGACCACCAGATTCCGGAAAATGCATTGTCAAAACCCGAACCCGCATCATGCTCCAGCGTGTACATACCGAGTGACGATGCAACCATCAGCATGACCAGCAGGCAGATGGAAGAAAACAACTGGTTTCTCTTCTCGTACAATACATCGGTGATGACATTGAACGCATCGTACTGTGCATTGATCTTGAACAGCCGGAAGATGCGGAATACCCGCAGGATCCGGAACGCAACAATACCGCCGGGAACCACGATCGGCAGGTAGTACGGGAAGAACGTCAACAGGTCGATCAACCCGTAGAAGGAAAATACGAAAGCAATCCTGGAACCTACCGCAGACCGGTCCGGATACAGGTAATCCGCAGTCCACAGACGCAGGATATACTCGATCGTAAAGATGATGATCGTGATCAGTTCGATCACATCGAAGATTCCCCGCAGGTCCGCAAGTTCATCGAAGGTATCCGCAATCGTGACCAGCAAGTTGAGGATGATGACCACAACAATGAAGATGTCGAATCCGCGGCTGATCGAATCCCGCTTATCGCCGATGGATATGACGTGAAAGATCTGTTTTTTCGTCCGTTCCATTAGGGTTATCTCCTATCCTCCGTCTTGCCGTGCGGGCTTACGTACCGCACATCCTCTTCTGCATGGCTCTATGCCCGGTTTCTGTCCCGGTGCAGTTTCTTCTGCAGTCTGCTGCTTCTTGCTGCTTCCTTCCAGATGCCCGGATGGAACAGCATCAGGAGCGGGAACAACTCAAGCCGCCCCGCGATCATGTCAAAGATCAGGACGCACTTGGTAAACACCGAAAAATGCCCGTAATTGAGCGTGGGGCCGACCATCGCGAGACCGGGACCCACGTTATTGATCGTTGCAGCTACCGCCGTCACATTGGTCTCCAGGTTACAGTTGTTGAAGGAGACAAAGAACACGGAAATCGCGAAAACCACCGCGTAGGTGATGATATACACATTGATGGATCGCACGACCTCGTGCTCCACGGGTTTGCCCTCGAAGCGGATCTTCTTGATGCTCTTCGGGTGCAGATACGCCGCCAGCTCCTTCTTCACGGTCTTGGCGCCGATCACGATACGGGATACCTTCATGCCGCCCGCGGTACTTCCCGCGCAGGCGCCGATGAACATCAGAAGCACCATGATCGTTCGCGCTGTCTGCGGCCACATGTCAAAGTCCACCGTGGAAAATCCCGTGGTGGATATGATGGAGCTCACCTGGAACGCCGCGTGCCGGAATCCTTCCGAACCGCTCGCGTACATGGGGCGGACGTTCAGGAACACGATACCGATCGCAGCTGCCACGATCAGAAGGTAGCAGCGCACTTCCTCCATGCCGAACGCCTTGCGGAACTGCCGGAACAGGATGAAATAGTACGCGTTGAAATTCACACCGAACATGATCATGAATATCGTGACGACCCACTGAATGTACGGCGTGTAGGAGGTCAGGCTGTCATTGCGGACGCCGAAACCGCCGGTGCCTGCCGTAGCCATGGAATGGTTCAGCGATTCGAAGAAACTCATGCCGCCGCACAGCAGCAGGATCAGCTCGATCAGCGTCAGTCCGACGTAGATCAGGTACAGGATCCGCGCCGTGTGACGCACCTTTGGTACAAGCTTGCCGACGGAAGGCCCGGGGCTCTCCGCCCGCATGATGTTCATGTTGGAACCACCGCTTAAGGGCACGATCGCCAACAGGAACACAAGGATGCCCATGCCTCCGATCCAATGCGTCATGCTTCGCCACAGAAGCGTCGCTCTCGCCAGATGCTCCACATCCGGGAGGATGGTGGCTCCCGTCGTGGTGAATCCGGAGGCCGCCTCAAACAGGGAGTCGACAAATCCGGGGATCTGACCGCTGATGTACATCGGCAACCCGCCGAAGAAGCTGAGTGCAAGCCAGCTCAACGCCGTGGCGACGCAGCCTTCCTTGAGGTAAAACACCTGATTCTTCGGGCGAAGGCAGCTGAGAAGCCATCCGCATAATTCACAGATGACCGCCACGCAGAGATAGTACCAGCCCACTCGTTCCCGATACCAGACTGCGGCAGCACACGGACCGAGCAGCAACACACCCTCGATCCGAAGCACCGATCCCAAAATGTATGCGATCATCGCATTGTTCATACCTATGTTCGCTCCGTATCACTTCAGTATTTCCGAAAGGCTCGTCATTCCCTCATGCCGGGTCACGATCATGACCGTGTCGCCGACCTCGATGCTGTCGAGGCCGCTCGGAATTATGATGTGACCGTCACGGTTGATAAACGCAATCAGCAACTCGTCCCTGCTGTTCAGTTCCTTGAGCGGAATGCCCGTGACGTCGGACTCCGCATCCACACGGAACTCGATTGCCTCCACGCGGTGATCGAACAGATGGTACAGTGTTTCGATGCTGCTGTTCCGGGACTCGCTGCGCGCACGTACGTACGCAACGATAGCCTCCGCCGTGATATATCTCGGATAGATTACGCTGCCCAGCTCAAGACTGTTGACAACGCTCTTAAAATTCATCCGGTTGATCTTCGTGATCACCTTGGCATCGGAGATTTTCCGCGCATATAGGGTGAGAATGATATTGACTTCATCGATACCCGTGAGCGGCACGAAGGAATCCGTCTGCTCGATGCCCTCCTCCTTCAGGAGATTTTCCTCGGTGCCGTCGCCGTTTATGATGACCGCCTTCGGAAGAAGCACGCTCAGCTCGTCGCAGCGCTCGCGGTTCTGCTCGACGATCTTCACGCCGACTCCCGCATGGATCAGTTCCTGGGCAAGATAGTAAGCCGCCTTGCTGCCTCCGACGATCAGAGTGTCGCGGACGCGGCGGGACTTGAAGCCGAACGTATCCATGAAAACGCGGACATTCCTGCGGGACGCCACAAACGTCAGCGTGTCCCCGCTCTCCAGCCGGAACGAACCGGAGGGGATGTACACCTCGCCCGCGCGCTCAATGGCGCACACCAGCGCTCTCACGGGGCGCTTCTTCGAAACTTCGGCGAGCGTCAGTCCCGCGATCTTGTTTCCCTCGGGGATCGCGATTTTGATCATCTCGGCCTGCCCGTGGGCAAATGACATAACCTCGAGGGCCGTCGGCATCGCAAGGATGCGCGCCGCCTCCTTCGCCGTCTCCATCTCCGGGTTGATCACGAGCGCAAGGCCCAGCTGTTCCTGCAGATACCGGACTTCCTTGCTGTAGTCGGGCATGCGCACGCGCGCGATGGCGGCGCAGCGTCCGACGCGTTTCGCGACGGTACAGCACAGGAGGTTCAACTCATCGGCTTCCGTCACGGCGATCAGCAGATCCGCCTGCTCGATCCCCGCCTCGATCAGCACGCTGTAGCTCGCGCCGTTGCCCACGAGTCCCATGACATCGTAATTGTCGGTGATCGCTTGAATTTTCCGCGCCACGGTATCGATGATCGTGATGTCATGACCCTCGTGCGCCAATTGTTCTACAAGAGTAGAACCTACATTTCCCGCGCCAACGATGATTATCTTCATGCCGCTTTTGTCTGTTTTAAAGCCCACGGCGATGCCTCCTTACGCCTGTTCCTCCGTATCCGGCGCGGTATCTTTCTTCTTTCCGCGTCCCGCCAGACACAGGAACAGCATCAACACAATGTAATACACAAGGATCAGCCCGAAGGTGATCCACGTCATCAACTCCGACTTCGGCGCCATACCGACGAACACCATCATGACCGCGCCGAGCAGGATCGCGTAGCTGCTGCCGATGATGAGGTTGTTGGCTGCGGGAGTTCTGAGCTGCGGGTCGATTTCCCGGAGAAGGATGACGCCGGAGCTGATGGTTCCCGTCATCATTCCGTACATGGAAAGCATACCCTCGTTATAGTACCCCTTGTAAACCCGGCGGCACAAAAAGCGCAGGTGGATAAACGTCACCGCCGCGCCGGCAACCGCCATCAGAAGGAACGGAACCCACAGTCCCGAAAGCTCCTCAAGCTCAATGGAACCGATACCTGCCACGATCATCGCGTCGAACGCCAGACCGGAAATACGGCTCAGCAGGTAATTGTCCTGTTTCTTCAAAGCCTTCGGCTTCGCCTCCATCCTCTTGCGGAAAATAGCCCGCACGCCGATGGCAAGCGCCGAACCGATCATAAAGTTGAAGCCCCACAGAAGGTCGCCGACAGCCTTCTCGGCACCTGCGGAGATTGCCCCCAATCCCTTTGTGATGCCAAGGGTCAGCACATAGGTGAGAAGGTAAATGCCCATCACGATCGCCAGCTGGAGAGAGAGCCGGTCAAGAGACTCGGAAGCGTTGCTCTCCTCAATATCATCGGGAGCGTCCACCGTCACCGATCCTGCCAACGGCTCCGGATCCTCGCGGTGGATTTTCCCCTTTCTTGACAGATAGTTCAAATACACGACGCCGACGATGCAGGCGGAAAGGTAACCCGCTGCCGCGATTGCAAGACCGAAGGAATGCCCGCCGGCAAATCCGTAGGTCTCAAACGTGGTTCCGAAGTTGTTGGCCTGTCCCGGTCCCTGCCCGTAGCCCATCGGCAGTAAAATGCCGCTGGCGCGGAACAGCTTCGGCATCACCGTGTAGGACAATGCCAGCGAGATTGCGAGACCCACAAGTCCCTGGATCATGTAGGAGCTCACGATGATCGCGCCGCTCTTGGGTCCCACCAGACGGTCCCCCTTCTTCTCATTGCCGTTCGGCAGGCGCAGGGACATGGCGATAAATCCGACCGCAATTCCGTGGTACGTAAGAACCTGCAACACCTTGTTGATCTTGAGATACGCGGCGCTGTCCGTGTGGAAGATCCCGACCTTCACGCCGATCAGCTTCACCGCAAGCATCAGGAAGCCGCCCAAAACCGCCGTCGGCAGAAGACTCTTGTGGAAAATCTTATACCGGCGCAGGTAGATGGCGCCCAACACCATCGCTGCAATAATCCCGAGAACCAAGACCGCATTCCATGTGGAAGGATTGGAATATTTGATCAGATCCATGCTCTACCCTCGCGTTTCTTATTATTTTGTATGTTAACCCGCCTCCGCGATGATCTCCCGGAGGTGCAGATATTTCAATGCGTTAAATCTCTCGTCGCCGCGGACGTCGTAAGGAACCAGCTCGTCCGTGCAGTGGGCGGCGATATTGTTTCTGGAGTAGATTGCGAGCTCCCTCACGGGGATGGTCTCGTCATTTTCCCCGGTGATATACACGCCGTTCCGATCCGCAAAGATCGCGCCCTCTCGCTCCCACAAGACTTCATGGTTCTCACCGATCCGCCGTACCTTAACGGAATCCCGGAAAATCTCATTTTTGGTCTCGGGCGTTCCCGCAGACTGGTCCAGCAGCATTTTCCGAAGGGCCTCCCGCTGGGCCGCGTTCAGGTCGCGCATTGTGGTCTGTTTCACGATCTGGTTTGCGGTCTGTTCTTCTTTTTCTTCCGCTCCGTCAGCCGTTCCGCCGCTTCCCGCAGAATCCGACACCGTCTCGTTCAGATAACCGTAGACATCGTATACTGCCTCGTAACCGCAGTCGCACCGCACCGCTTTGTCGTCGCTCACAAGAGTTCCGAACCTGCCACAGGCCGGGCACCGATAGAGCGTGCTCTCAATTCCGCGGGCCGGTTTCTTACCCTTGAACGCGATGCGCTCGCGCTCCTGCGCCTCGTACGCGTCCTCGTGAAGGTCCGCAGCGATGGCTGCGTTGACTTCCTCGTCCGTCATTTTCTTCAATTCTTCCGGCTGGTACACATTCACCAGATGCCCGGTAACGCGCCCCTTGCGAAGCGTCAGGGAGAACCGCGGCTGGGTGAGATATCCGCCCTCCAGGCGGTACGTCACCAGCGGGACTCCGGCGTGCTTGGCCATTTTCCCCGTGGCCTCCGGGATTGGGCAGGTCACCCCGTCGAAGGAACGGTTTCCTTCGGGGAAGAGCATCACGCTGCTGCCGTTTCGCAGCGTCTTCAATATATTCATGACCGACCTTGCGCCGTCCTTGCCCTTGCGGTGCAGGATCGGATGGAAATACCGCATCAAGAACCAGGTGCCGAAGCCCTTGCGGGCTATGTGCTCGCTGGCCACGAAGAACAGCTGCCGCTTCGCCGCAATCCCCATGAGGATCGGATCCATCTCCATGTTGTGGTTCGCCAGCAGGAGGTACGGTCCCTTGATGTCCTTCAGGCTGTCGTAACGGTACCGGAACTTCAGCCGCATCCACGGCTTCATGAAGAACCGGAAGAACGCAAAGGCTATCTTATACCGCCGCAGCGCTCTCCGCTCCGCGCGGGCCTGCTTCCTGCGATTTTTTTCTCGTGTTTTTGCGTCTTGTTCCTTCTTCTCCATCGCGAGTCTCCGTCCGTGATTTTGATGAAAAATCTACCTTATATCATACTTCAAAACCCGCGAAAAGTAAAGGCTTTTCCCGTGCCGGGGCCCGGGTTGTTTTCAGGTAACTGTCCGGCCGGCGGTCTTCCGAAAAGGTGTCTATATAACTTGATTTTTCATTCAGGTCTGCCGAAACCTTCTCTTGATGCTTGTCTTCATTTGGCAAAACCCCGAAAAAGCGGACTTATCACAAGAATTCTCAAAAAAGTCTGCTTTTGGCGCCAAAAAGGATTCGGTCACGGCTATGGTAGACCGGCCACGGCCTCGGCAGGCAGGCAAAGCCAGCCAAACTAACCAAGCCACCGCCCGCTGCCAAACAAACAAACAACTGCCCGGTGCGCATGCTCTGCGCATCGGGCAGCAATAGACTTTTTTCAGTTTCCATCATCGCAGCGGTAATCCGGCTTCAAGAACACCGACGGCCCATTGCTCTCTATCAATGCTTTACGCCGCACTTCCGGCCGCTGTCTTACGGGGCGCTGCGGACACGTAGCGGGCGCGGTGCACAAGGATTGTCAGGAGTACGAACACCGCGACAAATCCGGCCTGGATTCCCAGGCAAAGCGCTGCCTCGCCGGCGGTAAAGACAATGTCGCCGTTGAGCATACGGATTAAGCGGACATACCAGTATGCCGGAAGGAACCGGGCTGCTGCCAGAACACCTCCGCCGAGGAGTGCCTGGTCGACGAACACGCCGCACAGGAAGCACATTCCGAGGGACGCAATCTGCGTGATCGCGGTAATGACATTGGGGTTCGGCGAGAACTCGGAGACAAAGAGGGCAAACACTGCGGAGAACAGGGCGAACACAAGTCCGTTCACCACCGCAAGCCACAGGCGTCCGGAGAACATGACCCCGTTGATCACGGCACCGACAACCGTGAATACGGCCCAAAGGGCAACGATATACAGGGCGCTCGCGGCAAATTGCTGCATCGTGTAGGACTGCGGCGTCAGGCCGGAGCAGTCGGTGCGGAACCGGAGGTCCTTCTTGTTCATGGCCACCAGCGCCGGACACAGCGTATTCATGATCACGCAGAGGAAAATGTAGGGCATATACCGGAAGTAGATCAGCATCATGGACGCGGCATCCTCCGTCTTTCCTTCCTCCTGCGCAATCGTGACGTCAACCTTTGCTTCCAGAGCTTTGCATGCAGCTTCGGAGGCCTCCAGCGGGGTCTTCCCGAGCTGGCGGTACGCCATCACCGTGCTCACGTACTCATCGAGGAGCATTCCCATATTGGCTACGGCGTAACTCTCATGCATGTGGCGGCTCTCGATGATCCCCTCGGTCTGGCCGGAAGCAAGCTTCTCGGCATATCCCTTCGGGATCGTCACAACGTAGTCGAGCATCGTGTAGTACATCGCATCGGTGATATCGTCCTCGTTGGTGAAATCATCCTTTACGACGTTGCCTTCGCTGATGAACTCCACCAGCTTCCGGCTCTCCGGCGTGTCGTCCAGGTCCTCGATCACCATCACCATTTTCGTCTTCTCCCACACGCTGGTGCCGGAGTCGGCGCGGGTCATCATGATGCCGACGATGAAAAACAGCACAATGTAGATGATCGCCGAACCGAATTTGCTGCGCAGCACGCGCAGGAACGCGTTAAATACTTGCATACTTTTTTCTCCTTGCAAAAAGCACTCCGAGAATCGTGAAGATCACGATGTATATGCCCATACCGAGGACCTTCGTGAGGAACCTGCGGTAATCGCTGTAGATGTTCAGGCAGTAGAAGCTGTCCGAGATGATCGCCACCGGATTGATCCGGTTGGCCCACGGCGCCGTCTCCGCGAGAATACCCTTGATGTTTCCCATCATCAGGCCGCTCATAAAGCACAGCACCATGGAGATGGACATGGCGATCGCCACCTTGACCTCGAACCGGGCACGGCCGACGGAACCGATGAAAAATCCCATTGCTACGCCGAGGCATCCGGCCATCACCGAGCAGAGATAAAGCAGCAGGAGGTTCCCGCCGAAATTCACCTGCAGGACGAACCGCAGGAAGGTTACGCAAAATATCATGCTGACTCCCTGGGAGATACAGCTTCCGATCAGTCCTGCCGTAAGGTTGATGCTCTTCGGCGTTCCCGAACAGTTCTTGCGGGCCCCGACCACCGACTGGTTCGCCTGGTTGTCAATGGAAACGTGAAGTCCCGTGTTGCATCCGCAGATGGCGACCATGGCGATCAGGTTGTAGAAATACTGCACGTACACATCCGGGTTGCCCTGTGTCACCGGCACCTCCCGGCAGGCGTCCACCTCCGTGGACAGCTCTTTGATCACCGCTTCCAGGGAGGACGGATCCGTTGCCATCGTGTCCCGGATCACCGTCTCGTAGACTCTGCAGCGTCCCACGATCTCCTGCAGGATCGTCTGCGTCATGCCCCGTCCGGAAACGCTCAGCTCCACGGTCTTGCCGACGTACAGGATACCCTTCACATCGCCGTCGAAAAGCATCTCCTTCGCCTTGGCCTCCTCCTCGGAGATCGCCTTGAGCGCCGGCTGCTCGCCTGTGGTCAGGGCGGTCAACATCTCGTCGAACACCTCATTTTCCGAGATCTTAACCACCGCGACCGGAATGGTGTCGAAGGTTTCGTTTTGATAGATTGATCCGAATGCGACCTTGAACAGCGTACCGAGGATGATGGGGAAAAGCATCAGCCAGATGATAAAGCTCTTGGCGCGCAGGACCAGCTTGATCTCATATTTCAGATTGTGAAGAAACATATCAGCTCCTCCGTGATTATTCTTTCGAATCACGCAGCGCCGTGCCCGTGATTTCCAGGAAAACGTCGTTGAGGGTCGGCAGCTCCGAGTAGACCCGGCCGAACCCGAGCTCGGCCTCCTGCAGCACCGCGAGGATGCGGATCAGGTTGTGTTTGCCGCCCGAGCAGCGGACCGTCAGCTTCGTGCCGTCGTACTCCGTCTCGTACACATGGGGAAGATGCGTGATCTTCTCCTTGATCTCGCCGGGCAGCTCCAGGATCTCGATGGAAACACTCTCCGTGTTGCGGATCATGCCCTTCAGCTCCTCCTTGGTGCCCTCCGCGATCTTCCGTCCCTTGTCCATGATGGCGATGCGGGTGCAGATCTGTTCGACCTCCTCCATGTAGTGGGAGGTGTAGATGACCGTCGCACCGTTCCGGTTCAGCTCCTGGATCCCCTCGAGGATCCGGTTCCGGCTCTGGGGATCCACCGCCACCGTGGGCTCGTCGAGGATGATCAGCTTCGGTTTGTGGGCGATCCCGCAGGCGATGTTGAGTCTTCGCAGCAGACCGCCGGAGAGCTTCGCGGGCCGGAAGTTTACGAAATCCTCCAGCCCGACGAACCTGATTGCCTCCTCCACACAAGCCTTTCTTTTTTCCTTATCCGTGATATACAATCCGCAAAAGTAGTCGATGTTCTCCCGCACGGAGAGCTCGTCCAGCACTGCGACGTTCTGCATGATCACGCCGATCTCGCTCTTGATATCGTAGCAGGTGGGGGTCATTTCCCGGCCGAAGACCTCGATCTCGCCCTTGTCGTAGGCAAGCAGCGACAACAGACAGTTGATGGTCGTGGTCTTGCCCGAACCGTTGGGCCCAAGCAGGCCGAAGATTTCCCCTTCCTTGATCTCCAACGAAAAATGATCCAGCGCCACGAGTTCGCCGTACCGCTTTACCAGATTGTCGATTTTCACTACCGTAGGTTTCATAGATATCCTCTCTTTCCGTCTGCGCATTTCGCGCCTTTACCCGGCTTCTGACATAAGAATAGCGCGGGAAAGCTCCCGCGCCAAGTGTACTGCGTCACATTTTCCGTATGACAAATGTCATATTTCCGTGCTGTCGGCAGGAAGATCCCGTACCCGCCGGAGATACCAAAGGCATCCGGCCTCCTCCCGCTCATTGTACGTGTAGCCGCTCTTCTCCGCCACAAACCGGGCGGTTTTCGCGAACAGACCGCACATGGTTTCCACGGACTCCCACATCTCGTCGATTCCGGTCCCGGAGTAGGTGCGGAGGTACGCCTCCCACTCTTCCGCGGAGATCCATCTCGGGAGGTATTTGCCGGACTTGCCGACGCT
This sequence comes from Lachnospiraceae bacterium, assembly GCA_017962105.1. Taxonomy (GTDB): domain Bacteria; phylum Bacillota; class Clostridia; order Lachnospirales; family Lachnospiraceae; genus ISDg. Next base: position 12,291 of record JAGCVY010000007.1, read on the forward strand.
TACGGAGTAGTCCGTCAGGATCCCGGCCTTAAAGGAAAGCATGCTGAGCAGCTGATCCCGCACAACCTTGTTTAACATATCCTGGGCGTAGGTGGGCTCGTTCCGCCAAAGTCCCTTTGCCACGTTGTTTAAGCACCACCAGAACTCGTTGCAGATCGCGGCGAACTGCTCCGCCGAGGGCTTCTTCACGCGGTGTGTCTCGTCCGAGGACTCGGGGATCGCCGGAAGGATCCCGTCCTTGTCAAGAAGGATGATGCAGAGGGTGTCCTCGAAAACATTTTCCTTCGCGCGGGGAATCGTCATGACCGTGAGGTCCAGCCGGTTCCCGTCGGTGAAGATCATGAGCCAGCCGTAGGAATTCTCCTTATCGCTGGGGTAATCCGGATGTTCGTCGGGGAACTGCATGAACAGGATCTCCCCGAACCGTTCCGGCCATGTCCGATCCGCGATGAAGGAGGCCGTCTCCTCCACCACGTAGACGATATCATAGTCCTGAAACAGGTCCGTCGGCGCGTTCGGATTCGTTCTGGAGCCGTTCATATACACGGCACGGATCCGGTCATCGTGTTCCGCGACCCCAAGGATCAGGTCCATCATCTGTTCTTTCGTTCGCATGCTGTCTGCTTCCTCCCCGAATCAATCATCCGCCCCGGAGCGTCGCCCGGACGGCCTGCTCCGCCCGGATCCTCCTTTATCATACCATATTCCCGAAGCGTTTGAAAAGAACAAGTCGGAAAAAAGAACCTCGTTCCGCGCTTGTATTTCCTCCCCGATTGTTTATAATCTAAGGTAAACACACTCAAAAGGACCCGGCGATGAACCGATTACTCGAAAAATGTGCAATTCTTCTCCTGTGCCTGCCCGGCTTTCTCATGGCGGGCTCTGTCGCTGTGCCCGTTTTAGCGCTCCTTGCCGCCCTCTGTGTCTCTGCGGCGGTGCAGCTCTTCCCGGGGCGGAGGATCGCCTGGGCTCTTCTGTTCCTCGGCTCGGCCGCCTGCGGCGTCGTCCCGATCCTTGTGTGCGCTCTTCCGCTGTTTCTCTACGACGCGCTGCACGAGCGCAAATGGTGGCTTCTCATTCCTGCGATCTCGGTGGCAGCCAACGCCGGCTCCCTCTCCGCGGCGCAGATCATCTGTGTCATCACCGGTCTCGCGGCGACCCTGATCTGGTACCACCGCGTGAACGGTCTGTCCCGCTCGGTAGCTCGGCTGACAACGCTCCACGATGACATCACCGAGAAGAACATGCAGCTGGCGGAGCAGAACCGCCGTCTCTTCGAAGCGCAGGACAACGAGGTCCACGTCGCAACCCTGACGGAGCGGAACCGCATCGCCCGTGAGATCCACGACAATGTCGGCCACATGCTCACGCGCTCCATCCTGCAGACCGGCGCCCTTCAGATCATCAACAAGGACGAACGGTTAAAGGAGCCTCTCGCCGAGCTGAAGAGCACCTTAGACGGCGCCATGACCAGCATCCGAGAGAGCGTCCACGACCTTCACGACGACTCCATCGACCTAAAGCGCGTTCTTCAGGAGATGGCGGACTCCGTGGATTCCGAGGCCTTCGAGACCGCCCTGCAGTACGACGCGGGCGATTACATCCCCGGCAGCATCAAGCTGTGCGTCGCGGGCATCGTGAAGGAGGGCATCTCCAACGCCGTCAAGCACAGTAACGGCGATAAGATCGAGATCATATTCCGTGAACATCCCGCGTTCTACCAGCTGCTGCTCACGGACAACGGACACAACGAAAACGAGGGAACCGTCGACCGCAACGCCCGGGGCATCGGCCTCCGCAACATGGAGGACCGTGCGAGCGACGTGGGCGGGCGCATCACCTTCACGAAGTCGGAACAGGGTTTCCGGATTTTCCTCACGATACCGAAGCAGGCATAGAAAGGACCGACCTATGAACATCGTAGTAATCGACGACGACCGCCTCGTGGCGATGTCTCTCAAGACGATTTTGGAAAATGACGGCACCATCACGGTGGCTGCCACCGGCCACAGCGGCGCGGAGGCCATTGCTCTGTACGAGCAGTACCTCCCGGACGTGATCCTCATGGACATCCGCATGGAGGGCATGACCGGCATCGAGGCCGGCAAGGTGATCTTAGCGGCCCACCCGGATGCCCGGATCCTGTACCTGACTACATTTTCCGACGACGAATACATCATCAACGCCCTCAACATGGGCGCGAAGGGATACATCCTCAAGCAGGACTTCGAGGGCATTGCGCCGGCGCTTGCCGCGGTGATGCGCGGACAGACCGTCTTCGGAGAGAAGATCATCGGGAAGCTCCCGGAGCTGATGAAGACGCCGGAGGCCTACGACTACGACGCCCACGGCATCACCGACAAGGAGCGGGAAATCCTGACCCTCGTGGCGGCCGGCCGCTCCAACCGGGAGATTGCGTCGGAGCTGTTCTTAAGTGAGGGCACGGTCCGCAACTACTTAAGCTCGCTTTTGGACAAGCTGAATCTCCGCGACCGCACGCAGCTCGCGGTGTACTACTATACGGAAATCAAACGCTGAAAAAATTTTTTCTCCTGACATACGGAGTACACATCGCCATGGTACAGTGCAGCTGACAGAGAACAAAAGAGCCGCACCGCACACTGAAAGGAGCCGGACTATGAACCGCATTCTTCTTGCTGAGGACAACGAAAACCTGCGTGAAGTCATGACCGACTACCTCACGGACAACGGGTTTACGGTGGACGGAGCGGCCAACGGACAGCTTGCGTGGGAAGCATTTTGCGAAAACCGGTATCAGTTGGTGATCCTGGATGTGATGATGCCGAAGATGAACGGATTCGACGTGTGCCGCCGGATCCGCGCGAAGGAGGATGTACCGGTTCTCTTCCTGACCGCACGGGTGCAGGAAGAGGATCAGCTCCTCGGTTACGAGCTGGGGGCTGACGAGTACATCACCAAGCCCTTCTCGCTTCCGGTATTGGTCGCAAAATGCAAAGCCATCCTCGAACGGGCAGCCGGCCGTGCAATGTCGAACGACGTCTTCTCGGAAAATGGCCTGACCGTCAACTTCGTCACCCGCAAGGTGACTGTTGCGGGCACCCCGGTTGACCTGCAGGCGCTGGACTTCGACCTGCTCCGCTACTTCCTTGCAAACCGCGGGCGGGTCCTCTCGAGGGAACAGATCCTCGACCGCATCTGGGGCTTCGACTACGACGGCAGCGACCGCGTTGTGGACACGCACATCAAGAAGCTCCGCAAGGCGCTGGGAACCTGCGGCGACCGCATTGAAACCGTGATCAAGCAGGGGTACCGGTTCTCATAAGTTCTCTGATCACACATCGAAAGTGGGGAACACCGATGAAAAGAAAGAAAACGCTCCGTTGGAAGGATATTCAGCCGTATGTTTTGATCGAGGTAATTGCACTGATCCTTTTTGTTGTGCTTGTCCTGATCCTGCGTCCCGCCATAAAAAAGAATGTTTACGAGACTGTTGATTCCAGACTCGATGCCTGGTGTATGTCCGATCGGTTCCGCCTTAATTGGCAGTACCGTACCACGATCGGCAGTCTGCTGTACTCCAAAATGGATTTAGTGGATGAAATCTCTAACAGCCACGGCTCTGATCCATACGATGAAAGCCGCGATTATCTGTGTGATTTTGTCGACTGCATTCATGTGGGAATCCTCTGGGATTGCTTCGACGTGGAAAGCTACAAGGAGAAGATTCAGACCGATCCGGATTACATGCCGCAGAACGGCCTGTTTATCAACGAAGATTCCCTGTTTCTCACGGTAAAGTATAAAGACTCCTACTATCATGAGGATGAGGATACACAGCTCATGGTCTCGGCAGACCTTACGTACCCGAAACCGAGTTCCCATCGCATTCAGGAGCAGAGGACCTGGGATCTGAGCAAGTATTTTCCGAAGGAACAGATTCAGGAAATCGTCGACAAATGCGATATGGGTCCTTATGTAAAGCGTGTTTGGGTGCGCTACGGCCC
>JAGCVY010000055.1 GCA_017962105.1 Lachnospiraceae bacterium
AAAGTTGATCAGGATCATCAGAATCATAAGAAAAAGGAATATCTTTTCTTTTGTTGTTTCTTTCGGAATAAGTTTAACATCATCCCTTACAATCAACATCAGCAGAATCATAGACAAAACACCAAATATTCCCTGTACTGTCCCAATCCATGTGATCTCATTCGACCTATTCATGATTGGATTTGATTCAGGTTTTATCAATGGCATAACGATATATGGAATCTCTTGTATCACAAATGCTGCTATGCCTATAAACGATATTCCCAAGTAATAGTTCTTGAACAAATGTAAAAACTTTATCATATTACCCGTCCTCGTTAAAACTGAAATTTACTTGCCTATGTTAGAGCATAAAACTTTTCCTTTTGTGTAACAAGCCATCTGTGAAATTATACCACAGAACAGTACCCATTGTCACTCCTGCCTATGAAACCGTCTGACCATCTCATCCACGGTGTGTGCATCCACGCCGCAGACTGTCAGCTCCGACGGATGCAGCTCCCAGAACTCCTTCCAATAGTGGTGCTTCTGTGTTATCGAGTGCATATTGAGTTCAAGGGGGATGCCGGCCGCTGCTGCCGCATCAATGATCTGACCAGACATCCGCTCCATGCCGGCGTCCCACCGCTTTCTTCTTCGGAAGATCCGGTCCGGGTGCGCCACCACATCAAACCATCCGCTTAGAGTGCCGGCGACAACCGCTTCTCCAAGCGCCGTATATTCGTCGCGCTCCAGCCGTTCCTTATCCCACGAGAAGGTGTATTCCGGCGGATCCGCCTCAGTCTCCGCAAAGTGCTGCCCGAGCAGCAGAAACTCTACCCGTGGATCGTCGCGCAAGCGCTCATAATAGCCCTGTTTTGCGTACGAGGGAAGATACTCCGCCTCTAACCCGATATGCACCGCTATCTGCCCTGTAAAGCGCTCTCTAAGGTCTGCGAGCGTGCTCAGATACTCCTCAAGCTCCTCGTACTGCATACGATTCCGAAACAGATCCCCCGGGAACGGAGCATGGTCGGAAAACCATATCCCCCGGGCGCCGAGTTCGATTGCTTTTTGGATATAGGCTTCGTCCGGCACAGCCTCCGCGTGTCGGCAACGGAAGCTGTGCACATGGAAGATTTCAGTTTTGTCCGGTATTGCTGTCATATTGCTCCTTCGAGCAGTGTGGCGCTTACACGATACGCACCAGCTGCTTATACAAAAAAGTTTCCTTCTCCCCGAGATTCATCGCCTCAATCCCGCGGACATCATGGTAATGTCCGAAGAACCATTTCCTGAAGGATACGGTGTTCTTGATCTGCTCAAAATAGTCCGTCAGCATATTCTGCGGGTAACGGTTGTCACCCAGCAGCTCCTGCGTGGAAGCGGCGCAGCAATGGGTGATGATATAATCCACTGCGTTGCCATGTCCGGCAAGGTTACGGAGTCCTTCCTCCAGTTCCTCCGGCGAAGGCAGTTCTTCCTTCCACCAGTCATAGCGGTTCACGCGGAAGGCAACGTGTCTCCGACGGAGCTCCGCTTTCTTCCGTTTCAGGTTCGGATCGTCAAGTTCCAACAGCCCGCCTTCCACGTCCGTGCTCTGGGCGCCGCCGAAGGTAAAGAAGGTCTTACCCTGCAGCGAGAACACCTGCCCGCGCATCAGATGAAGTACATGCGGCCGGATAACATGCACCTTCCCTCCGTTCCACTCCTGTACCGGATAGGCAGCCAGACGTTCATGGTTCTCATGGTTCCCGTCGACGAAAATTGACGCACAGAAGAAGTGTCTTTCCCGAAACGGCACAGCGCCGTGCCAGCTGCATCGCGTACGCAGAGCTTCCCGTTCCGTCCACGGAGATCACTCCGAGGCAGCGGCATTCCGAAGGTTCACGCGATTCGGTCACCACTCTCGGTACCGTCCCGAGGACTTCGCCCAACTGTGCCAGGATCCGATCCACGGGCTGGTACAGAAACACATACCCGGGCTCCTCCCCCCGCTCCTTCTCGGAAGTCAGCAGCCACACCGGGATCTTCCGTGCAGCCATCTCGGCCAACAGACGATCCTGCTCCTCCGCGGTATCCCCTTCACAGAGTTCCTCGTAGAGAAGCAGCGCCTTTACACGGACATGTTCCTCCCCCGGAGAAAAATCCTTCACAGAGTAATATCCGATGGCAGCATATCCTTCCGGCAGATCCCTCTGCATTGCCATGGTCAGCCTCTCCAGGTAACGTGACCCGGGATATATGATCGCGATTGTCTTCATAGCATTCTCCCCCACATCCGTTTTCGAAACGGCTCTTGCGTTTTCGTGCCGCCATCATACCGCTCGGGTTCCGCGGAGTCAACATCAATAACTCGTTACGAAGCCTTTTCGTCACTTTTCAGGCGCGCTGAAAAACCGTCGTGCAATATGCTATATGCAACCTGCACAACGATTTTCCGTCCTCGGAAAATGTTGCACAAATCCCAGATGACGTTTTTGTGAATAATGTCTTATGCACAAATTGTGCCACGCCACGGTGCACCAAGGACCTCCAGCCGGGAATCCTGACAGAAAAGCCTGAACAAAACTCCGAAGTCCAAACAAAAAGCAACACCCCCTTTGTCGGATCAAAGAGGGTGCTACTTTGCTGTCGTTTTTACAGCGGAGAGGAGTCACAAAAAATTCTAGGTATTTTTCTTTTTGGAGCGTTTTCCGAGAACAACGCTTTGCAGCAGAATGAAGAAACAAAGCATTCCGCCGGTGGTGATGCTCTGCCACCAGGGGTCGTTTAAGCCGCTGGTCACGACGATCTTCTTGATGGTGGTAAGGCTCAAGGTTCCGAAGAAGGTACCGATGACATTGCCGACGCCTCCGGTAAGAAGCGTACCGCCGATAATGGAGGACGCGATGGCGTTCATCTCCATTCCGGCTGCGTTGGTCGCATTGCCGGCACCGGTGTGCAGCATGAACACGTAACCTGCGATACCGCTCAACAGACCGCTCAGGACATAGGTCATAAACCGGGTCCTCTTCACATTGATCCCGAGCATCAGCGCGCTCTGCTGGTTTCCGCCCATGGCGTAGGTGTTACGGCCCATGCGGATGTAGCGGAGCATAAGGAAAACGAAAATCACACAGACAAGCGCCACGAGGACGCCGAGTTCAATACGCGCAGGGACAAGATTCCCGTTTCTGGCTTTGTAACCCAGCCAGGAGATTTCGATTTTCTTCGCCCGGAGGGCGTTAAATGTCTTGTGGGCGGCCTTCTGCGGATTTACCGACAGAATGGTGGTCATGCCTCTTGCAAAAAACATGCCGGCAAGAGTGACGATAAACGGCTGGATTTCCAGGTAACTGATCAGGAACCCCTGCACGAGACCGAAGGCAAGACCGATGCCCAGGGCAAGGAGAATAGACACATAGATATTGCCGCCCCGGTTCAGGTAGAGCACGCAGCTCATAACCGTCAGGGAAGTCACCGCACCGACGCTGATATCGATACCTCCGCCGATCATGACGATGGTGAGGCCGCAGGATACGATGATCAGGCTGGCGTTGTCATTCAACATATCAAAGATCTGCTGGGCGTGGTTGAATCCGCCGCCGAACAGCATGATCGCCGAAACATACATGATCAGAAAGATGCCGATGGTGATGGCCATCAGAAGCTGTGTGTCGTTGAGCGGCTCTTTTCTCTTCAAAAACGAAAAATGTTTCATTCTTCCGCTCCTTTCACCGACACTTTTCTGCGCTTGTCGGAAAGTCTTGCAAGGAATCTGCTGAACTTTTCCTTGATGACCGGCGAACCGATGACAACCAGCAAAATGATGACAATGGCCTTATAGGCCTTTACATCCGTCGAAGATACTTTCATTGCGTACAGGGTGATGGTGAGCATCTGGATGACGTAGGCGCCGATCACACTGCCGCTCAGTTTGAATTTGCCGCCGCCGAGGTTGTTTCCGCCGATCGCAACGGCAAGGATGGTATCCATCTCAACATCCAGAAGGAGCGTCTCATGGTTGATCAGGCCGAGTCTCGACACGCCGATGCAGCCGGAGACCGCGACACAGACGCCCAGAATGATAAAGCTTAACAGTTTGATAAATCTCGCATCGATTCCGTTCAGTCTTGCGGCGCTGCCGTTGATACCCACGGACTGTGTGAACAGCCGAAGGGACGTAAAATGGAACAGCAGCCAGAACAGGATTCCCATCACAACAACGATGATCACCGGCGTGGGAACCGGAATTCCCGGGATAAAGCTTCCGATGGCGTTCACGATGGAGCTCGTCACCGTAGGCGTCGCGCCGCCGTTGATCCAGTAGGCGATGGAGCGCCCGCAGGTGTAGAGGATCAGCGTTGCGATCATGGGCTGGATCCGGAACACCGCAACCAGCGTACCGTTGAAGCTTCCGAAGATCATGGCGACAACGCAGGCGCACAGGAATGCCAGAATTACCGTCACGCCGGAGATCGACGAGGACGCCTTCAACACCTTGACAAACACGCTGCCCGCGATAGCCGCTGCCGCGCCGACACTGATATCCTGTCCGCCGCAGGCCGCGGTGACCAGCGTCATTCCCATGGCCAGGATCGCCAGCTCGCTGGCGCCGTTGATGATACTGATGAGGTTGCCGGACAGCACCGCGTTTCCGTTGCTGTTATGGCTGATGCCGATGCTGAAAAACCCGGGATCGCGGATCAGGTTGAATACCACTAAAAGCGCGATGGCGATCAACGGGATGGTAAGCTGTCCGAACCCGTTGAAGGAGAATTTTTTGGTGGTTTTCTTCATTTTACGCCTCACCTCCCGCGATGGTCTTCATTACCTGCGTCTGATTCAGATCCTGACCCGTGAGTTCGCCCACAACGTGCCGGTCACGCATGACGATGAGCCGGCTGCAGGTGCGGAGCATCTCCTCCACTTCCGAGGAGATGAAGGTTACGCTCACGCCCTCCTCCGCAAGTTTCAGCACGAGCTTTTGGATCTCCAGCTTGGTGCCGACATCGATACCTCGGGTCGGCTCGTCGAGAATCAGATAATCCGGATGGGTCAGAAGCCATCTGGCAAGGATTACCTTCTGCTGGTTTCCGCCGCTTAAGGACCCTACCGGCGTCTCACGGCTTGCGGTCTTGATATTCAGGACCTTGATGTATTCATCCGCGAAAGCTTCGGACTCGCTCCGGCTGATGGGCTTGAACATGCCGTTCATGACCTGAAGTGCAAGGATGATATTCTCGCGGACGCTCAGCTCCGCGATGATGCCGTCCCGCTTCCGGTCCTCTGCGAGATATCCGATGCCGTGCTTCATGGCATCCACCGGCTTTGAAATCTTCACGGGCTTTCCGTTGATCCGCACAGTTCCTCCGGTAACCTTATCCGCACCGAAGATCGCACGCACGCTCTCGCTTCGCCCGGAGCCGAGAAGACCGGTAAATCCGTTCACCTCGCCCCTGCGGATCGCGAAGTCGAACGGAAGCGCTTCGGTGCTCGAGAGCCCCTCCGCCTCGTAGAGGATTTCCTTCTCCTCCGTCTTCTTCTCCTCCGTCTCGCTGAGGCTGCTGAGCTCCTCCAGCTCCTTTCCGATCATCTTGGAAACAAGCTGGATCTGCGGAAGCTCCTCCGTCAGGTATTCCCCGACAAGCTCGCCGTTCCGAAGGACCGTGATGCGGTCGCTGACCGCGTAAACCTGGTCCAGAAAATGTGTCACAAAGATAATCCCGACGCCCCGGCTTTTCAGATCCCGCATAAGGTCGAAGAGCCGGTTTACTTCCTTGTCGTCCAGGGAAGAGGTCGGCTCGTCCAGGATCAGAACCTTACAGTTCATATCCACTGCCCGCGCGATCGCCACCATCTGCTGGACCGCGAGGGAGCAGCTGCCCAGAAGCTGGGTGCTCCTCGCCGGGATCCCGAGTTTCGAAAGGATTTCATCCGCCCGCTTTTCCAGGCTTTTCTGCCGAACCCATACCCCTTTGCCCCGTCCGATGAAAATGTTCTCGGCAACCGTGAGGTTCGGGCACAGAGTGATCTCCTGGTAAACCGTACTGATCCCTTTCTTCTGAGCGTCCTGCGGGGAGTGGATCACCATCGGTTTTCCCTCCAGCCGGATCTCGCCGCCGTCCATCTGATACACGCCGGTCAGAACCTTGATGAGCGTGGATTTTCCGGCGCCGTTCTCCCCCATAAGTGCATGTATTTCGCCGTCTCTCAACGTAAAATCAACCCCGTTTAAAGCCAAAACCCCGGGAAACCGTTTGTCAATCCGGCGCATCGTCAGCAAGTATTCTTCCTGCATACGATCCCTCCATCTCCTTCCTGAAAAAACGCAGCCAAGCTTTTGTTCTGCTCGGCTGCGCCTTGTTCGTCGGATTATTGTCGATTAATCACCTAAACCGTAGGTGTCGATATCGGCCTGAGTAAGAGTCTTAGCGTCAAAACCCTTCTCCTCGTTGATAATCTTCTTGGTCGCAGGAGCCTTACCGGATTTGATCAGATCGCTGATAATCTGAGCCTGGAAGGGGCTGCACTGTCCATCATAGTTCCACTTGCCTGCAAGAAGCTCGCGAAGAGCCCATCTGTTGCAGTCGAAACCGATGATTACGACCTTACCGTCAACTCCGTGCGTAATGCCGGCTTCGTCGAGTGCTGCTACGGCACCCTTGGCCATACCGTCATTTTCCGCATAGATAACGTTGAAATCCTCGCCGCTGTTGATTACCGATTCCACGATCTTCTTAGCTTCCGCCTCATCCCAGGCTGCCGTCTGCTGAACGACCTTCGTCATCTTGTTGGATGCGAACTGTGCGTCAAGCGCGCCGGTACGTCCGATCTGTGCGTCGGAACCCATAGCGCCCTGGATGTGAATAACCTTGTACTCGGGAAGGTTCTGTGCGAGAAGCCAGTTCACGGCGGTGTCGCCCTCAGCTGCCATGTCGGAAACTACGGCTGCCTCATAGAGGCTCTCATCGACATTGATCATACGGTCGAAGAGATAAACCTTAACGCCGGCTTCCTTAGCCTTCTTGAGAACATCATCCCAGCCCGTGGTCTCAGCTGCGGAGATCAGGAGATAATCAACGCCGTCGGTGATGAAGCCCTGTGCCGCCTGGAGCTGCTCGTCGTTGCTCTTGCTGTAGAACGTCTGCAGCTTATAGCCGTTTGCTTCCGAGAATACGTTCTCCATATCCTTTACGTTCGCTTCACGGTAACCGGACTCCGAAGGCGGGTTGTTTACCACACCCACTTTGATCAGGCCGTCGTCATCACCCTTTCCGCAGGCCACAGCCATGCAGCAAAGGACAAGTACTGTCACCAGGAACAAAGCTCTTAACTTTCTCATTATTACCATCCTCCTTTTTGGGTCGTTATCGACCTTCTGGGTAAAGGATAGCGCAATGGGCAGTCAAGGTAAATCAACGTTCATATCGACATAGTTGAAAATCATTTTATGTTTCGGTTGTTTTTTCCCGGCGGGGTTAAATATTTTTCACTCAGGTTGATTTTGATACTGTGCCCTGTATTCGGACGGGGTCATCCCCGTATTTTTCTTAAAGATATAACTGAAATAATGAGCGTCGTTGTAGCCCACGTCCCTCGCGATCTGCAGGCTGCGGTCCGTGGTGGTGCGCAACAGCTCCTTGGCCTTCTTGAGGCGCAGGTAGACCAGGTACTCGGTGAAGGTCTGGCCGTTCTGCTGGGAAAACACCGTGGAAAAGCGGCTGCTGCTCATATTTACCGCCTTCGCCACATCCTGGAGCATCAGGTTCGGATCCGAATAATGAAGCGACATATACAGCTTCGCCTCGCTGATGACGGCGGGCGTCTTCTCATCCGCAGGCTCGCCCATCTCCCGGGTGCCTAAGATGATCGCCGTCTCGTCCGTGCGCTCCACCAGAAGATGGCGGATGTGTCTCGCGGTCTTAAAGCTTCGGAAAATATCTTCCGGCTTATCCACGATCTCGCCGATCCCCACGCGGATCTCCGACCCGCCGACGCGCTCCAGCTCCCTCGCAAGGGTCGTCGCAAAGGAATATGCCTGCTCCTCCACATCCTCGGCGGATTCGCCGGGGATCAGGAATCTCGTTCCCACCCGTCCGGGCGAGGGAAGCGCGATACCGCCGCTGCTCTCCGCAAGGGCATCCGCGACGGCCTGGCCCTCCTCCACCGGGGAGAACGCCGCATCCACCACCGCATAGTACGGGGCGGGAACCGGACATTCCATGTTGGACAGCTGTTCCAGGACATCCTGCGCATCCTTCTCCGCCGCCTCGTTGGAGAAAAGGGAGCCCACCAGCTTCTCCTTCACCAGCTTTCCGCCGCTGCCCATCCGGGCCCGCAGGCTCGCCGCGTGCTCGAAGGTGTTTCTCTCCGCCGTCAGCTGCGCGCTCACCTTGTCAAGGGCCTCCCGCAGCGCGTCGGCGTTGATGGGTTTCAGCATGTACTCCCGCACACCCAGCTGGATGCACTGTCTCGCGTACTCAAACTCATCGTATCCGCTTAAGACGATAACCCCGATCCAGGGCATCTGCTTCTGCATGATCCGGCACAGCTCGATCCCGTCCATAAACGGCATCTTGATGTCGGTGATCACAATGTCGGGGTTGGTGTCGCGGATCATCGGGATTGCCATCTCGCCGTCCGGAGCCTCACCGACAAGCACGTACGGAGTCTCCTCCCACGGGAAGGATTCCCGGATCCCCTCTCTGACAACGATCTCGTCGTCAACCAGAAACACTTTCATCGTCATAAATCTCCTCTCTGGTTCTGCATGGCACCTTGAAACTCACGGAGGTGCCTTCCGTTCCGCTCTCGATCAGAAGATCTTCGGCCTGATTGTAATACAGGCGGATCCGCATATTGACGTTCACTAAGCCGAAGCCGCCTCCGCCCTCGCTGACCGTGGGCTGCCCCTGCCTCATCCGCTCTTTTAGGGACTCCAGCTGCTCGGGGCTCATCCCAAGTCCGGTATCCCTTACCGAGAACACGAGATACCCCTCCTGAAGCTTCCCGGAGACATAGATGGAACCGCCGCCGCGCTTGATCTTGACGCCGTGGTACAGCGCATTTTCCACAAGGGGCTGCAACAGAAGTTTCAGAATATAGAAGTCGCCGATCTCATCCGGAATGTCGATCTCATAGTTCATGATATCGCGGTACCGGGTCTGCTGGATCTTCAGGTAACCTTCGATGTGCTTCTTCTCCTGACTGATGGGAATCCAGTCCGCACCGGAGGAAAGGCTGATCCGGAAGAAGTCGCTCAGCGCGCGCGTCAGCTGGATAACCTCGTCCTTCTCCCCGGCCTCCGCCTTCCAGACGATGGCGTCGAGGGTGTTGTACAGAAAATGAGGATTGATCTGCGCCTGCAGCGTGCGGAGCTCGGCCTTCCGGAGATTTCTCGCATCCAGGCTGCTCTTCCTCATCATTTCCTGAAGGCGGTCCGCCATGGTGTTAACCTGAAGCGTAAGGTTCCGAAGCTCCGTGACGTCCGTATCCTCGATCTTGGCATCCAGGGACCCCTCGGCAATCCTGGCCGCCGCCTCCTCCAGCCGCTCGATCGGGAGCCGCACCGAGGACGCCGTCACCTTCACCGAATGGTTCCGCACCAGGAGCGCGACAACCACGATCAACGCCTCCGCAACAGCCGTCAGCAGCACCCAGATCCGAAGGCTTAAGCTCATGCGGGCCGCTGTGTTGATCTCGGCGGCAACGTAGTCGTTCAGCATACTGTCGACGAGCTTCGCAACCTCGCGTACCTCCTCCATCACCTTTTCGTTCTCCACCACGGGGACGTTGGCGTCGATATTGTCGCGGATGCGGTCCACATAGTTCTCAAGCGTCTTCATGGTTCGCCCTGCCACAACCAGCGACAGCCGGTTTTCCTCCGAAGTCTGCTCCGCCAGGGAATCGAGGGTGTCGTTGACCTTCCCGATGGTCGCATAGATCCTGCTTTCGGAAAATGTCTGTCTTCCGCTTACGATATTCCACGCCCCCTCCGGGATCTCCTCCGTCACCACGGTCTTTAAGCTGGCGACGGTCTCCATTCGGTCGATGGAATTATGGTATTTTGCGGCGTAGAAAAGCATCAGAATAAGACTGATGATAATGGGAACCACCAGCATGAGGACCAGCTTGTGACTCAGATTGGTAATCTGTCCGAGTATGCTCTTTTCTTTCCTGATCTTGCCCATTTCACTCCTGTCTTCCGAACCTTAATATCCTCTCGGCGCAATGGAAGAGACATCCATCTCGTCGCTGAACACCTGCTCCTCCGGGTGGATCAGCGTCTCCACGGTCTCCCCGTTCTTCAGTTTGATCGCCGTCTCCATAAGGGCTTTCCCCAGCTTCGGCGTGCACTCCACAACGCAGTTGATCTTTCCTTCCTGCAAGACGTTGATGGCCTCCTGGCCGCCGTCGATGGAGATGATCACCATATCCCTGCCCGGGGCAAATCCGGCCTTCTCGATCTCGGGGATCGCCCCGATGGTCATCTCATCGTTGTGGGAGAAGACAACGTCGATCTGATCCCCGTATTTGTCGAGGAAGTACCGCATGCACTCCGCGCCGCGGCTCTTTAGGAAATCGCCGTCGATGCTCTCGAGGATCTTCATCCGCTCATCCCCGGCGATAGTGTCCATAAAACCGGCCTGACGCTGCCGCATCGGGGTGGAATTCTCCGTGCCGGTGATCTCCACGATGTTCACCTGCGTAAGCCCGAGCTTATCGGCCTTCCGGATCAGGTATTCGGCCGCCATCACGCCTTCCCTGTAGAAGTCCGCACCGATCAGGCACGTGGTGAGGCCCTTCTGCTCGGTGTTGATGTCCCGGTCCACCAAAATGATGGGAATGCCGGCCTCCTTGGCCTCCAGGAGCACGTTGTCCCACCCTTCCTCAACGACGGGGGAAAATGCGATGACATCCACCTTGTAGGCGATGAACCGCCGGATGGCCGCAATCTGGTTGTCCTGCTTCTGGTTGGCGTTCTCAAACATCAGGCCGATCCCGTAGGTCTCCGCCTGCTCCTCGATGTCCTTCGTGTTACCGATGCGCCACGCGCTCTCGCTTCCGATCTGGCTGAACCCCAAAACCAGCCCGGTATCGCTCTTCTCCTCCCCGCTCTTCCCGCAGCCTGCCTGGAAGAGGGCAAGAATAAAACAGCATATGATAAATATTTTCCGTTTGATCATAATCTTCTCCGTCGTCATCCGGTAAGCCCGGAAATCATCGTCCCGATCCATCGCCCCAAAGCGACCGTTATATTCTGATTTTACCACTCCGGACGGGATTGCGAAAGAGGAAAATAAAGAGGCGGTCCGAAGACCGCCCCTGAATATTTGTGTGATTGTCATGGATTCCTGCGGAAACCGCCTATCACGCCCCGGATTAATACTCCGGCATTGCAGGTGCAGCGGGAGCAGCAGGCTCCTTCTTGATGGCAACAACCGCCTCGGTGGTGAGGAGGGTTGCCGCAACGCTGGTGGCGTTCTCCAAAGCGCAGCGCGTAACTTTGACAGGATCGATGATACCGTTCTGTACCATGTCGACATACTCGCCGGTGTAAGCGTCGAAGCCCATGCCCTCCGGAAGGTTCATAACCTTGTCCACGATAACCGTTCCCTCGTAACCTGCATTGGCAGCGATGGTGAGGAGCGGGGACTGGAGAGCCTTGAGGATAATGTTGGCACCGGTCTTCTCGTCACCCTCAAGAGTGTCGGCCAGAGCCTTCACCTTGCTGATGGTGTGAAGATATGCGGAACCGCCGCCTGCGATGATGCCTTCCTCAACGGCAGCCTTGGTGGCAGCCAGAGCGTCCTCGACACGAAGCTTTGCTTCCTTCATCTCAGTCTCGGTAGCAGCGCCTACGCGGATCACGGCAACGCCGCCCGCAAGCTTGGCGATACGTTCCTGGATCTTCTCCTTGTCATAGGAGGAAGTGGTGTTGTCATACTGTGCGCGAAGCATCGCGATACGATCCTCGACAGCCTTCTTGTCGCCGGCACCGTCCACGATCGTGGTGGTCTCCTTGAGGATCTTAACGCTCTTGGCGCTTCCGAGCATCTCCATAGTAGCGTCCTTTAAGCTGAGGCCGACTTCCTCGGTGATGACCGTGCCACCCGTGAGGATCGCGATATCCTGAAGCATCTCTTTTCTTCTGTCGCCGTAGCCCGGAGCCTTCACAGCCACAACCGTGAACGTTCCGCGGAGCTTGTTGAGGATCAGCGTCGAGAGAGCCTCGCCCTCGACATCCTCAGCGATGATCAGAAGCTGCTTGCCGGTCTTGACGATCTGCTCAAGGACCGGAAGAATATCCTGAATGTTGCCGATCTTCTTGTCGGTGAGAAGGATGAACGGATCCGTGAGGGTCGCTTCCATCTTATCCATATCGGTAGCCATGTATGCGGAGATGTAACCACGGTCGAACTGCATACCCTGTACAACATCAAGCTCGGTCTTCATGGTCTTGGACTCTTCGATGGAGATAACGCCGTCCTTGGAAACCTTCTCCATAGCGTCCGCAACCAGCTCGCCGACCTCCTCGCTGCCCGAGGAGATGGTGGCAACCTTGGCGATGTGGGACTTGCCGGAAACTGCGGAGCTCATGCCCTTCAGAGCCTCAACGGAAACCTCTGCAGCCTTCTTCATACCCTTGCGGAGCACGATGGGGTTGGCGCCTGCAGCGAGGTTCTTCATACCCTCGTTGATCATCGCCTGTGCGAGAACCGTAGCGGTCGTGGTACCGTCGCCGGCCACATCGTTGGTCTTCGTCGCAACTTCCTTGAGAAGCTGAGCACCCATATTTTCGAACTTGTCCTCGAGCTCGATCTCCTTCGCGATGGTCACGCCGTCGTTGGTGATCAACGGAGCGCCGTAGCCCTTCTCGAGAACAACGTTTCTTCCTTTCGGTCCGAGGGTCACCTTCACGGTGTCCGCCAGCTGGTTGACGCCGCTCTCCAGAGCCTTTCTCGCGTCAACGTCGTATTTCAAAATCTTTGCCATATCGATAACTTCCTTTCCTACCGCTCTCTACGCGGAAAATGTCCCGGTCTCACCCGGTCAGTCTACAACAAGCGCGATGATGTCGCTCTGCTTCACAACGATATACTCGTCCTCGCCGAGCTTTACGTTCGTGCCCGCATATTTCGAGTAGATCACCTGATCGCCTTCCTTAACCTGCATAACGACTTCCTTGCCGTCCACCATTCCGCCGGGGCCCACTGCCACGACGATGGCTTCCTGCGGCTTCTCCTGGGATGCCGTGGTCAGGATAATTCCCGATTTCGTAGTCTCTTCCGCAGCTTTCTGCTTCAAAACAACCCGATCGCTCAAAGGTACCAATTTCATAGTAACGCCCTCTTTCTTTCACGTAGTATGCCGGATTTCCGCAGCTGACGCCGGGCTCATACAGCCTTGCCCGTCCGTCGGGAATGCGTCGTTTTTCCGGCGACAGTACTGTTATATCACAAGTTGTTAGCACTGTCAAGAGCCGAGTGCTAATTGTTGTAGAGATTGTTTTCCTGACTGATGTCCTCTCCGTAGAACGCCTGCCTTCTCGCCATGATCTTCTCCTTGGCCTCAGTTCCGTGTTCCAAAATAAGTTTACTCGAAGCGGGATACACTTCCGGCAGCCGTTCCAAATGGTCTCTTTCCACATACCATTTGATTTCCGTTCCGAAATCCTGAAGGTCCCCTTCCACGCTGCCGATATCATTCGACTTCCGGACCAGATACAATGTCACCCTGCAGGCGAGGCCGAAAGCGAGAATAATCCCTGCGGTGAAAAGCACCACGACGAAGAAGGCGGTGTACAGTCTGGGATCACCGCTGGAAGAATGATATAAAAAAACCAGATTACCTCGATACGGGATCATCCTTTTTCCCCTGCCTTTCTTTCGTAAAACGAAGTATATTTTCCGATTGCGTCAGCCGGATCCGCTCCCGCAGGGCGTTCCGGTTTTTCTTCGGGCCTTCCACGGCAATCAACCAGGAAATCCCGATAATAGCGATCAACATCAAACTCAACAATATAAAATCCATTGTCGTATCAAAGAATGTGGAAAAATTCGTATGCCAGCTCTGCTTCCCCGGATCGCGAAATGCGTGTTTACACAGCCAGATTCCGGCCGCTACCGGTATGGTAGTAAACAGAGCCGTCAGAAATGCAAGAAGCGTATACGCCTTCCACTTCACTACCGGCAGGGACCCCACAACCTTTCCTGTCTGCCCGTTGACCAGCATCGTGTACGACGTGCCCTTATAGCGGAACACCAAAAACCACGCCGGCAGCATCGCATATTCTGCGTTCAGCACACGCTTTACCGGCTTGGATGCCACACAGTTACCGATGGCTTTCCGGTGTGAATGGCGTAATTCCTTATCAAACATCTCCTCGGCGCGGTCAAGCACCTTCGGTTTCAATTCCGCGTCCGAGGTGTTGAAACAATCCGAGTAAAATCCGGACAGGTAAGCTGCGTCAAACGGCCGCAGGGCACTGTAATCATAAGGCTCCAACCGTCTTGTGTAACTGTCCTCAAGGTTGTCCAGTCCGTCCGCGGTAACCCGTTCAAACAGAATGCTTCCCTCGCGGATCGAATACTCCACCGACCTTCTTTTGGCGTGTGACCATACCATGCGATCCCCATAGTACACATCGTACAGCCAGTGGGGGATATAAACTCCATGCAGGGATTCCGTCGTAAACTTCTGCAGCCCGAGAGGCACAAACGGCGCCCCATCGAGCTCCTCCCGCAGCTTTTCCTCCGCCTGCTCCTTCGTTATGCTGAACGGAATGATGCAATCCGGCCGCAGGCATCCCTCGAGACGCTCCACCACGATCATGGCCTGATCGCAGAAGGGGCAGTGCATGGACGCCTCCGTGGATGTGACGCCAAGCTCGGCCCCGCAGGAATTGCAATGGACCATCGTCATCTGCTGCATTTTCCGTGATGCCGCTTTCAGCTGCTCCCTCCGGGAAAGCATTTCTTTAAGCTCCATACAGTTTCTCCCCGATCGTAAAATAAACAAGCCTCTCACCGAGCACCGGCTTCATCAGCTCGTACGCCGGCAGGCTCGTGCAATGTCCCGTAAAATACCGGACCGGGAGCTTCGCGAGCTCCTCCGCCGTCTCGCGGATCGCCGCCTTCTCCTCCTCCGTATACTCGCCCTGCTTCATCATGTGGAAGCCGCTGACCACGGCGTCCGGATAACCCCCGAACAGCTCATGGTACCGGTCCAAAATATTGAGAAGTCCGTTGTGGGCGCACCCGCCGATGAGAACGGTCTGTCCCCCGTCGCGGATGACGAGATACTGCTCGTGGTCGAAGACATCCTGCACGAATCCGTCTTCCGTACGTCTCACAAGAATCCGGTTTCCCTCCGGCCAAAGCCTCCGCCCGGTCACGCCGCCGAAGACGGCAATCTCCGGATCAAGCTCTGTCACGACATCGCCCTGCAGCAGCTTTGTCTGCGGAAGCCGCAGTATTGCCCGGTCAATCCCGATGTAGCGCGCCCCGTCCTGCAGCGTCCTCCCGTCGCGGATGTTCCAGTAATCCCCGCCGGCGAGTTCATTTAGGAAAATGGCCGCCTTACTGTTCCGTTCGGCCAATGCCATCACGCCGCCCGTGTGGTCGTAGTGCCCGTGGCTCAGGATTACCGTGTCGACGGCAGTCAGGTCGATGCCGAGAGCCTCGGCATTTTCCCACGTCTTTCCGCTCTGCCCGGTGTCCGCGAGAAGCCTGTGGTGCGCTGTCTCCACATAGAAGGAAAGGCCGTGCTCATTGACAAGGCCTTCCCTTCCCGGTAAATCCTCCATCAAAACCGTAATTCGCATGGATTGTCTCCTCAATTGATGTTGATATCCCATGTATGACCCGAACCCGCAGTGCCCCAGGAACCGCAGCCAAGCGGTATGCTCCAGGAGTCGCAGCAGTCCCTTGTGTAGATCTCCGCCCAGGCGATCCTCCGGGCACTCGCCGGCTTGATGATCGTCCCGTCGTTGGTCTTCTGCGCGGCGATATGCTCATATCCCACGCGGATCTGGACGAGCAGATTTTCCGTGGTAAACGATTCCACCGTTTCCTTCGGATAATACGGCCCGATCAGGGTTGCGGCGAAGGACGGATCCGGGTTCTCCACCGGATAACTGTCGATGCAGGTGTCCCCGATATACAGGACGCCGCCCTTGTTCTGAACCGTCACCGTGCCCGACTCACATGCAAGGCGGAACTTCTCGATCGTCGATTCGTCGCCGTCCGAAACGAAAACGGAGATCTCCGCCTCCGGGTTTCCGTTTTTCGTACCGGTGAACGTGTACAGGGTTCCCTGCACTTCCGCATCCTTCCGGCGTTCCTTAGTTAGGACCGCGGAAAATGTCCCGCCGTCCGCGGGATATCTTCCTTCCGTCCGCACGGCGCCGTCACTTGTCCTGCCGGATTCCGTCACGGAGATATCCACCGAGGCGGTGTTGCCCGGCTGCGCCGACGAGCTGCGGAATTTGAATTCGCACAGCACCGTGCCATCCGCCGTGTAAAGCTGGGCCTGAATCCGACCGTCGGTGGTGGAGATAAACTGCGCTATGAGCGTTCCGTCCGGAAGGGACACGGAATAAAACAGCTTTCGGAGCACCGCAGGCGTCGGATAGTCTTCCATCTCCACATACCGGGAAACCGTGAGAAGCGGCGCCCTGCCGCCCACCGGCTCACAGGTCGCGATCTCCCAGCGGTGTCCGGCAAATTCCGCCATCACGCGGCAATCCACACCGTCGTAGGACCGGTACATCCGGAATTCCTCCGACCCGTCCGCGGAAATCCGGACATCCCCGGTGTACACCTGATTGCCGTTGGGATCCGCAGCGATTCCGAGGACAACGCTGCCCACCTTCACCGGCGTCCCGGCTTCGCTTCCCTCTGCGGAACGCCCGCTTCCGAGAATATCCCAGCCGTCCATATCATTCGGCTGCAGGGTTATCTTCATGGCTCCCGCATCGTGTAATTCCCCGATGGAGCTTGCGGGAGTCCACTCCCCGCGCATCACCGGGACATCCGCTGCGGTCTCAGCAATCTCGTCATAGAATCGGAAGAACGCAACCTTGCGGTACTTCGGCTCCATCAGCCCGGTGTCCGCCGCGCGGTCTCCCTCATAAAGCTCATCAGTCCAGAGAAGCCGCAGCGTAAAACCGCCGATCTCGCCTTCCAGGACGGTTTTCACATCGGAGGAGGCCTCCAGCGTCCCGTCGTAGCGGTATCTCACATCCGGAACGGCTCCGACTGAGAGATCCACGCCGTTCACGACACGGACCTGTCCGCTCTCATCCCCGGGGTACGGCATGGATCCCGGGAACTCCGCAGTTTCCGTTGTCACGCTTCCGTAGGCATCCTCATAGGTCTGCAGAAACAGCGTCTGCGTCGTGCCTTCCGTGCATCGCAGCGTGTAGCGTGTTCCCTCATCCCCCAGGCCCACGCGGTTCCACGTGAGGGCCCGTACCGGCAAGCCGTCCCGGCAGACCTCCACCGTCTGATCCGCCGTCCCGTACCGGGGATTCTCCATCTGCGATGACTGGGCGGTGCGGTAACTCTTCGACACCACGCGGTCATCGTCCCCCCAGGTGTTGTTGCGGAACCGGTACACCTGATTTTCCGAGGTGCGCTGAAGCTCGCTGTCCGTCCCCTGCCGCTCGACGTAGGTATTGAGCTGAACGGTGCCCTCGGAATCCACAGAGAGCAAAACGGAGATCACCGTATCCTCCGAGAGCGGGGATGCGATGCACACGGTCAACCCGTTGTGTTCCTCCGAGTTGTCCGAGAAGAAATCATAATCCACCGTATTATGGGGCTTCGTCCCCTCCTCCGCCTGCCAGGAATTTAAGAGGCATGCGCCTGTGGGAGTCTGGAGATACGCCTTGATCATGGCCTGATCCGTCTCCTGCCACACGCGCATCCACAGTTCTTCCCCGCGGTACAGTCTCATCTCCCCGGTGTATTTCAGGTCCCCGTCGACCGTGACCGTGGGAAGCTCCATCCGTCCGACAACCTCGCCGTTTTGGCCCAGACGGAATTCCGCGCCGTCCACGGATTTGGCGACGTAAAATGATCTGTCCTCCGGAGGTTTCTTCTCCTCGCAGCCCGTGCAAAGGATGATCAGGCACGCCAACAGAACCGCCCGCAGAAGCGGCCGGACCCGATATCCTGCTTTGTGTTTACGAACAAAAAACGACATGGTATACTCCTATCAATAAATATTCTCCCCCCGACATCCTACAGTTTACTTCTTAACGCCGGAATTATCAACTTATTTCCGCACAACAGCGGGTTGCGCATGTGATTTCCGCTTGAAAACGGCGCCTGACAATGATACAATACATATATGAATATTCATGCGGAGGAGGCGGCGGTCTCCTTCAAAAACAAAGGAGGTATTTTCCATGGGAAAGTTTGTTATCAAGACAACGAAGACCGGCATTAAGTTCGACCTCAAGGCTACGAACGGTCAGGTCATCGCCACCAGTGAGGTTTACACATCCCTTGCCAGCTGCAAGGGCGGAATTGCCAGCGTACAGAAGAACGCTCCGATTGCCGCGATCGAGGATCAGACCGTTGAGGGCTTCAAGACGGAGAAGAATCCGAAGTTTGAGATCTACACCGATAAGGCCGGCGAGTTCCGTTTCCGCCTGAAGGCAGCGAACGGCCAGATCATCGCCATCGGCGAGGGCTACACCACGAAGCCCAACTGCGAGAAGGGTATCGCAAGCGTACAGAAGACCGCTCCCGATGCAGCGATCGAGACCGAGTAATATCGTCGATCATCCGAATCATAACCACCCGTCTAACGGGTGGTTTGCTCGCCCCTATAAGGGGTCGTTACCGGCCAGCGCCTAAAGGCGCTGGCTTTCACGTTGTTCAAGCCTTATTGCCTTTGACTCGTCGCCGCCCTTGAAAGGGCGTTCGTAA
>JAGCVY010000056.1 GCA_017962105.1 Lachnospiraceae bacterium
CCTCGTTGACGGCATCGGCTCCTGCTACACCATCAAGGACGGCATCATGGTCGTTGTGACGGTGTTCGGTGATTTCGATACTGCGAAGTCCCAGCTTGATCTGATCTCCAACCTGAAGGTTCAGTAAGGAGACCGTGGGAAGCGGTATTTTTCGAAACAGAATATGATTTCCCGGAGCGTCGGCTTAGGCCGGCGCTCCTTTTTTGCGATTTGTTTCCTCAGGAAACCTGCGGCGAAATAATTTTCCCTTGCAAGCACAGCCCGAAAAGCGTAAGATATAAACTGACGGAGAAGTTTTTCCGGACGATACGTGGTTGCGGTTTCCCTGCGGGTTGCAGTCGCTAAGCGATTCCCTGCGGGTTGAGACGGCACGGCCATGGAGAACATCGCAAACCCCGCGCACAATCTCTCCCGATCGGCGCCGAGGGAGCGGCAGTTGCTCTGGCTGCGGTCACTCGTGGGAAGGCCCATGACACCGAGGATACTCCGAAGACGACTCCGATCTCGGGCTAAGCCCAACGAAGGGAGGTTTTTTTCGTATGGAAAAAAACAATGTGCGGGCAATGAACCGCACGAAACGAAACATGCGGACAAAACGGAACCTGAGCCGCGTCAAGGAGTACGCACCGCAGGGACTGGTCGCGTTCATGGTTCTGGCCGCATTGATGCTCATGTTGTTCATCTTCCTGAAACTGCCGGTGATCGGCGCTTTCATCAAGAAACTGTTCCGGACCCTTGCGCCGGCCATCGCGGGCTTCATCTTCGCATTCATTATGTCGCCGCTTGTGCGGTTCCTGGAGACGCGGTTTGTCAAGTTCTTCAGCGGACGCCGAAAGGGTGAACCGGAGCAGTCGGAGGCGATGAAAAAAATACGGCGGAGGGCAAGGGCGATCAGCATCCTGATCACCATGCTGTTCCTGCTTTCCATCATCACGGTTTTGCTCATCACCATCATCCCGGAGCTGGTGGAGAGTCTCACGGCACTCGCCAACAACCTGGTCGGATATCTGAACCAGCTGAAGGATACCATCGACTCCTACCTGATGAAGAATCCGCGTGTGGCGGAGGCTTTGGAGCCGATCACGGAGAAATTCAGCGATACCAAGAAGATTGCTGAGGCGATCACCAAGTATCTGAACGTCAATATGGCTACCGATACGGCGCAGTTTGTCTGGGCCAGCGCCAAGACCATCGTGCGTGTCCTGTACGTCTGGCTGGTGGGAATGATCGTCAGCGTGTATCTTCTTGCGAGCAAGGAGTACTACATCGGTCTTTGCAAAAAGATCTTCTTTGCGATCCTTCCGAAGCGTACTTCGAAAAATGCGATCCAGACGCTGCACAAAGCCAACATCATCTACTCGGCTGCCATCCTCGGCAAACTGGTGGATTCCCTGATCATCGGCATATTGTGCTTCATCGGCACAACACTCCTCGGTATCAAATTTACCGCGATCGGACAGTATTCCGTCCTGGTGAGTGTGATCGTCGGCGTCACCAACATCATCCCGTTCTTCGGACCGTTCTTAGGCGGTATCCCGTGTGCGATCCTGATCTTCTCCATCAAGCCGCTCCACGGCCTTGTGTTTGCGCTGTTCATCGTGGCGTTGCAGCAGTTTGACGGAAACTTCCTGGATCCCCATATCGTGGGCAAGAAGGTGGGCCTCCGTCCGCTGTACGTGCTGTGCGCATGTATGCTCGGCGGCGGTCTGTTCGGCGTTCCCGGACTGATCCTGGCCACGCCTACCTGTGCCCTTGTATACTACCTGACCAAGTCCTATCTTGAGGTTCGCCTTGAGAGCAAGAACCTGCCTACCGAGACCTCGGAGTATGTGACGCATCCCAGCGCCGTCATCGCTTACCGCGCCATGGATGTGGATATGCTGACGGAACGTCTGGTGGCGGAATCCGATGCGCTTGACGCGCAGCAGGAGGCGGCTCTGGCGGCGGAGGAATCCGCGGCGGCGGTCACCGGAAAGAAGCGGAGGAGACGCCACCGAGCCGGATCCTTGAAGACCACCGGCGACAGCGAGAACATGCTGGATGACGAGAGCGGAGAGCTTGATCTGTCCGCGTACGACGACCTCGAATCCGGGGTGGAGAGAGAAAAGCGCCTTGCCCGCGAATGGCTGATGTCCGGCGGCGAGGAGGATCTCAACGACAACGGTATCGCCGATGAGCTGGAGCAGGCTCACGTGGCGGAGAGCAAGCCCAAACGGACGACCATCCGCGGCCTGATCCGCCGCATGGTGGACGAGGCTGAGGAAGACTGGAACGAGCTCGGCAACGAACCGCTTCCGGGATCCGCCAAACCCCGCAGCGACGGCGAGGCGGAGGACACCGAACCCAGGGAATCCGACGAAGAACTCGAGGAGGATGAGGAATTTTCCGACGACGAATCCGATCTGATCCCGGACGAGGATGAGGAGTATGACGAGGCCGATCCGGATGCGGAAAAAGAGTCCTCCGACAGGACGGAGTGATCACGGAAATGAGGACGCCGGCCGGACTGCAAAGAAGAGAAAATTGCGTCCGATTCCTGCGATTATGCCTTGATTTTCCGTTCCGGTAATACTATAATCTATGCATGGTTGTTTTTTGCAAAACCTTCGGTATTTCATATGGGATGCCGGGTTTTAATATCCATCACACAAAGGAGTATGTGAGATATGAAGAAAGTTATTATGCTTGCCCTTTGCGTGCTCGCGGTACTTGGTATGACCGCCTGCGGCAAGGACAAAGAAAAGACTCTCAAAATCGGCTTGATCTGCCTTCATGATGAGAACTCGACCTACGACAAGAACTTCATCGATGCTATGAAGGAAGCACAGAAGGAACTCGGTCTCTCCGATGATCAGATTGTCATCAAGACCAACATTCCCGAGGGCAGCGAGTGCTTCGATGCCTGCCGTGACCTTGTGGACCGCGGCTGTACGATCATCTTCGCGGATTCCTTCGGACATGAGGACTTCATGATCCAAGCAGCAAAGAAGTACAAGGATGTTCAGTTCTGCCATGCGACCGGTACCAAGGCGCACACGGAGAAGCTTGCAAACTTCCACAATGCATTTGCCAACATTTATGAGGGCAGATATGCAGCAGGCGTTGCAGCAGGTCTCAAGCTCAACGAGATGATCGAGAGCGGCAAGATCACTGCAGACCAGGCAGTTATGGGTTATGTCGGCGCTTACACCTACGCCGAGGTTATTTCCGGCTTCACCTCCTTCTATCTCGGAGCAAGATCGGTTTGCCCGTCCGTTACCATGAAGGTTCAGTACACCGGTTCCTGGTATGACGAGACGAAAGAGAAGGAAGCTGCTCAGGCTCTGATCGACAAGGGCTGTGTCCTGATCAGCCAGCATGCGGACTCCATGGGAGCTCCGACGGCTTGTGAGACTGCAGGCGTTCCGAACGTTTCCTACAACGGAAGCACCGTAAGCGCTTGCCCGAACACCTTCATCGTTTCCTCCAGAATTAACTGGGCGAAGTACTATGCGTTTGTTGTAAACTCCGTGAAGGAAGGCAAGGAGATTCCTGCTGACTGGACCGGCGGTTTCGCAGAGGGTTCCGTAGAGCTTTCCGCCATCAACGAGAAGGCGGCAGCTGCAGGCACGACAGACAAGGTTAACGCGGTTATCGCAGACCTCAAGGCCGGCAAGATCAAAGTATTCTCCACCGACACCTTTACAGTTGACGGAAAGAAACTGGATTCCTACAAGGCTGACATCGATACCGATGAAAAGTTTGAGAAGGATACCGAAGTGATCGCAGACGGTTACTTCCATGAGTCCGAGAAGCGCAGCGCTCCGGCGTTTGATCTGTGCATCGACGGAATTGAGTATCTGAATACGAACTTCGGTGATTGATACCGTACAACAGAATTTGATCAACTCTTTCGGCGGGGCCGTATGCGCCCCGCTGAAATGCTTTAAAGAGCGCTGATAACTCGGCGCCGGGAGGTAGCTCGTGAGCACACAGGACATCGCACCGGATATCTGCAAGGAAACGGTGCCGGCAATCGAATTGCGGGGCGTCACGAAATCGTTCGGCAGCGTTTTGGCCCACGACAATGTGAGTTTTTGCGTGGAGAAGGGTGAGATCCTTTCCATCCTCGGAGAGAACGGCAGCGGCAAAACGACCCTGATGAATATGATTGCGGGTATCTATTACCCTGACAGCGGTCAGATTTTTGTCAACGGGGAGGAAGTTTCCATCGGGTCGCCCCGGGATGCATTTTCCCACGGGATCGGCATGGTTCACCAGCATTTTAAGTTGGTGGACCTGTTTACCGCGACGGAAAATATCATCCTCGGCCTCAAGGACGGGGAACGGTATGACCTGAAAAAATATGCGGAGCGCGTGCGGCAGATCTGTGACCGGTACGGCTTCGAGCTCGACCCGAACAAGAAAATTTACGACATGTCCGTTTCCGAGAAGCAGACCGTGGAGATCATCAAGGTCCTGTACCGCGGCGCGGATATCCTGATCCTCGATGAGCCGACGGCCGTTCTCACACCGCAGGAGACGGAGAAGCTTTTCGCCGTTCTCCGCCGCATGCGCGAAGACGGCAAATCCATCATCATTATCACCCACAAGCTGAACGAGGTTATGGCGATCTCCCAGAAGGTTACCGTGCTCTGCAAGGGCCGGTATGTGGGAACCGTGGAGACTGCCGACACCACTGTCTCGGAACTCACGGAGATGATGGTCGGGCGGACCATCAGCCTCAATATCGAGAGAAGCGAGGTCAAGGAGACGGTGGACCGTCTGGAAATCTCCGATCTCTGCGTGGTGAACCACGAGGGCAAGGAAGTCCTTAAGAATATCAACTTCATGGCCCGCGGCGGGGAAATCCTGGGTATCGCCGGCATCGCCGGCAGCGGCCAGAGAGAGCTTTTAGAGGCAATCGCCGGCCTGCAGCCCGTTTCCGCCGGGCGGATCCTGTACAACAATCCGAAGGATAACAAGATTGAAAACCTGATCGGCAAGAGCCCCATGAAGATCCGGAACATGGGCGTACGGTTGTCCTTTGTCCCGGAGGACCGTCTCGGAATGGGCCTCGTCGGAAACATGGATATCGTCGACAATATGATGCTCCGAAGCTACAACAAGGGTTCGGGCATCCTGTTGAACCGCAACGACCCCCGCGGCCTTGCGGAGACCATCATCAACGACCTCGAGGTTGTGACTCCCAGCGCGAAAACGCCGGTGAGACGTCTCTCGGGAGGTAATGTCCAGAAGGTTCTGGTCGGCCGTGAGATCGCATCAGCGCCGGCCGTGCTGATGGCGGCGTATCCGGTCCGGGGCCTCGACATCAATTCGTCCTTCACGATCTACAACCTGTTAAACGAGCAGAAGAAGCTGGGAACCGCAGTTATTTTCGTCGGCGAGGATCTCGATGTCCTTTTGGAACTCTGCGACCGTATTCTTGTCATCAGTGCCGGCGAGGTTGCCTGCATCGTGGATGCCAAGAAGACAACGAAGGAGCAGATCGGTTTTGCCATGCTGCATGGCGGACACGGCGATACTGCAGCCGCCGCCACGCCGGGATCTGACGACGCGGAAGCCGACACAACGGACGCCGCCGCACCGGAGAAGGCAGAGGCAGCCGATGCAGAGGCAGCCGATACTAAAGAGCCTGAGATTTCGCCGGAGACGGTTGCCGCATATGTTGCCCCAGAGGAGTCCGGAAACACCGGTGCCCGGGCGGCGAAGCCCCGCCACCGCGTGAAAGAGCCGCTGATGCATATCGTCAAAAAAGGCGAGCTGCCATGGATGAAATCGTGGGCAATCCGCATCGGATCGGTCGCCTTCGGATTCCTACTGTGCGGTCTGCTGGCTTTGGCTCTCGGCATATCTCCGAAGGAACTGTACACGACAATGCTTGACGGCGCGTTCGGAACGGAACTCCGCATTTGGATGTTACTGCAGGAGACCGTGATGCTTTTGGGTATCGCGCTGGCGCTGACCCCGGCGTTTAAGATGCGCTTCTGGAACATCGGCGGAGAGGGTCAGGTACTGATCGGAGGCTTTATCTCCGCGCTGTGTATGATCCGGCTCGGGGACAAAATGCCCTCCACCCTGCTCATCTTTGTGATGCTCATCGCGAGTATGGCGGCAAGCGCCATCTGGGCGGTGATACCGGCAATTTTCAAGGCCATCTGGAATACCAATGAGACGCTCTTTACCCTGATGATGAACTATATCGCGATGCAGATCGTGTCGTATTTCATCCTCAAGGAGTATCCCAACAGCTCCGGCAACATCGGTATCATCAATCCGAAGACCCAAGCCGGGTGGCTTCCGATGATCGGAGAGTATGATTACCTTCTGAATATCATCATCGTTATCGTGCTTACGGTGATCATGTATATCTACCTGCGGTACGCAAAGCACGGATATGAGCTCACGGTTGTCGGTGAGAGCGAGAACACCGCGCGTTACATCGGCGTCAACGTGAAGAAGGTCATCCTCCGCACCATGCTTCTGTCGGGCGCGATCTGCGGTCTGATGGGATGGCTGATTGTCGGCGGAACGGACCACACGGTGGCGAGAGATTCCGTACACAGCCGCGGTTTCACCGCGATCATGGTGTCCTGGCTTGCGCACTTCAATCCGCTGTACATGTTTGTGACTTCTCTTTTGATCGCCTTCATGTCAAGCGGTGCCAAGGAGATGGCTACCGTGATGGGCGTAAACTCGTCCTTTGCGGACATTTTGATCGGTATTATCATTTTCTGCATCATCGGCAGCGAATTCTTTATCAACTACAAGATTGTCTTCCGGCATCGGAAGCCGAAGAAGGAGACTCCCGAAGAGGAGGAAGTACCTGCAGAGGAAGCTTCCGAGGAAACTGAGGCAGAGGAAACATCGGAAAATGAAGCTCCTGCGGAGGAAACGCCGGAACCTGCCGCTGAAAAATCCGGGGAGGAGGTGAATGAACAATGATCGCAATGGGCAGTTTTGTAACAAGAGCAGTTGTTCAGGGAATCCCTCTTCTGTACGGATCCAGCGGGGAGATCCTTACCGAAAAATCCGGACACCTCAATCTGGGTATCCCCGGCATTATGTACGTAGGCGCCATGGGCGGCGTGGTCGGAGCGTTCTTCTATGAGACGAGGACGACGAACTTTAATTCCGCCGCAGCCATCGCGATCACCATGGGGTGTTCCGTGATCGGAGCCCTGCTGATGGGACTGATCTACTGTTTCCTCACGATCACACTCCGGGCGAACCAGAATGTGGCGGGACTTTCACTGACCACATTCGGCGTCGGTTTCGGTAATTTCATGTGCGGATCGCTGATCAAGATCACCAAGTCCGAGGTTCCGTCGATCACCGCCACCAAGACGAGCGCGGCGTTCGCGAAGAAACTCGGGGAGGGGAAAATACCTTCGGTTCTGTCCTACAGTTTCCTTGCATACCTCGCTGTGATCCTTGCGATCATCATGGCGATCGTGCTTCGGAAGACGCGGATCGGACTGCATCTCCGCGCGGTCGGAGAGAATCCGGCGACAGCGGACGCAGCCGGTATCAACGTCAATCGCTATAAGTATGTCGCCACCTGCATCGGAAGCGTGATCGCGGGATTCGGCGGATTGTTCTACATCATGGACTACGCCAACGGCGTATGGTCCAACAACGGCTTCGGCGACCGCGGATGGCTCGCCATCGCCCTGGTTATCTTCGCGATCTGGCGCCCGTCCCTCGCCATCATCGGTTCCATCCTGTTCGGCGGATTGTACATCATCCACTATCGGTTTGACGGCCTTTCCCTGGCAGCGCAGGAGCTGTTCCAGATGGTGCCCTACGCGGTAACGATCCTGGTGCTGATCCTCATCAGCCTCCGTCGGAAGAGAGAGACCCAGCCGCCGGCACACCTCGGGTTGTCGTACTTCCGCGAGGAGCGATAGGGCATGCGGAGAGTTCTGTGAGAAGATTACAGTACTGAGACAGGATTTTCTTGCATTTTGCGTCATTCCACGATATGATGGGCAAGGAAGCACTTTCTTCCGAGCAGAGAGACTTTGTCCGTGTGACAAGAAAAACAAAGGAGAACGGTATGGAAGAGAACTTGAATGCAGTTGCCAACGAAGAAGGTTTGATTGCGGTTTGCAACCGTAAGAAGAACGACAAGAGTCCTGCGAAGTTTTATGCGGACAAAGCCATTATCAACGGTGAGACCGTATCCTATGCGGATGTGGATGTCATCAACATGTATGGTTCGACGACGACCTACAGCTTCTTCTACGCGAATTTTTCGGGCTATGTGAAGCTGAAACTGCGCGACGGACGCAAGCTGAAATGGAAGACCGGAGGAGCAGCGTTCCTCGGGCTCGGCAGCTACAAGACCAAGAAACAGCTTTTTGCGGGAATGTACGATGTCAGCATGAAAACTCTGGTGAAGGCCCGCGCAGAGGCATATCTTAACGAGATCCGCAACGGCGCCACCGTGAACATTGCGGGCGTTGCCATCAACTCCAACGGTATTGCGGGCAAGGTTGCCTTCAAGAGCGTCAGCGTTCCGTTCACGGAGATCAGCGGTTGTGATGTCGCCAGCGGTTATGTCCGCACGTACCGTACCGATAACAAGAACGCTGTCGGTGCAGTTGCAATGCAGCTGGACAACGCGGTCTGCCTTGTTCCGGTCATTGAAACTCTGGTTGCGGCAGCTCGTGCAGGTCAGCAGTAATATCGCAGGCCGGATCGCCGGCTTTGCTCTGAATGAACAACGGAAAAGGAAAATGCAGTCGGATTTCTCCGGCTGCATTTTTTGTCGTTTGATTCGGTTTGCGTTCAATCGAGACCGCGGATATCCACGGCTACGATAGTTTTGACAAGGAGCTCCTTCCACTTGATCAGATCCTCCCGCTCGGGAGCGTGGAAGACGCCTTTCTGCATCACCTGGTCGCTCTCGCGGAAGGGCTGCAGGTAATAGTGGCGGGCACCGGCGATCCATTCGCCGATCTTGTGCATGGAATCCTCGTCGTGGAGTTCCTTGCACACGGTGGTGCGGAATTCATAGTTGATGCTGCAGCTGTTGAGGATGTTGACCGACTCCTCGACGGCGGCTGTCTGGAACCCGGGGATGCCGATGGTTTCCGCGTACCGCTCCCTGCAGTTCTTGATGTCCATCGCCACGTAATCCACGAGGTTGTTCTGCAAAAGCTTAGCAAGGACGGAGGGAGACTGGCCGTTGGTGTCCAGCTTGATCCGGTATCCGAGCTCGCGGACCTTGGCGATAAACTCCGGGAGGTCCGGCTGAAGCGTCGGTTCGCCGCCGGTGATGGCGACGGCCTCAAGGACCTTCGCGCGGGTCTTTAAGAATTTGAAAACCTCCTCCTCGGAAAGCATCGGAACCTTCTCCGGAGCAAGTACCAGTTCGCTGTTGTGGCAGTACGGGCAGCGGAAATTGCAGCCGCCGGTGAATACCGTTGCAGCCATGTGCCCGGGGTAGTCCAGAAGTGTCAGCTTTTGCAAACCGTGAATCTGCATAACCTGTACCTCCAAGTTTTATTTTTCGGGAAATGCCGGTACGGCATTGTCCCGATCCTTACGCGTCCCTTACAGTGTACCACGGAATGCGTCGGAAAACAAGGCTGCGACACCTCTTCCGTGTTCCCTTGCGCGCATGTCGCGGAAGAAGTCCGTGAGCATTGTCGAGCACTCGGCAGTGCAGACATCGTTTACAATCTCGACCTGATGGTTGAACTCCTTCATCTGCAGGAGGTTGAGGATCGAGCCTGCGCAGCCCGCTTTGGGGTTGGCGGCGCCCACGACCACCCGGTCGATGCGGGCCTGAACGATGGCGCCGGAGCACATCTGGCAGGGCTCTAACGTGACATACATCGTGCATCCCTCAAGGCGCCAGTCGCCCAGTTTGCGGCAGGCCTGACGGATTGCGATGATCTCGGCGTGGGCAAGGGTGGAATGCGAGGTGAGCCGGCGGTTGAAGCCTCGGCCGATGACCTTGCCTTCATAAACGATGACGCAGCCGATGGGGACTTCCCCGATGGAGGCAGCCCGCTTTGCCTGATGGATTGCCTTGCGCATATAATATGTGTGATCCTGTTGAGGGATAGACATGGGATGCTCCTTAAAAAGTCTGTCAAGCAGTATTTTCTAGAGTATACCACCCGGCACGAAAAATGTATAGAAATATTGCAAAAAACGTGAATAATTCGCAATTTGTCGTTGAAAACGTCAAAAAAACAGTGTAGAATAATCACAACTGACGCGGGCGAGGGGTTTGCTCCGGATCAGTGAACTGCGTAATAGGAACAATGTTGGGAATGTGAGAGGCTGCCTCGGGCAGCGCGGGGTGCCCCGGGCACCCGGAGGAGAGTATGGGCCTGGCGAACAAAAAGAAAATCGGCGTGCTGATTTCCAAACCTACGGCCGAGTATCAGCACGATATTCTGTGCAGCATCGAGAAGAGGGCTGCATCTTACGGATATTACACCCTTGTGTATTCCATCTTCGGCGGATACGGGAAGAACGAGCTGTTCGTGCGCGGCGAGCGCATGCTCGCGGATCTTCCGGATTTCCGCAATCTTGACGGACTCCTTCTGTGTATGGACACATTTACCGATGACACGGTGGTCAACCGGTTGTTAGAGCGGGTACGGATGCGCGCGACCTGCCCTGTTGTCTGCGTGCGCAGACAGTACGACGGTTACAACTCCGTGCTGGTTGACGATGAGAATTCCATGGAGGGAATTGTCGACCATCTGGTGCAGGAGCACGGCTACAAGGATTTCTGCTATGTCAGCGGTCCGAAAGACCATCCGGACGCGATCAACCGCCTGAACTGTTTTCAGCGAATGATGAAGAAATACGGGATCTCCCTCGGGGAGGACGACATCTTCTACGGCGATTTCTGGCGCAACCAGGGAGAGACTGCCGTGGCGGAGCTCCTTGACATCCGGCCGAAGTATCCCGATGTGATCGTGTGCGCCAACGACTACATGGCGATGGCGGTGTGTCATGCCCTGATGGACCGAGGCATCAAGGTGCCGGACGAGATCGCAGTCACGGGATTTGACGATGCGAGGGATGCCCAGGCACAGATTCCCGCCCTTACAACGGTCCGCGTCGATGTCCAGGGCATGGGGGAGCGCGCAGTGGACATGCTGTACTCCATGATGAAAAATGAGGAGGTTGCGGATATCGACTATGTGAAGACCTGCGTGGTCTGCCGGGAGTCCTGCGGGTGCAAGGCGCCCGACAGTGACGCGAGAGCGGCGGCCGCGGTGCGCCGGTTCTTCGAGTTTGCAAAGGTGGCCGACCACAACAACATGCAGACCGTCTTCATGAGCATCGATGTGGAAAATGCCGACAACATGGACGACCTGAATGAGGGCATTTATACCTATATATTCAACAACGACGACTTCCGGGATTTCTTCATCGTCCTCAACGACCTTGACTGGGCGACGGCGGAGCCCGAGGAGATGAGGACCTTTACCGACAAGGTCCACGTGAGGACGGCGATCCAGGAGACCATGCTTTTGGGGCATGTGGATCAGGTGTTCTCCAGGGAGGATATCCTGCCGGATGAGTACGTGTACGATCATCCCTGCGGATACTATATCGTGCCGCTGCATTTTCAGGAGCTGTGCTACGGCTACGCCATGATCAACTTCCATGACCATGAGGCGCCCAAGGCATTCTTCCAGTACATCATAACCATCATCAGCAACGTGCTGGAGCGGCTCCGCATCAATCTCCGCATGAAGCGGCTGGTTGACAAGCTTTCGAGCCTTTACGTGAGCGATGTGATGACCGGGCTGAAGAACCGCTACGGATTCGAGGAGGATTCCCACCGCATGTACGAGCAGGTGAAGGATACCGGGCGGACCCTCGCCATCATCTCCATCGACATGGATAACCTGAAGGGGATCAACGACAACTACGGGCACGCCCAGGGTGACGTTGCGCTTCGGGCCATCGCCAATTCCATGTACGCCGCGTGCTTTGCCAACGAGCAGTGCTACCGTGTCGGCGGCGACGAGTTCCAGGTGCTGGCGACGGACTACACCGAGGAGGATGTGGCCACATTTTACGAGCGCTTCGAGGGCTTCCTCGAGGACTACAACACCCGCTCCAAGAAACCGTACATGGTTTACGCAAGCTACGGCCACAGCATCTGCAAGGGAACGGAAAACCGGGAGCTCGGCGAGTGGATGACTCTAAGCGACGACAACATGTACGCCAACAAGGCGGTCAATAAAAAACGACGCGGCCTGCTCCGCGAGACGGACGAGGAGTAGCGCCGATGGAAGAGACACAACGGCTCCTTCGGGAGTTTGAACGGATTTTCGGCAGCGCGGCGGATGCGCGTGTGTATTTTGCACCCGGGCGCGTCAATCTGATCGGGGAGCATACCGACTACAACGGCGGCCATGTGTTTCCCTGCGCGCTGACCATCGGGACCTACGCGGCAGCGGCAGTACGGTCAGACCGGAAGCTTCGGATGTATTCCGCGAATTTTCCGGAGGAAGGGGTTATCGAGGGTTCCCTCGACGATCTGGTATACCGGCGGGAAGACGGCTGGACCAACTATCCGAAAGGCGTGATTAAGGAGGCCGCGGAGCGGGGGTACCCTCTTCGGCAGGGACTTGACATCCTGTATTACGGGAACATCCCCAACGGTTCGGGACTGTCGTCCTCGGCGTCCATCGAGGTTCTCACGGGGGAAATCCTGCGGGACTTCGGGGGATACGGATTTGACGGGATCACCAACGCACTGATCGGGCAGGCGGCAGAGAACCGGTTCATCGGCGTGAACTGCGGTATCATGGACCAGTTCGCCATCGCCATGGGAAAGAAAAACCACGCGATCTTCCTTGACACGGCGACGCTCTCCTACGAGTATGCGCCGGTTGCCATGGAAGGGATCCGCATCGTGATCATGAACACGAACCACAAGCGCGGACTTGGCGAATCCAAGTACAACGAGCGCCGCGCCGAGTGCGAGCAGGCGCTTGCGGAGCTGCAGACCGTGGTTGACGTTCCCTCGCTGGGAGCGCTTACCGCCTCGGATTTTGCGAAGTATGAGGGTGCGATCGCATCCCCGGTGCGGCGCAGAAGAGCCCGCCATGCGGTGACGGAAAATGAGCGCACCATCCGGGCAGTGACCGCACTTAAGGAAGGAAATCTCGCGGAGTTCGGGCGGCTGATGAACGAGTCGCACAAGTCGCTCCGGGACGATTACGAGGTGACGGGGATCGAGCTGGACACGCTGGTGACGGCGGCATGGAACGTGCCCGGGGTCATCGGCGCGAGGATGACCGGCGCCGGGTTCGGCGGATGCGCCGTGTGTCTTGTGAAAGAGGGATCCGTCGACACTCTGATCCGTGAGGTCGGCGGAAAATACGAGGAAACCATCGGCTATCCTGCGGCATTTTACGTCGTCGAGATCGGCGGCGGGCCGGGCAGGCTCCGGTAGAACGGGGCGCTGCGGCAAGAACCGCCGGACGGAGAAGGAAACCATAACAAAGGGAATCTGAAGAGAGAGGAGACCATGATGAGACTGGAGGAGAGTGAACGGAAGAAGATGCTGTCCATCTTCGCGAAAAACCTGCCGACCTACCGGAAGAACATGAAACTTTCCCAGGAGGAGTTCGGAGAGACCATCGGGATCACGAGACAGACGGTGAGTTCCATTGAGCGAGGCGCATACCCGCTGACATGGGCTATTTTCCTGTCCTGCCTTTTCATCTGCACCGGCCAGCCCCGGGCGAAGAAGCTGATCCTGAATTCCTACGCGGGGGAGCCTGTACTTTTAGGCTTTCTGAACGAGCTTGTGGGAGATAAGGGAAGCAGCGTTGCGGACGGCGGCAAGGGAACGGCGCGCCAGGTGTATTACGGAACCTGCACCATCAAGGGCGACGGCGAGTACACCATCGTGGATTGCGACGCCGGCGTCTCGGAGATGCTGGGCCTTTCGGACGGCGACGACACGCGGCACGCATCCCGCGCTGCGAGTGCAGCCAACCGCTACGGCAGCTACCTCGACTACGTCTATCCGGATGACCGCGAGGCGATCCGCCGCATCCTCGACGAGAAGATCCGCAAGCAGATGGTGGTCTGTATCGAGCACCGCCTGATCTCGGCGGAGGGACGCGCAATCCCGGTACAGTGCTTTGTGCGCCGTCAGAAGAAGATGATGAAGAACGGTCTCTTCGACATCACCATCACCCAGATCACGGGCGAAATGTTCCGGAAACGCCAGGTTTCCGGCCTCTTGGAGACGCTCCCCGCAGGCGTTGCGGTGTTTGAGTACCAGGGCCGGATCTCGAGGGAAAATGTTCCGGAGATCGTATACGCAAACGATGTATTTTACGATATCATCGGGCACAGCAAGGAGGATTTTGCGCAGATCCATGACAATTTCTTCCCTGCGGTTGTGGCGCCGGATGACAACCGCGCGGTGATGCGCCTGTTTGACTCCCGCATGGAGACCAACTCGGTCTCGGCGGCGGAGTTCCGCGTGAACCGCTTCGACGGAAGCGTGGCGTGGGTGCACTGCAACGCGCTGGTGGTGTGGCGCACGGAGGACGGTCACTCTCTGGTGAGCTGCGTGCTCACGGATATCACGCAGAGGATCAATGCGGAGATGAGCATGAAGCATCAGCTCGACCGCTACCGCCAGCTGGAGGACGTCTCCGACGATGTGCAGTTCGGCTACGACGTGGTGGAGGACCGCTTGAGCGTTCCCACCCGGATCAGCGAACAGTTCGGCTATGACGGCGTGATCGCGGGCGTGATCTCGGGCAACCTTCCCGCGGCATTTGTGCATCCCGAGGACTACGAGGGATTCATGCAGCTCTACCGCGACGCCCTGGCGGGCACCAACGGCAAGGGCGAGTACCGCATCAAGCTTGACAACAAGGAATACAAGTGGTGCAAGGTCAACATGATCGGCATCCAGGATGCAAACGGTTCGGTGATCTATCTGTACGGCCGCCTCACGGTGATCGACGAGGAGCGGCGCCGCCAGAAGGAGCGCAGCAACGACCGGATGATCATCAACCGCCTCAACAGCACGGACCGTCTTACCAACCTGTACAACCGCACGGCGTTCCGCGGCCGCGTCCAGGAGGTTCTGAACGACCCCGAGATGGATCCCGTGCACGCAATTATATACTGTGACATCAACGATTTTTCGTACATCAACGAAAAATACGGCTATCCCGCGGGCGACCGCATCCTGAAGGACTTCGGCTCGATGTTCCTTCGGAAGGGCAAGCGGTGCTTTGCCTGCCGTATCCACTCCGACTATTTCCTGATCTATGTGAACGGACAGACCGAGGATCAGGTGATCGCGAAGCTGCGGAGCTGGTCGAAGGTGTTCGTTGAGCACCAGTCGAGAGTGTATCCCGGCATCGATATCCAGCTGACCAACGGCGTGTATTTCCTGCGCCGCGGCGAGCACGACATCGCCCTTGCGATGGACAACGCAAACCTTGCGAGAAAGCAGGCCAAGTCGGAGCAGAACAGCCTGTACTGCATCTGCACGGATGAGCTTCGCGCGAAGAGATCCTACGAGCAGACCATCGCCGGCGAGATCCAGACGGCTATCCGCGACAACAAGATTGAAGTGTTCCTCCTTCCGAAGTTCTCCCTGGAGGGACGCCGCGTCATCGGCGCCGAGGCGCTGGCCCGCTGGGTCAACGACGACGGAACCTACCGGTCCCCGGCGGACTTCATTCCGATCCTGGAGAAGACCGGCCACATCACGGACCTCGACTTCTGCATCTACACCAACGTCCTGCAGACGCTTCGGAACTGGAAGAAGAAGGGAATCCCCATGGTGCCGATCTCGGTCAACTTCTCGAAGCACAACCAGAGCTTTGCGAAGTTCGACGAGCGCATCAGCCGCCTTGCCGAGCAGTACGGCGTCGAGGGCAAATACCTCGAGCTCGAGGTCAACGAGGCCATGCTTGCGGCGGACCAGTCCAGCGCAAGCAGCAGCATCAAGGACCTGCAGCGCCGCGGTTTCACCATCACCCTTGATGACTTCGGCTCCGGCAACGAGTCGCTGTCGATGCTGATCACGGCGCCGGTGGACCACGTGAAGATCAGCCGCAACTTCCTTAAGAACATCGGTACATCCAAGACCGAACAGGAGTATGTCCGCTGCATGTGCGACATGATCGCGTCGGTGCACAAGGAGGCCGTGTTCGAGGGTGTGGAGACCGAGGACCAGGCGGAATTCCTTCACAGCTGCGGTTTCACCACGGCGCAGGGCTACCTCTTTGAGCGCCCGATCCCGGTGGCGGAGTTCGAGAAAAAGTACCTGAAATAAACGGAAAAACCGAAGAATCCTTCGGAAAATCCTTGACAATTCTTATAAACAAGAGTAGATTAGCGCATTATATATAAAAAATCGATGCCGCACATTTTCCGTATGAGTACCGGCATCGGGGAGGTTACTATGGATTTGATTACGGTAAAAGAGCTGTTCCGGCAGCGGGAAGACTATTTCGGCAAGACGGTTTCCGTCGGGGGGTGGGTTCGCAGCAATCGCGACTCCAAGAATTTCGGCTTCCTCGTAATCAATGACGGAACCTATTTTGAGACGCTGCAGGTGGTCTACACCGACGCGCTTGCGAACTTTGAAGAAATTACCCATTTCGGTGCCGGCGCTGCCGTGATCGTCACCGGTACGCTGGTTGCTACGCCCGAGGCGAAGCAGCCCTTTGAGATCCAGGCGACGGAGGTTGCTCTCGAGGGTGCGTCCGACCCGACCTATCCGATGCAGAAGAAGCGCCATACCCTTGAGTATCTGCGCACCATGACGCATCTCCGCCCGAGAACCAACACCTTCCAGGCAGTGTTCCGCGTGCGTTCCCTTGCGGCATACGCGATCCACAAGTTCTTCCAGGAGAGAGGCTTTGTGTACGTTCACACCCCGCTCATCACGGGAAGCGACTGCGAGGGTGCCGGCGAGATGTTCCAGGTGACGACCCTCGACCTCAACAACGTTCCGAAGACCGAGGACGGCAAGGTTGATTTTACGAAGGATTTCTTCAACAAGCCCACAAACCTGACCGTGAGCGGCCAGCTCAACGGCGAGACCTTCGCCATGGCGTTCCGCAACATCTACACCTTCGGACCGACCTTCCGTGCGGAGAATTCCAACACCACCCGCCACGCCGCGGAGTTTTGGATGATCGAGCCGGAGATCGCATTTGCCGACTTAAAGGATGACTGCGACCTCGCCGAGGCAATGCTAAAGTACATTATCAACTACGTTCTCGAGAACGCTCCCGAGGAGATGAACTTCTTCAACAGCTTCGTCGACAAGGGACTGATCGAGCGTCTCACCCACGTTGCGAACTCCG
Source organism: Lachnospiraceae bacterium (assembly GCA_017962105.1). Taxonomy (GTDB): domain Bacteria; phylum Bacillota; class Clostridia; order Lachnospirales; family Lachnospiraceae; genus ISDg. The sequence continues at coordinate 17,349 of JAGCVY010000056.1, forward strand.
ATTTCGGCCGCGTGACCTACACCGACGCCATCAAGCTTTTGGAGGAGAACAACGATAAGTTCGAATACAAGGTTTACTGGGGCTGCGATCTGCAGACCGAGCATGAGCGTTACCTGACCGAGCAGATCTTCAAGAAGCCGGTCTTCGTTACGGACTATCCGAAGGAAATCAAGGCCTTCTACATGAAGCCGAATCCCGACGGAAAGACCGTGGCAGCGGCAGACTGCCTTGTGCCCGGAATCGGCGAGATCATCGGCGGTTCCCAGCGTGAGGATGACTACGACAAGCTTGTTAAGCGCATCGAGGAGCTCGGCATGAAGAAGGAGGATTACGGGTTCTACCTTGACCTCCGCAAATACGGCTCCGCCCGCCACGCCGGCTTCGGCCTCGGCTTCGAGCGCTGCATCATGTATCTCACCGGAATGGGCAACATCCGCGATGTCATTCCGTTCCCGAGAACCGTGAACAATTGTGACCTTTAATCACCACGCGCCGTGGCCGCTGATACGACTGCGGCGCTTTTTTCCGAGGAAACCATGTTTGAGACGTTAGCATATTATTTCTCATTTCCGTTTGTGAGATATGCATTTTTCGTAGCTGTGATGATTGCCCTGAGCTCCGCGTTGCTCGGGGTTATTCTCGTGCTCAAACGGTTCTCCTTCATCGGGGACGGTCTCTCCCATGTGGCATTCGGCGCCATGGCGATCGCCTCGGTGATGAAGCTGACGAACAACCTGTGGTTTGTGTTTCCGGTCACGATCGCAGCGGCGATCCTTCTGTTGTGGACCGGGCAGAACAAGAAGATCAACGGGGATGCCGCGATCGCGATGATCTCCGTCGGAGCGCTGGCCGTCGGCTACCTGATGATGAATGTGTTTAACGTGTCCGCGAATATCTCCGGAGATGTGTGCAGCACGCTGTTCGGCTCGACCTCGCTTCTGACCCTCACAAGTAAGGATGTATGGCTGTGCCTTGCCATGTCTGTGGTCGTGATCGTTGTTTTTGCTGCCTATTACTACCGGATCTTTGCCGTGACCTTTGACGAGACCTTTGCCCGCGCGGCAGGCCTTCGCACTTCGGCGTACAACCTGCTGATTGCCTCGGTCACTGCGGTGATCATAGTCCTTGCCATGAACCTGGTGGGCTCGCTTCTTGCGTCGGCCCTGATCATCTTTCCGGCGCTTTCCGCCATGCGGATGTTCAAAAGCTTCCGCGGCGTGACGGTCTGCTCGGCGGTGATCGCGGTTTTGAGCTCCGCTGTCGGAACGATCATTTCGCTTCTTGCAAGCACGCCGGTTGGCTCCACCATCGTGGTTCTGGATATTGTCATCTTCGCAGGATTTGCGGTTGCCGGGAGAGTGACCGGCAGAGGGTAACAGCCCGGGTAAGCGGATCATGATGATCGATCGGAAAAAAATACCCTCGCACTTCGGGATTCCGTTGTGCGGGGGCTTCTTCGTTTTAATTTCTTTACTTTTTACTCTTCCGGGTCGGGGGTCAGTGCAACAGTTACTGTTTTTTCCTCCGCGCCTTTTTTGACAATAACCTCGGCTTTCTCCGGCGGGGTCAACAGCAGCTGACGCGTATAGCGGTTTCCGAGAAGAGCCGACAGAAGGATTCCTCCGAAGACACCGCAGGCGATGATCTCTCCGGCACCGACGGTGAGGACGAAAAACCAGTAGCCGCCTTCATATCCGTATGCAAACTTGAGGATCGGCGGAATGATCGCAGCGTTGGCGAGGATCGGCGGCAGTGCGAACATTGCGGTAAGCACCACGATGCGAAGAAATGTGCGGGTGTACAGCTTCTTTCCTGCCGCCTTGCGAACCGCGCGGCCGATCAGGTATGTCCCGACGGCACCGATGAGGGTTGCGACCGGTCCGAAGGCGATATCCCAGGGATTGGCCTGCGGGTTCAGGATGTTTGTGAGAAGACATCCGATGTACAGCCCGGGAATCGATTCCGGCATGAATGCGGGAAGGATCGTCAGCGCCTCGGAGAAACGGCACTGAATGACGCCGCTGCACAGTCCCACGGACTCGGACAGCATGGAAAGAACAACATAGAGCGCAGCGATCAAAGCTGCTTTTGTGAGAAATAAAGCAGAATAGCGGGTATAGTGTTTCATCAAGAAACCTCCATAGTTTTGTTTTAGGTGAGGATGGTTTCGAACTCACCGTTATGAAATTGCAACGCAGAGCATATCACAGGGTTACGGTTCTGTCAATGCGTATTTTCGGGAAACGCGGAAACGGAAAATCACTCCTCTGCGGCAGTCCTCTTCTTCCGGCGCAGCCTGCGGCGGCGTTTCTTCGCCGGCGCGGGGGGATCGGGAATCTCCAGAACGTAGGATTCGTAGACATTGAGTATCGTGGTGGGGCCGTATTGGATCGGCCCCTTCTTTTTGTAGGAATAGTTCGCGTGCACGTGGCCGTGGACATGGTAAGCCGGATGGTAGCGGTCGAGAAGCCTCACCAGAGCCTCGAAGCCGGTGTGGGTGAGGTCCTCGGCGTCCCCGAGCCCCTTGGCGGGCGAGTGGGTCACCAGAAGGTCGAACCCGTGGTTGCGCCAGATGCTGTAGCGAAGCTTTCGCACACGGTGGCTCATCTCCGCGTCAGTGTATTGATGAATGCCGGGACGGTACCGCATGGAACCGCCCAGACCTACAATGCGGAGGCCGCGGAAGTGGTATAATTTTCCGTCGATGCAGGTGCATCCGTCCGGAGGGGTCTGCTCGTAACAGTCGTCGTGGTTTCCGTGTACGTACAGTACCGGTGCCTTGGTAAAGGTCGCAAGAAACGAGAGGTACTGCGGTGCGAGATCGCCGCACGAAATAATGAGATCATACGGATCGAGCTTGCCCGGTTCGTAGTAATCCCACAGGGATTTTGATTCTTTGTCGGAGACGATAAGGATTTTCATGCGGAAACCTTTCCGGAACAAAATTTTCAGGACTGGGAGCGGATGGCTATTCTTGTGTCGTAATGCTGTCGGAGGCCTGCACGATCGGCGTTGTGTCCTGTCCGGTCAGCGGGGTGGCGTCGCTTAGGTGGGTGCCGGCTTCCGGCCGGAAGATACCCTGCGCCTCGAGGAACGCGCGGTACTCTTCGCTGATCTCGTCGATGGAAGGGATGCTTCCGTGGACGTTGTACAAAAGCTTGTCCATATTGAGGATCTCCTCGGGTGAGAGTCCGTCTCCGGCCTCAATCTGCGTGCCGTCGCGGAACTTTAACAACTCGGAAAATGGATTGAACCCGCCGGTGGTGAGGGAGTTCCGCAGAAGCTTCAACAGAAGCTTTGCGCCGGTCGGAATGCGGTCGGAGTAGATCACATCGATGGCGCCTGCCGACATGCCCCACCAGTAGTTGAGGGCACGGTTGTCAGCGGATTCCTCCTCGTCCTTCCAGTTTCCGTTTAAGATGGTGCGAAGGATGTCCTCATACATTTTTCCCCAGTGCCATACCGGCAGTGCATAGTTTTTGAGAACTCCGATGCCGTCGCCCTTGAAGAGACCGAATTCCCGGGACATGCTGGCCGGAGCGTTTAAGTCACGGCTGGAGACGAGGGTGATGCCCTTCTCACGGAACCGCTGCTTGGGGGCGCTCCCCTTGGCGGTGGACCATTCCAGGTATACCTCGGCGTTCGGGTTGACCATGCGGGCGCCTAAAGCGAAAGCATTGATGCTGGCGGTGACGCCGTAGATCGGATAGTCGGCGACATAACCGATGCGGTTGTCCTCCGTGAGGGCCCCTGCCAGGGCGCCGATCATGAACTTGGCCTCGTACATGCGCAGGTAGTAGGAGCGCACGTGGCGCGACGAGAGGTTCAGGGAGCAGTTCAGGACTTTGACGTCCGGGTGCTCCACAGCCACTTTCGCGCAGGCCGGGAAGAACTGCGGCGATGTCGTGAAGAGGATGTTGTACCCGTCTGCGATGAGCTTCTCCATGGTGTCCACAGCCTCGGCGACGGAAACGCCGAACACGGCGTCCGTGTTGATCTGCTTGCCGAAGACTTCCTCGACGTACTCGCGGCCGAGCTCGTGAGCGTAGGTCCAGGCACTGATCTCCTTCGGCTTCTCGTGAACCCATGCCGCCGCGTAGGTCTTCGGCGAGATCAGCATGGAGAGGGTGTGCTTCTTCGGCTCCTGCGTCGGGTTCAGGGAAATGGAGATGGTGCGGTGATGGCTGTACAGCTCAAACTCGTTCCAGATTTTCCCGATGTTGTCCCGGAATTCGGAAGCAGGAGCGTCCTTGGCCTCCGCGTACCCGAAGATGCTCAGGTATACGAGAAATGCATCCGACGTCGTGAGGGAGAGTTTGCTTCCTCCCCGCGCGGCAAATTCCTTGCTGAAGGCGATGTAGGTGGAGCGGAAATCCTCCTTCATCGTGTCGTCCCACGGCTGATCCGTGGTGTCGTAGGTCGCCTTCAGAAGCAGCGTGTAGCTGCCCTCCTTTGAGAAGGAGAGGTAGTTGATCTTCGTCTTGTCGTAGAAATCCAGGAACTCGTAGTACATCTGGATTTCCTTAGTGTCATTTTTCTTCGGGATGATCCGCGTCACATAGCCTTCGATGGTGACGGCGCCCATGCAGCGGGAGACGCTGACCCTTTTGTTTCCCTCCTGGACATAGTACTGGTCCAGAAACTCGTAGGCGATGATGGGCTCCCGAAGGCCCTCCGCCTCCATGGACTCGTACAGGTTCGCCCACTTCATTGCAAACTCGGAATCCTTGTCGAGAAGCGGCATAAAATTTCTCGCGAAGGCGTTGCTCCGGCCTTCGTTGTAGGTGCCGACGATCTTCTCCATCGGGATGTCCGTGAGCCCCAGCTTTACGCGGCTCTCGACCTCCACGCGGGAGAGCATGTCGTCGAGGCACACCAGATAGGGGTGGATACCCTTCGACACACAGTAGTCGTATTCCTTTTCGCCGGCCTTTTTGGCCTTGTTGTACTCTTCAATATTCATTCTGTCATCTTCTTTCTCAGTTCAGTTTCACGGTCACATCCCCCGATACAACCGTCTCCTTGGTTCCGTCCGGCAGCGTGACGATCAGCCGGCCCTCCTCGTCAATGGCCTCCGCACGGGCCTTGCGTGCCAGTTCGGGGCGGGTGATGTCGTCCACCAGCAGGACGTCCTTCCCGAAAAGGTAGTTCGATGCGCGGTAGCGTGCCATATAGCTCACCGCTCCGCCCTTCTTCAGTTCATCGTAATACCGCAGGATCCGGTTTGCTGTCGCCGCCAACAGAGCCGTGCGAAGCTCCTCCGTCTGATCCTTTTGAAGCGTACCGTACGGGTACAGTGCTCCTGCCACGCCGGAGGCGGTGCCACCGAATCCTCCCTCCGGTTCCGTCAGGTTGACGCCGATGCCGAGGGCCGTGTAGTCAATGTGCCCGGTGTCCGGCTTCAGGGCGGATTCCGCCAGAATGCCGCAGATTTTCCGGCCGTTTAAGTACAGGTCGTTGACCCACTTGATCTCCGGTGCAAGCCCGGTCACTTCCGCGATGCCCTCCGCGGCTGCCACAGCCGCGAGGATCGTGATCTGCAGGCTTTCGGCCGCCGGCAGATCCGGCCGCAGCAGGATCGTAAAATAAAGCCCGCTGCCCGCAGGGGATTCGAACCTCCGTCCGAGTCTTCCGCGCCCCTGGGTCTGCTCCAACGCCGTGATCAGGGTTCCCTCGGGCGCCCCCTTCGCGCCGAGGTCCTTCACAAGAAGGTTCGTGGAGGTCGCCGAGTCAAGCGCCAGCAGCTGAATACGCTCGGACAGCGCAGGGGATGAAAAATGAATTTCGTCCATCGGATACGGCCTCCCTTTCTGCAGATTACGGCGGTGCTTCGGCATTTCCGAAGCACCGCGCTAAGTATAGCACACCCCGCGGAAAATGTAAAACCGCGCAGGGCGGGATGGAATTTTGCGGGGAAGAATGGTATTTTCCGAAAAAAATGAAAGACACCTCTTGACAAATTGTTATAAATGATATAATTGTATAAATGTAAGTTATACAATTTGAACAGCTTGTTGTGAAACAGGGGAGACGATGTCAGTGACAAATCCGGAAAGGAGAGAAGCGATGAAGATTGTGATCAGCAACTCCAGCGGGGAGCCGATTTATCTGCAGATCTCGGAGCAGATCAAGTCGCAGATCCTTGAGGGGAAACTGCGGGCCGGGGAGGCTTTGCCGTCCATGCGGAATCTTGCGACGGAGCTTCGCATCAGCTTTATGACCACGAAACGGGCCTATGAGGAACTGGAGCAGGACGGCTATATCGAGTCGTTCACGGGGAAGGGCTCGTTCGTCAAGGGCCAGAATCCGCAGATGTACCGCGAGGAACAGCTTCGGAGGATCGAAACACTTTTGGAGGACGCGTGCGGGAGAGCGCGCAAGGCGGGGGTTACGATAGAGGAACTGCAGGAGATGGTAGGCGTATTTTACGGAGGTGGGGAAGATGAGTGAATATACGGATGCGGTGCGCTTTGAGGGCGTGAGCAGATCGAAGAAAGGGTGCCTGTACGATGTCGGTTTTTCCGTGCCGAAGGGAACGGTCATGCTCCTTGTGGGGGAGAACGGCGCGGGGAAGACGACGCTTCTCAATGTGCTTGCGGGGCAGTACGGGGCGGATCAGGGAACCGTGTATCTGTTTGACCGTCCGCAGTCGGATGACGATCCCGCGGAGCGTGCCCGGATGAGCGTCGTGTTCGACACGATTCCCTACGGACAGTCCCTGAATGCAAGGCAGGTGGGGAAGGTTTTCGCGGGGCTGTATCCGCAGTGGGATGATGAGGCGTACAACAGATATCTGGATATTTTCGGCATCGGGGAGAAGCAGGTGATCAAAACGTACTCCCGCGGTATGATGCAGAAACTGCAGATCGCGTGCGCGCTTTCCCACAACGCCGAGCTTCTTGTCCTGGACGAGCCGACGGCCAACCTTGACCCGGGTTCGCGGGAAATCATACTGCAGTGCCTTATGGAATACATGAAGGACGGGGAACGGTCAATCCTGGTCTCCACGAACATGCCGGGGGAGCTGGACCGGTATGCGGACGGCGCGACGATGATCCACAAGGGCAGGGTTGTATTTTCCGGCGAGATTGACACCATCCTGAATTCCTACGGAATCGTAAAATGCGGGCCCGACGAAGTTTCGGGGATCGACCGCCCGGACATCGTCGGAATCCGCCACAGTCGGTACAGCGCCGAGGTCATGGTGAAAGACCGGGAGAGGGTTGCGGCGAAATGTCCCGGCATGGCGATCGATCCCGCCACGCTGGATGACATTCTGGTGTTTACCGGTGCTTACGGGGAGGAGGCAGCGAGATGAAAAAAATGTATCGGGCTCTGCGATATCACGACAGACTCGTTGTGAGCAGGATTATCTATTTCTTTCTGACATTCGGCTACGGCGCGATCTTTCTGTGGAGTTTCTTCAAGAATTATGACGGGTATCGGAACCTGGGAATGCCGGAAAGCATTGAAAACTTTGAAGGAACCGGAACGGTATTAGACTATGTCTATATCGGGTTCCGTCAGCAACACAATCAGTGGTTGGCAGAGATGGCGGACCGTTATCTGAATTCCATGTATCGGTTTTGCGCGTTTTTCCTTGCCGGGGTACCGGTCCTTCTCTTCACGTTTGTGTCGTGGTCGTCGGTTCTTTTTACGGACCGCCAGCAGGGCTGGAACCGGGTGTTGAAGGCAGCTCCCGTTACGCCGAAGGACCGGGCTAAATCACTTTTCATCGCCAAGTGGAGAACCATCGGAATCTGCACGGCCATCTCCATGGCAATCGGATTCCTCTGCAGCAGACTGACAATCGGAGCGGATTTTGCGGAGCGCGTCTTCTTCGGAAGCATCATCACGGTGTTGATCGTCGTCACTGTTACGACGGTCTGGGACATCCTCGGGGCAGTACTCGGCGCCCTGTTTCCTTCGGCAAGATTAAACCTGACAATCGGGATAATCTGCTGTCTGACGATGATGACGCTGGCAATACCGTTTTTCCTGTTCTGGGAATCTGCAGCGTGGATGCAGTATACGTCAAATTACATCTTCGGTCCGGGCTGGCTTATACTGATTGCCGTGTTTGCCGGGACTCAGGTTCTGGCGTGGCTTGTGCTGAAGCGTGCCTGTGCCTGCAAGGAGTAGTTTACTATGTCCGCGAATTTGACGGATTATACGGCGCAGGGGAATCCACGCCGGAAAATCGCCGAAACAGCGAAAATTCATTGACGAAGAGGAACATTTTCCGATAAAATAACAAGAGGGCGGAATTCTGTCAGACTCAAAAAATGACAGTTTACCCACCCTCTTGTATCAGTATACGCGGAGGATTGTATGCAAACAAAAGGAAAAAGAAGAAACTGGGTCAGATGGATTTGCCTGTTCGTGCTGCTTGCGACCCTGATCGGAGCGATCGTGCTGGATTGGGATCTGATCCTTTCGGCATTTCATGTGAAGGCTGCGAAAAATGCCGCATCAAGCGAGCTGACCGGAAAAACGGCCGCGCAGGTGGTCGATATGATGGGTATCGGCTGGAATATCGGCAACACCTTTGATGCCACCGGCGGCATCGGCGCATCCCACGAGACTTCCTGGGGCAACCCGAAGGTCACGAAGGAGCTGATCCATGCGGTGAAGGAAGGCGGATTTAATGTCATCCGCATCCCGGTCACATGGGCGCAGGAGATCGACAAGAGTAACAACTTCAAGATCCGTGAGGATTTCCTTGCGCGGGTGAAGGAGGTCGTGGATTGGTGCTGCGAGGAGGATCTTTTTGTGATCCTCAACGTGCATCACGAGAGCTGGCTGAACATCAAGGCCCTCGACAAGGAGTACCGCACGGTCGGCGTTGAGCTGGAGGCGGTCTGGGGGCAGATCGCGGAGTATTTTGCGGAGTACGACCAGCATCTCATCTTTGAGGGAATGAATGAGCCCCGCATGGCCGGTTCCTCCGTCGAGTGGACCGGAAACAAGGAGGCATATCAGGCGGTCAATTACCTTAATCAGGTGTTTGCGCAAACCGTCCGTGCCAACGGCAAGGGCCATAACGCGGAGCGCTGCCTGATGATCCCGGGCTATGCTGCCTCGAGTTCCACCAACATTATGGAAGCCGTTTCGCTTCCTTCCTATAACGGCGCAGTCGTAAACAATCTGATTGCCTCGGTGCACTGCTATGCACCTTACAATTTCTGCCTGCAGGACACGCAGAAGACCTTCGGCGATTCGGATGCGGCGTCGGTTGAGGCGATCTTCAAGGCGATCCGCAGCGTCTTCCTCGACAACGGGATTCCGGTTGTCATCGGCGAGACCAGCGCGACGGAGAAGGGCAACACCGAGGAGCGCGTCAAATGGGCCGAATGCATGGGAAGACTGTCCCAGGCATACGGGATCCCGATCGTCATCTGGGACAACGGCAGCGACTCGAAAGCGGGCGGCGAGAGCCACGCATACATCAACCGGAGCAAGGCGGAGTGGAATTATCCCACCGTGGTCAAGGGTCTTATGGACGGCGCGAAGAGCGTGAAGCGCGGCAGCGCCCTGAAGGACAACGGCGGCAGCCAGGGCGGAAACACCGCCATCGCCGGCGTTTCCATCTGGAGCAACGCTGACGGACTTGCACCCGCCAAGGAATGGGATTCCACCTACATCTCGATGGGCGCGAAGGCGACCTGGTTCGCCAAGGGCCGTTCCATCGCCATCGTGTACACCGGAACCGGTGAGCCGAAGCTGATCCTCGACAGCGAGAGCAAGCAGAAGTGGTGGATCCCGGTGGAGCCCACCCGCAGGGAGAAGAGCGGCGACCGTCTGGTGATCTGGTATGACTACGACACGGTTATGGCTGCATTGGCGGAAAATGGCATCACCGACCCCACCGACCTTCGGAACTTCATGATCATCTGCACGACCACGGACGTAAAGACCTACGACGTGATCGTGACCGGATCCGCCCAGGTGACCTACATGGTCAACGGCCAGCGCTACGCCGTCGGCGAAGAGCTCCCGGAGGAGCCGAAGCTGAAGGACTGGGTATTTGTCGGCTGGTATCTCTCCAAGACTTACGACGAGGAGTACACGAAGGACACCGTGCTCTCCGGCGACGCTGTGGTATACGCCATGCTCCGCTTAAAGACCGCGGAGGAGATCGCGGCGGAGATCACTCCTACGCCGGAGCCCACCGCGACACCGGAACCTACCGCGACGCCCGAGCCCACGGCAACCACCGCTCCGACGGAAGCACCTAAGGACACGCCGACGCCGCAGCCCACGCCGACGCCCGCATCCGCGGGAGACGGCAACAGCAGCGGGTCGTCCACTCCCGTGTGGGCGATCATCCTGGCAGCGGTCGCTGCACTGGCGGTTCTCACCGGCGTTGTCGTGTTCGTGAAGAAAAAATCGAAGAAATAAAAGCATGAAGGAATCAGGCCGGATAGGTTGTCCCTGTCCGGCCTTTTGTATGTCTGAAACTTACGGAATATTACCGGAAATCAGTGTCAACATTTTCCGAAAAACGGCCGTTACATTTTCCGAAAAAGAAATTGACTTTATTTTGGAACTTAGTGTATAATGATTTTGATTGGGCTTGAGTCCGTCCGAGTAGCATTTTGCGCTTGTACAAAAAGGCCGCAGAGGTCTTATATTGATAAGAAAGAGGTGCACAGCATGGCAAACATTGATTTGACAAAGTACGGCATCACCGGAACCACTGAGATTGTTTACAATCCCTCTTACGAGATGTTGTACGCAGAAGAGACCAAGAAGGATCTCACCGGCTTTGAGGTTGGTGTGGACACCGAGCTTGGTGCGGTTAACGTTATGACCGGTATTTACACCGGACGTTCTCCTAAAGACAAGTACATCGTTATGGATGAGAACTCCAAGGACACCGTTTGGTGGACCAGCGATGAGTATAAGAACGACAACCATCCGATGAGCGAAGAGGTTTGGGCTGTTGTTAAGGATATCGCTAAGAAAGAGCTCAGCAACAAGAGACTCTTCGTTGTCGACGCATTCTGCGGCGCTAACAAGGACACCCGCATGGCTGTTCGTTTCGTTATGGAAGTTGCTTGGCAGGCACATTTCATCAAGAACATGTTCATCCAGCCTACCGAGGATGAGCTTGCTTCCTTCGAGCCTGACTTTGTTGTTTACAACGCTTCCAAGGCGAAGGTTGAGAACTTTGCAGAGCTCGGCCTCAACTCCGAGACCTGTGTTGCTTTCAACACGACTTCCCGCGAGCAGGTTATCATCAACACCTGGTACGGCGGCGAGATGAAGAAGGGTATGTTCTCCATGATGAACTACTACCTTCCTCTCAAGGGCATCGCTTCGATGCACTGCTCCGCTAACACGGATATGAACGGTGAGAACACCGCTATCTTCTTCGGTCTCTCCGGAACCGGCAAGACCACTCTTTCCACCGACCCGAAGCGTCTCCTCATCGGTGACGACGAGCACGGCTGGGATGACAACGGCGTCTTCAACTTCGAGGGCGGCTGCTATGCTAAGGTTATCAACCTCGATAAGGATTCCGAGCCCGACATCTACAACGCGATCAAGAGAGACGCTCTCCTTGAGAACGTTACCGTTGACGGCGAGGGCAAGATCGATTTCGCTGACAAGAGCGTTACCGAGAACACCCGTGTTTCCTATCCGATCAACCACATTAAGAACATCGTTCTGAATGTTAACCCGACCTCCGCAGGTCCGGCTGCCAAGAACGTTATCTTCCTTTCCGCAGATGCGTTCGGCGTTCTGCCTCCGGTTTCCATCCTGACTCCTGAGCAGAACCAGTACTACTTCCTGTCCGGTTTCACCGCTAAGCTTGCAGGTACCGAGCGTGGCATTACCGAGCCTACTCCTACCTTC